>NZ_CP014167.1:4400000-4700000 GCF_001685395.1 Paenibacillus yonginensis | reverse complement strand
TGATCTCCTCCCGAGGGACAACAGCCAACATCCGCAAACATAAGGTGGACGGCGATTATTTTGATTCCTCTTTAAAGGAAACTGAAATTTCCTTCTTTAAATTCCTGCCGGACGACAGCAAACAGCCGGAGGTGCAAAAAGTGATGCTCCGCCACTGGAATCTCGGCGAAATCGTGACCGCTGTGGCTTCAGCCGGCCTGTATCTCCGCCTCCTGGAAGAACTTCCGAACCTGTCGTCCGACGTCTTCGACAAAGGCATTCCCAAGACATTTACACTGGTAGCGGTAAAAGCGTGAAAGCGGTGTTAGGCCTTTCATCTAGACAGTTCCTGCGGATCAACGTGGAATTGTCTTTTTATTTTGTCTAGGACGATTTCTATCCTATGCAGGAATTACACTCTTATTGTCGAAATAATTGGCTGTTATGATGTCAATAAAAAAAACTTGTCTGATTCTTGTCACTTTTCTTCTTGTTCTTACCGGATTTCATTTGTTATGGAACGCCGCCCACAATCCGGGCGACCAGCCGCATGTCACAAATGGCGTCCTGGATCTTCGAAATTGGCCGCTTAAGGACCGGCCAACCATCACTCTTGACGGGGAGTGGGACTTCTTCCCCAATCAGCTTCTGCGGCCGCAGAATGGCCAAATTCAAATTCCGGATAACCCGGAACTCATTGAAGTTCCCGGCAATTGGGCTTCTTCCTTTGATGGAGATTCGGCTTACGGTTACGGAACCTATCATCTAAAAATTTTGACATCGGAGGAACTTAAAGAGCCTTACGAAATTTTGATTAACAGCATTAAGGCTTCCTCGGAGGTCTATGCCAACGGGGAGCAGATCGCTAAATTTGGACACCCGGCCGAAACGCCTGAACAGTATACACCCAAAGACATTACTTATTCTGCAGTGCTCGAACCACTCGATCATCAGATCGATCTGCTGATTCTCGCCAGCAATTTCGACTCGCCGGCAGAAGGAGGAATTATTCATTCCATCAAGCTTGGAACCCAGTCCAAGGCGGATTCCGAACGTTTGTATTCTGTAGGTTTCGAGCTTGTCATCCTTGTGGTCATGATTCTGCATACCTTATATATGGCTATTATTTATATATTTAACCGGAAGCAGACTCTGCTGCTGTTTTTTATCCTTTTGATGCTTTTTTCAACCCTAGGCATTTCTCTTGATGATGATAAACTGCTCTTAATATGGCTGCCTATTAATTATTTTTGGTTTCAGAAGCTCAGGATCATCTCTTATACGGGCACTTCTTTAATGCTGGTCTTCATTACTGCGTTCTGGTTTGTTGAACTCAAGTGGAGGAAGTTTTTTCTCCTATATATTATTCCTGCTGGAATATTTATGCTGTTTACGCTGCTATCGCCCTTTAATCCTACTAACCTGGACAGACTGTTATTTACTATTTTCATCTCCGGCACCATTTTGGGACTTCCTGTTCCTTTGTTCCGTTACGTCATTCGAACGGACAGCAGCGCTATTTTTCTGCTGCTCGCGGCATGCAGCCTGACCTCAAGTTCGATATGGGGAGTACTTAAAGGTCATAATATGGCACCCCTGGCTTTTTACCCGTTTGACATCCTGTTCGCCTTTCTTGGACTGGGTACTTACTGGTTTGTGAGATATTTCAAGTCTGTTAGGAAAACGGAGGAGCTTGCACATCAGCTTCAGGAGGCCGATAAAACCAAAGACCAATTCCTTGCCAACACCTCTCATGAGCTGCGCACCCCGCTGCACGGAATGATCAATATCGCGGAATCCGTGTTAAACAGCAAGCAAAGCATGCTGACCGGCGAGGACAGGAAAGAGTTGACGCTGCTTACCCAGGTAGGACGGCGAATGGCGCTGCTCGTTAACGATCTGCTCGACCTGGTCCAGCTCCGCGAGCAGCGGATCAAGCTGCATCCAGCCGCAGTCAGTATGCAATCTCTGGCTTCCGGCGTTATGGATATGCTGCACTATTTAACTGCCGGAAAATCCGTCGAACTACGGATGGAGATCAGCGATGATTTCCCCAAAGTGTTCGGGGATGAAAAAAGGCTGACCCAGGTTCTTTTTAACTTGGTCCATAATGCCATTAAATTCACTCAAGAAGGGATTATTCGCATATACGCTACTCAAGATGAAGAAGGGACAACAGCCTTCATTCACGTAGCCGATACCGGCCCCGGAATCGGGGAATCTGAACAGTTCCGGATTTTTGATGCCTATGCTCAAGGAGAGCAGGAGCTTTCTGAAATACATGGCGGAATTGGTCTTGGCCTGAGCATCAGCCAAATGCTGGTCAAGCTGCACGGAGGGGCTTTACGCCTTCAATCCTCCCCCGGAATAGGCTCCACCTTCAGCTTCTCCCTGCCTATTTCAGTGGAGCGAGACACTTCCTCCAACGCTAGAGATTACGAAATGGCCGGAGAACAGACAAGGCCGTTTCAGTCCTCTTTGTTCCTGTTGCCCGGAACACCCAAACAGGAAGCAACGCTTGGGACAAGCGAGGAAACCGCGGCGGCGTCTGAATTTTATCAAAACGGGAACTCCGCTGAGACTTTCTCGGCCAAATACCGAATTCTTGCTGTAGACGACGATCCTGTTAATTTAAGAATTCTGGAGAAAATTCTTTCGCCGGACCATTATCATATAACCTCCGTCTTAAGCGGAAGCGAAGCGCTAACCAAGCTGAATGAAACCAAGTGGGATCTCGTGATCGCCGATGTCATGATGCCCCACATGTCGGGCTATGAGCTGGTGAGGATCATACGTCAACGATTTTCCTTATCCGAGCTGCCCGTTCTCTTGCTGACTGCCCGGAATCGTCCGGAAGATATTTATTCCGGCTTTACCGCTGGCGCAAACGACTATGTGTCCAAGCCGGTGGATGCGCTGGAACTGAAATACCGGGTCAAAGCCTTAAGCGATTTGAAGAGAAGCATTGAAGAGCATCTACACATGGAAGCTGCCTATCTGCAGGCGCAGATCGAACCGCATTTCCTGTTTAATACGCTAAATTCAATTACGGCATTAAGCAGCATTGATACGGATAGAATGAACAGGCTGATTGATGCTTTCAGCTCTTATTTGAGAATCAGCTTTGATTTCTGGAATGTAGAAGAACTTGTTCCGCTGGAGTATGAATTGGAACTGGTCCGCTCATATGCCTATATTCAGAGCGAACGTTTTGAGGGCCGGCTCAACGTCTCCTTTTCCATAGACCCGGCAGTCGATCCACTTCTGAAGCTGCCGCCGCTCTCACTTCAGCCTTTGGTTGAGAATGCCCTGAGGCACGGCGTTTTGGCCCGCTCCAGCGGAGGCAGTGTGGACATCGTAATTACTGAACATGCAGAATATACCCTTTTTGTCGTCTCGGATGATGGGGTCGGCATGGAGGAATTCGAGGTGAAAGAGCTGCTTGCCTCATCGCCTAACAGTCCTGGAAGGGGAATTGGGCTTCGTAATACAAACCGGAGACTCCAAAAGCTGTTTGGACATGGCCTGTCCATCTCCAGCGCGAAGGGGCAGGGCACCCGGGTTTCCTTCTCAGTTCCAAAACGAAAGGAAAAAGATGATTAAATTTTTAAACATGTTATACTATTAAACTATTGGAGCAATTATCCTGTTGATTGTCTACTGTTATAAGTCACGGAGAGTGATACTCGCATGATTCGCGCGCTACTGATTGATGACGAGAACCTGGCGCTTAGGCACCTGGAGAATCTGTTATGGCAGCTTCCGGATATAGAATCCATTGAAAGTTATACAGATCCTGTTCAAGCCATTACAATCGCATCCGAATATAATCCAAACGTCATTTTCCTGGATATTGCCATGCCCGGGCTAAATGGTATGCAGGCCGCGGAAATGCTGCAGCAAGCTTGCCCTGAAGCGAATGTTGTTTTTGTCACGGCCTACGATGCCTATGCGATTGAAGCCTTTGAACTGAACGCGCTGGACTATGTATTGAAGCCGGTCCAGAAATCCCGTTTGGAGAAAACGATCCAAAGACTAGCTGATAGACTGTCCCTTCATTCGCAACAGGAGCAGCAGGAAGCCGGGGCTGAAGAACGGATATTTTGCTGCTTCCACAGCCTGCGCCTAATTTCGGCTGCTCAAGATCCCTCGGCCCGCTCCGAAATTCCTCTCCGGTGGCGGACGAGTAAAGCGCAGGAGTTATTCGCTTATCTGCTGCATAACCGCAACCGGTTCGTCAGTAAGGATGCTCTGCTCCAGCAGTTTTGGCCGGAATATGATTTCAAAAAGGCTTCGACTCATTTATACACCACTATTTATCATGTACGCCAATGTTTGAAGCAAGCCCGCATTCAAGCGGAAATCATCAATAAACCCGGCAATGAAGGTTATGTCCTTCAATTGGGGAATATCGCGGTAGATGTGGATGTACTAGAGAACGGAATTCTTAGTGCTCCTGAAATTAAGGATCAAAATGCTGCGGACCATCAAGGCTGGTCCGATTGGTATACAGGCGACTATTTTGGCGAATACGATTATCCTTGGGCAGCGGGCGAGCAACAGAGGCTTCGCGCTTTATGGATGAATCACGCTATAGAGCTGGCCGACTTCTACGCCGCACGAAGGAAATATGCGGAGGCTTTGAAGCTGTTCCAAAAAATTGTTATTATCAACCCCTATTCCGAGGAGGGGCATCTTGGACTGATGAAGATCTTCAGCCGCTTGGGGGAACTTCAGGCGGTGGAAGATCAGTACAATAAATTGTCCCTGCTATTTGAGCAGGATCTGGGAATTAACGTTCCTGCCAAAGCAGCCTCCTGGTTCAAAGAATGGCGTCTTCAGAATCCGGGATGGACCAGTTCCATTTAACCTCTACTGTTTGTTGCCGGCTGGAGGCTGGCTCTTGTTTATTTTTTGTCTATACGTTCCGGCTATACTCTTCGCATTCAATACTAGGCGGGGGGCCTGTCAAAAAGCGATGAAAAAGCTATCTTATTTGCTGATTCTTGTAGGCGTTCTGCTAATCCTCTTTCCTATGGGACGGGAATCCTATTACGATTGGAAACAGGATCAGCTTCTCAGGCAGATGGAGGGGCCGGCGGATCTATCCGCACAGAGCAGCAATGCCGAACATGAGAAGTTACTGCTTAACAGCTTTAACCGTTTGAACCGTCTTCTGGATGAAGGAGAGGACGAGTCGGACGTCAGTCCTGCCGGGAACGTAGATGCCAAGCTGCTCGAGGACCAAAATGCTCTCGGTATTATTACGATTGATAAAATAGATGTAAAGCTGCCTATCCTTGAAGGGGCAACCAAAAAAAACATGAAATACGCCGCAGCCCATCTGACGGAAACGGCGCCGCTGGGACAAAACGGAAATGCAGCGATTGCGGCACACCGGGCTCACACGAAAGGACGGTTGTTCAACCGCCTAAATGAAATAACCGCAGGAGATAAGATTGAAATAAAACTCCGAAACGGACAAACCGAAACCTATACGGTTTATGACATTTCCATCGTTGAACCAACCGAGGTTTCGGTACTTGAGGGCAGCGATCAGGAACGGACGCTGACGCTGATTACTTGTGATCCCCTTGTCAATCCGACGCACCGCCTTATCGTAAAGGCGCGGCTCGATGACGGCAACACCAGCGGCGGCCTATCCGCTTTGGTCCCGAAATCGTGAGCTGCCGGAGGTCGCTTCCGATACAATCCAAAGAGCCTGCCTATATCCGGGCAGGCTCTTTGTTATTTTTATTCGCTAATTCGTTGCCTTGTTTACTTTCATTCTTTTTCTTCGAATAACCCAAATGCCTGTCACACCCAGCAGGACGAAGAACAAACCAGCCAGTTGAATCCCCAAATGGCTCCCTTCCCCCGTTTGCGGCAGCAGAGGTTGAGTCCCTGTGCCTCCTCCGCCTCCAGCGGAAAGGGTAACCCCGCCTTTCGGCACTACGTCCACCGCAATTGTAATCTCTTCTTCTCCGTTCGGCAGCTGAATAACAACAGAGAACTTATCTTTGCCGGTAAATTCTCCATCTGGCGTATAAGTCCAGCGACCGTCAGGCTTAACAGCTGCCTGCCCATGCTTCGGCTGCATGCCGATTCTTGGCGCAGCTCCGTCGGGCACTGGGATAACCCCGCTGATTGGCGTACCTTTAATGGTGACGACTGTGTCATTAGACGGTGCCGGGCCTTCGCTCGGCACTGGCGTTGGCACCGGTGTCGGGCTTGCTTCCCCAGGAGCCTGAGACGGATCTCCGCTTGGTGCCGGTGTCGGCGTAGGTGTCGGTTCAGGCGTGGAACCGCCCCCGCCGGTTGATGGCGCTGGTGTCGGTGTTGGTGTTGGTGTTGGATCCGGAATCTTTGTATCGCTTACTTGCTGAACTGGATTAAGATTTGAAGAACTGATCGTCAGGTCGTAATCAGGTGTATCAATGGTGTAACCCGAAGGTGCCGTCAGTTCCGTCAGCACATAATCTCCCGCAAGGAGCTTAGTGAAAGTTACCTTGCCCTCTTCGTCGGTAGTTTGGGTGCCGATAAGGATCCGTTTGCCGTTCAGCTTCCGCTCCAGCTTGAATTCAGCACCCGGCAATACAAGATTGGCATCCTCCTTGTCCACTTTAATGACTGTAAGCGATCCCCGAACTCCGCTTCCGCTGCCGGAACCTGAGGAGACACCTACGATGATGGACTGATTGCTTTCCTTATCAATCGTCTCCGTATTGTTGCCTTTGAATTTAACGCTGTTGGTCAGACTCTCCCCATCATTGGCGTTAATCAGGGACTGATACTCCAATATATAGGGTTCTGAAATTTCTTTCATAAAGCTCAAGGTAAAAGAAGGGACCCCTTGTTCATTATTCTCAAACGTCAGGGCGTAATCGGTACCCTTGGCCATTTCCTCATCCTTACCGATCTCGCCATTTTCATCAACCGAGGCGGAATACAAATGGAATGAGTCTTGAAGCAGAATCTGGTTAGTGCTAGGCGTGTCAATTAATTGAGCATCGCTGACAGTCGACTGGTTGCGGTTGATATCCACCTGCCAATCGACCACTTCTCCGTTTTGTTTGCCCGTTTTGCTTACATATTCCCCGCCGTGAGGGATATTGACCGAACTATCCAATCCTTTGGACTCCTGAACATTGCCATTCATGAGAATGGCTGTATTGTCCACTTTAGTGTTAATCAGGTTCCCTGCGAGGCTTGTCTTAAATACCAGGATATATGCGCTGTTGATTGTAGAATTAAAACCGACGGTCAGCTTGTTGGAAGAGGGATTATAATTCACAGTATAACTGCCGTCTTCAACAGGGCTTCCCTGAGTAACCTTACCGTCTTCAGCAATATTCATCTCGTATACAGCGATTGAACCGGGAATATATTTCTGATTAGCTTCCAGCTCGTCTACTACTGACGCTTCCGAAAGCTGCTTCCGGTTATAATTCACGCCAATTGTCCAGGTAATTTCTTTGGTTAGCGGATTATAAGCGCCGCTCTTGTAACCATTGCTTTTCGTATAAGGGTTGGGATTAAAACCAGCTGTTGTGGTCAAGCTCTGTTCACCTTTGGCGTCCGTCCAGGTCAGGACTGCCTTATTAGGGAAGGTATCCCCGGAAGTAAGATTCGCGAACGTATACTTGGTTGTATAGCTGATCGAATATTTTTCGTTAATAGCGTTTGCGAAGCTCAGCTCAAACCCTTGCGTATAATCGGCAGGATCTCCTGTATAGGTTACGGTATAGGCACTAGGATCTACCAAATCGCCGGAAGCATTTCTGACTTCCAGTGTTGTCGGATCCAGCTCCAGCCCGCCCCCTGTGAACTCATCTTTGATTGTGGCATTGTTCATTAAGACGTTGTTCCCGTTAATGTCTATATGCCAGTCAGCCGTTTGAGCCGCATAATTGGCTTTATCAAAATATTTGATGCCAAATACCTGCTCCAGCCCTTTACTGGCTGAAGCTTCATAAGTTCCCCAAGTCACGGTATTATTTACGTTCGTGTTTTGAAAGACGGGCTCCTTTGCTTTCGTTTGGTATTCAATTATAAAAGCCGAATGAATATCGGAGTTAAACTGCAGGGAGAACCCTTCTTTCCCCTCCTCAGGGGCAGGATCCTCAACCACGAAACCCGAATATTCGCTGCCCTTAACCGGATCGCCTCCGCTTCCAAAAGTCACGTTATAAACCTTTAATGATCCCGGCACAAGCTGCTGAGTATCATTAAAATAATCGGTCAGCCGCGCATCCTCCTTGGCAACATTCTCCTCGCCGTAGTTAAACTGGATCTGCCAGTTTACCGTTTGGGTAACTTTGTCATAGTTGCCTGCCGTCTTGGCAAGCTCAGCCCCCCGGCTTACGTTAACCGTTGCGCTCGCCGATTCAGGCGTATATCCATCTCCGCTTAATACGGCCGTGTTGGTAAAGCTTGCCCCCCCGTCAATATGGGTGGAGTACTGAATCTGATAGGCCGTACTGATGTTTTCATCCGTAAATAGGATTTGAAAATCATTGCCGTCCTCCGTTTTCCCCACTTGGAAACGACCGCTATCGACGGCATCTGTAACGCTTACGGAGCCATCGAGGTTGACGGCCAGGTTATAAACCTTCACTGAGTCGGTATCCAGCGTTAAACCGTAGGGGATCGGATCGGTGACCACGGCATGCTGTACCGTTTCAAGCTTTTTATTAACGTTCACGGTCCAATTGATATTTTGCGCATTAAGCGCTTTGTCCGGCGTTCCCGACTTATCGATTGTCGAACTGACATCCGGTTTAAAATCAAGTTCAACCGTTTGTTCCCCGCTTTGAACCGGGAAATTAATTACCTGATGAGTGCTTCCAGCCATTTTGTCTTTATCGAACTTGGTTTTAATCGTAATTTTCCCGTGGACGTCGTCATAAAGCGAAATGAAGTCGTTAAATGTCATGGTTATCTTGTTGGTATCCCAGTCCACTTTAAAGGTGCCCACGCTTTCGCCGTCCTCCAGCGGCAGCTCGCCTTCAATATCGTTAAGGATGGCAAAAACATTCTCCGGGAGCAGGTCAAATGTAAACGTAGCCCCGTCCCCATATCCGCTGGCATTCGGCAGCTCCCAATCAAAATCAAGCTGCACGGGGGCCCCTTGCTCATAAACGGTGCCAGTCACCGTTTGGCCCGATTCGTCCAGCACCGTCAGAGCTACGTTTGTGATAAGGTTCTGCTGAATGTCCTCAGCCTGCACACGGCTTATAATTCCCAGCATCTGAGAAATTTGCGCCAGCAGCAGCACTGCACTCAGCAGCAGCACGACTTTTTTCTTCATTTTAAGCGCTTTACCCCTCTCTCCATAAAATTGGTCACTTCAAGTAACCATATTAGCGGAGAGATCTAAACAAATTCTGAACTTTCCAGAAATAGCTGAAAGACGCCGGACCCCATACTCCATCCCGCGTCTTCCAGCTACTTCGGCGTGCTTTATCAATAAAAATTTGCCGTTTATCTTTTTTTCAAAATCCTTATCGGATGGAGCCAACTGTTGTTCCTCTCTCTCGAACTTTAGGCTTACTCACTGCACACTCAAGTTATCCCAGTTCGTCTGGAACTGCTCAAACATTTCCTGCTTGTCGATTTTGCCTCCGATATAAGCCTGGATCGTGTTTGAAAGCTCCTGCGGCATGCCGTTCGGCATCCGGGCCCAGTTCCAGGTCAGCGTCTTGCCCGCATCCGTGTATTTGAGAATTTCAGCGCCAAGCGGACCGAGGTCCTCTTCGGTGCCCTTAATGCTGTTAAAAGCGGGAATAAATTTGAATTCCTTGGTGATATATTTTTTCCCGGTATCGGAAGTGACCAGCCAGTTCAAGAAATCCTTGGCCTCCTGCTTCACCGGAGATTCCTTGTTGATCACCCAATTGTTCGGCACGCCTACATACAGCTTGTCGTTGTCGCCCGGCGTGTTGTCAATAGGCATCGGCAGAAAACCAAGCTTGAGATCCGGGTTGATGCCGTCGAGCTGAACCTGGGTCCAGTTGCCCTGCTGCATCATAGCGGCCTGGCCGCTCGCGAACATCGTCACCTGGGTGTTGTAGTCGGTCGAAAGCGGGTTCTTATTGCCGTATTTCAGCGTCAAATCAAGCAGATTGGCCCATTCCTCAAACACCTGGTTTCCGGCAAATTTCTCCGTGCCGTCCGTAAGCCCTTGAATGAAAGCGCCCGGGTCCTTCTGCTGCGCAAACGCCACGTTCACATTGTGGTTGCCGAGCACAAACCATTCCTGATAACCGTTGGCAAATGGCGTAACGCCTATGGCCTGGAGTTTCTCGCAGGCTTCCTTCAGCTCATCGATAGTCATCGGCGGCTTGGTGATCCCTGCTTTGGCAAACAGGTCCTTGTTGTACATAAACCCGTAACCCTCCAGGTTCATCGGCATGCCGTACAGCTTCCCTTCCCGGGTCATCGGCTCTCTGGCCACGTCCTTGACATCCTTGACCCAAGGCTGGTCGCTCAAGTCCTCCAGATAATCAAACCACATGTCACGCTCCACATAACCCCCAACGTTAAAAATATCCGGCTGTTCGCCTGAAGCAAACTTTGCCTTCAACGAAGCCCCGTAATCGCTGCCCCCGCCGACGGTCTGAATATCCAGCTTGATGCCGGGATGCTCTTTCTCGTAATCGGCTTTGAGCTTGTCCAAAGCGTCTGCAATTTCCACCTTGAACTGGAAAATATGAATCGTCTTCGTGCCACCGCTGTCAGCCGAACCCGCTTTCCCGCCGCTGCTGCAGCCGGCCGCAGCAAGCACCGTCGCCAGCAGCAGTCCACCTATTTGAAACACTCTGCGCACCTTGTGATTCACCTGCACCGCAAATCCCTCCGTTCGCTCCATCCCGTCTACCGTTATCCGAGCCTGCCAAGGCCTTCAGACGGGCTGGTTTATCCTTTTAATCGCTTAATCTCTTAATCCCTTTAATCGTTTATCACCTGAATCCCTTATTCCCTTAATCAGCCAACCGGGTCATTGAACGCCAGCCTCTTCACCCTTTTACCGAGCCGGCCGACACCCCTTCAATAATGTACTTCTGCATCGCGAGGAAAAAGATCACCACCGGCGCAATACCCAGCGTCAGTGCCGGAAGCGCCAAATCCCACTGCTTGGTATATTGGCCGAAGAAAGCATAGGTCGCAATCGGAATCGTCGCCAGGTTCGGACTTTGCAGAATGAGGTAAGGCATCAGGTAGTCGTTCCAGATCCAGAGTGTGTTCAGGATAATGACGGTTACAATAATCGGCTGCATAAGAGGCAGAACAATCCGGAAAAAGATCCCGTAAGGCGAACTCCCGTCCACCTTGCCCGCCTCCTCGATATCCACCGGAACGGATTTAACGAATCCGTGGAACAGGAACACCGTGATGGGTGCCCCGAAGCCGAGATAAGCAAGAATCAGGCCTGCCGTGCTGTCCATGAGGGACAGGCCGCTCAGCACCTTCACAAGAGGAATCATGATCGCCTGGAACGGAATCACCATCGCCGCGACAAAAGCCAAATAAAGGAGCTTGTTGAAGCGGGTTGGTCTGCGAACCATTTTATAAGCGGCCATCGCACAGATCAGCGACAGCAGCAAATTGCTGACTACGGTCACGATTAACGAGTTCAGGAACGCCTTAGGGAACTCTGTTGCTTTCCAGGCCTCCCGGTAATTGCTCCAATGGAACGCCGCCGGCCAGCCGGCCGAGTCCGTCAGAATGCTGCCGTATTCCTTAACAGAATTGACGAGCAGGAAGTAGAACGGCACCAGAAACAGCAGACCCAGCAGCACGATAAGGATCTCCACGACCACCATGGGCACGCTATAGCCGCTGCGCAAAGATTGGGTTCTCATGTTTCTCATACCTCTACCTCCTTCCGTTTTGTGGCCCATACCTGAAGGACGGAAACCAAAGCAACCACGATGAAGAAAATGATCGCTTTAGCCGAACCCATGCCATAACGGCTCAGGGTGTAGGCTTCATTATATATGTTCAATGCCACTGATTCGGTAGCCTTAAACGGTCCGCCTTTGGTCAGCGACAAGTTCAGATCGAACAGCTTGAATGACCACGAAATCGAAAGGAACAAACAAACCGTCACCGCAGGCATCACCATCGGGATCAGCACATGCCGCAGCACCTGCCATCTGCCCGCCCCATCAACGCGGGCCGCTTCCGTCAGACCTTTAGGCACATTATTAAGGGCCGAAATGTAAATGACCATCAAATATCCGGCATTCTGCCAGACGAATACGATAACGATCGACCAGAACGAGGTGCTTTCCGTTCCCAGCCAAGGCAGGTTGAAGAACGACCAGCCCGTGGCCTGGCCGATGGAGGCGAACCCCCGCACAAAAATAAACTGCCAAATAAAACCCAGCAGCAAGCCGCCGATTACGTGGGGCATAAAAAACACGGTACGCATCACATTGCGCGTAAAAAGCTTGCGCGTCAGCACATAAGCCAGCACAAACCCGAGCAGATTCGTCAGAATCAGCCCCAGCACCGTAAATCTGACGGTGAACCAGAACGCGTTCAGAAAGGACGGGTCCTTCGTGAAGATGTGGACATAATTGCGTATGCCCGCCCAATCCGCATGCTTCGCAATGCCGTTCCAGCTCGTAAAGGAATAATACAGCCCCAGCAGGAACGGAACCGCTACAATCACTGCAAAAAAGACAGCTGCAGGTCCCACAAAGATGAATTGCTGCACCAGCTCGGAAGCCCTTCTCCGATTCATCCTCATCACCTCAATTCGGATTAGTCACTGTGCAACATGTTTACCCGGCCTTTGCTTGCTTTAATCTCTTATACCGGAACTTGGAAAGCGATTTATGCCGAATTTGGACAAAAAAAAGAACATCCTCCGCCCTCCTTCAGGACGGGAAGATGTTCGGATCATGGCTGGTGCCTTAAGGCCAGACATGCCGTTCTAAACAAAAGAATAGCCACTCAAAGGCTATTATTCAAAAGGGGATGTGTTAAGAATAAGACGGCAAGCTGAAATTGACATGATAGAAACCTTAAATTTTCCTAAAAAATTCTCTATTCTCATCCGCCTATCCCTTGCTTAATATTGAGTCCAGTAGCGGGTCCGGCTCTCCGCATTCCCTTTCGAAAAAGACTGCCGGGCTTCCGGCTTTCTCTCCTCGGGTTCCCGGCTTTGCAGCAGGACAATATCCTGCGGATCCGGCTCCTGTCCGGCGATCCGCTTTAGCGAACGCACGGTCTCCGCGCTCCACGTCCACGCAATAAAACCTTTCTCCTGCAGCTGTCCCAGCGCGGCCGCAAGCTCCTGCTTTCTGCGCCCCGTCTTCCGCTCCAGCTCCGGCCAGTTCGGCATCCTCCTCTGCTGTGTAGAGAAATTAAACAGAATCCTGAGCAGCTTGCGCTGCAGATCCGGAAGCATTTAATCACCACCTTAAATAAGAACATTTGTTCTTATTATATACGAACTAGAGTTCCCTTTTCAATCCTGGTTGATCCGAGCCCCATTCTCCTGAAAACATAAAAAAAGCGCCCCTCTGGGCACTTTTCTTAAACAGGGCGGGATAATAAATGCCCCTCCTTGGGTTAACCGGTTAATAAGCTGTCCAGCCGGCATCTGCCGTAATGACCGTTCCGTTCACGAAGCTGGATTCGTCCGAGGCCAGGAATAACGCCACCTGTGCAATTTCCTCCGGCTTGCCGGTGCGCGGGTTCAGAGCCATGCCAAGACCTTGCCTGGAAGCGCCGAACGGATTGATATTCGTCATGCTCGAGCCGATATTCGTCTCCACGCCGCCCGGCGCAATCGCGTTGCAGCGGATGCCGTTTTGGGCATACATGAAGCCGGTATTTTTCGTAAAGCCAATCACGGCATGTTTGGAAGCTGTATAGGTGGCTCCGGCCCGTGCGCCATACAATCCGCCTACGGAAGCGACATTCACGATCACTCCGCTCTGCTTCTCCAGAAAAATCGGCAGCACCTTGCGGGTAGCCCGCATCACGCTGGTCGTGTTCACCGCAAATACCCGCTCCCAATTGGCGTCCACAATGTCGCCTGCCGGCTCGAAATTGTCCATGATTCCAGCGTTGTTAATCAGGATGTCGACCGTACCATACGTGCTGACCGTCTTATCAACCAGCTGCTGAATGTCCTCTTCCAGAGCTACGTTGGTTTTGATGGCTGTCGCCGTTCCACCGTTGGACGTAATTTCCTTGGCTACGCTTTCGGCTCCCTCTACGTTCAGATCCGAGACGACCACCTTGGCTCCTTCCTTGGCGAATAATAGAGCGATTTGCTTGCCCATGCCGGAAGCTGCGCCGGTTACGACTGCTACTTTATTGTGAAGTCTCATGCAAGAACCTCCTTTGATTTGAGCGAACGGCAGTAAAAGTTTACGCCTAGCGCCAGTTCACCCTTATAAATTTGTCTGAAATTGAGCCGCAATAAACACGTCAAGGACAAATTGTGCAAGATTGTTCATATTTGGGGACAATTGATGAATGAACGAAGACGGTGAGCAGCATGGCCCGTATCCCGTCTTCGAACGTAACAGATTCGCTTCCTCAATAATATATTCCCCTTCAGGACTGTTTCATCTCAGACTCTCAAAAGCACCCGGTTACTTGGACACGGCCTTCAATTCGCTTTCGACCACCCACTTATGGTTTTTAACCTCAGGCCCGCCCGTTGTCGGTTTATAATCCACCATATATACAGTCGTAGGTTCAGCCGATTCAATGACTCCTTTGGCGCCTTTCATTCCTTTCATATGATCGGCTTCAATCGTCACTTGAGTGCCTGGTTCCAGCACGGCGCTGCCGGCATCCTTAATTTCCTC
This sequence comes from Paenibacillus yonginensis, assembly GCF_001685395.1. Lineage (NCBI taxonomy): Bacteria > Bacillati > Bacillota > Bacilli > Caryophanales > Paenibacillaceae > Paenibacillus > Paenibacillus yonginensis. Next base: position 4,685,184 of record NZ_CP014167.1, on the reverse strand, counting down.
CTGGATCACCCACTTATGATTCTTAACGGGCTCCCCTCCGGTAGTCGGCGTATAAGTCACGGCATAAGCCGTTGTATCATAAGCGCCGACGACCGTAGCTTCCGCTCCCTTCATCCCTGGCATATGATCCGCTTCCAGGATGACCTTGGTCCCGGCCGGATAAGTCGGATTCGCTTTCGTCTTCAGCCCCTCCGGCAGACTGCTCCCGGAATGATGCATGTCGGAGTCATGCCCTCCGGAATCCTGCTGGGCCGCTGATACGGCTGCGTCAGGTGCCGAAGCCGTGCCGTTCACACCGTTATCCTTCTGATTCTGGCAACCGCTCAGAAGCAGCGCAGCGGCCGCCAGCAATACGAAATATTTTTTCATCTCTGACACTCCTGTCTTCTATGGTTTAGGTTCCATGCGGTCAGCAATAGTATACCCATATAGGGTATATTATCAAACAAGCTGTTCCCTTCCCCTGATCAGAAATTTACTTAAAATTTTATTGACAGCTTAATAGTAGTATTCTAATATAACACTATAAAATCCCGGAATGGAAGATGTATATGATCGAACAATTGCGAAAGCTGGGCCTCTCCGAACTTGAAGCGAAATGTTATCTGGTTCTGCATCAGAAATCCCGCTGCTCCGGTTATGAAGTCTCCAAGCATGTCTCGGTATCGCGGAGCAATGTATATGCCGCCCTGCGCCTTCTTCATGAGAAAGGCCTCTGCCGAATGCTCGAAGGCGATCCCGTACTGTTCGAGGCCGTGCCGATCAAGCAGGTCGTAAAGCTGCTGCAGTCCGACTTTGACCGGACCGCGCGGACACTCGTCAGCGAATTGGAGGCTCCGCCAAGCGCTCCTCCTTTTTTCGCCAACTGGAAAGGGGACAAGCTGATCCGGCAGACGATCCGGCGTTTGATTGCCAATGCGGAGCACAGTATTTGGGTAGATGTGTGGGCCGAAGATCTGCATCAGTTCGAGACCGCGCTGCTGGAAGCGGAGCAAAGAAAGGTATCCGTTCATCTGATCGTCATGGGAGAATGCCATACCGCTCTTCAGAATATTACGATTCATAGCATACCAAAAGGCGCGACCGGCTCAATCCGCCACTTTACTTTGCTGGCCGACAACCAAGGCGCCCTGGTCGGAAGCTTTGGAGCGGATGCTGAGAAGTCCGTGCTTGAAAGCAACCACCCCAGCATCGTAGACCTGCTCAGCAATGCCTATCGGCATGATGTCATTATGTTGCGCATTGAGCAGGACTTTGGGCCCGAGCTGACCTTGAAGTATGGGGAAGACTATCAGAAGATCAAGCAGGAGCATCCCGAGATCCATCATTACAAACCTAGCAGGAGGAGTTTATCATAGCCGCTTCGAATCCATCCGTACTAAGAACCAACCGCTCCTACCGCCATTTGTGGCTGGCGCGGATTTTTACCACCACGTCGTTTCAGATGTTAACCGTCGTAATCAGCTGGCAGATGTATGCCTTAACCCATGATGCTTTCAGCCTGGGGCTGGTCGGACTGGCCGAATTTATCCCGATGCTGCTCTTAACGCTGATCGCCGGACAGGTAGCGGACCGCTTCGAGCGGCGCAAAATCATTTTTATCTGCCAGCTTATCGAATGCGGCGTCGTAGCTATGCTTGTCATCTCGACCCTCGGCGACTGGATTCAGAGCTATCATATTCTGATTGCCGCCGCCATTTTAGGAGCCTCCCGCTCGTTTGAGAATCCAACCAACTCCGCGATGGTTCCCGATCTGGTGGATAGAGAAGAGCTGCCGCAGGCCGCGGCCTGGTCAGCATCGGCCGGTCAAACCGCCTCCATCGTGGGCCCATCCTTAGGGGGGCTGCTGCTGTACTGGGGGCCGTCCACCGTTTATTTTACGTCCATAGCCGCCTTGCTGATTTCGGCTTTCCTGATTTTGTCCATCAAGGCCAAACGGACCGTCCGCAAAGCTGAAGCCATCAGCATCGACTCGCTGCTGAACGGGCTACGTTTTGTCTTCAAGCGCAAAATCATTTTGGGCACCATTTCACTGGACCTGTTCGCCGTCCTGCTGGGCGGCGCCACGGCGCTGCTGCCGATCTTCTCCGAAGATGTTCTGCACACCGGGAGCTGGGGGCTGGGACTGCTGCGGACTGCGCCGGCAGTGGGGGCATTGCTGATGTCCCTTGTGCTGACCCGCTATTCGATCCAGCATGCAATCGGTAAATATCTGTTCAGCTCGCTGGCCGTCTTTGGTCTGGCCACGGTTCTGTTCGCGGTCTCCAAGAGCCTTGCCCTCTCCCTGTTCGCCTTGTTCCTGATCGGCGCATCGGACGTGGTGAGCGTGGTTATCCGCTCTACGCTGGTACAGCTCAATACACCACAGGAAATGCAGGGCCGGGTGAACGCCGTCAACATGCTGTTTATCGGCACCTCGAACCAGCTAGGCGAATTCGAGTCCGGCACGATGGCTAAACTGGTCGGTCCGGTGGCGGCGACGATTATCGGCGGTTTCGGAACGCTGGTTGTAGCGGTTCTGTGGATGTACATGTTCCCGGTGCTGCGGACGTTGAAGACTTTCTACGACAGCAGTCCCGAGCTGCAGGAGAAGGAAGTCCGGCAGGTCTGACGGGCTGCACTTCCTGATCCCGCAACAAAAAGGCAAAGCAAGGTGTCCCGCACCTTCTGCTTTGCCTTTTGCTTTTTTACGTAAATGGAACAAAGTAGTCAATTCCCGCTGCGGATAAACCGCAAATGCCATCGCAGGAACAGCGTCCCCAAAATGTAAACCGGAATGGAATAGATCAGTTTCCAGCCTTTATAAACCAGATACCCGGCCTCCAGGGAAAGCCATTCATAGAGCAAGGCGGTAACGATGACCCCCAGCAGATACCAGATGAAGTTGGAGTTCTTCTCAGGGAGAAAATTAGCTGTAATAATGCCATAAGAAGCGGGAAGTGCGGCTTCCAGGAAGAGATCGGCAAAGCTTATCCCAGGCCCAACAAAGTCATAAAGATCCAGCACAGCCCCAAAGATCAGGTCCGTAAACAGCGTCAAAAATGACATCCACCCCCAAGTGAGATATATCTCCCTGAGTGACAGAATTTTGGGCATAAAAACAATGACCATAAGAAAAACAAACAAGCTGATATAGCCGAACCAAATTCCCAAGTTTTCTCCCTCCTTGGATCATAGCTTTTCCAAGAGGGGAAATTTTATGAAAGATGAGAAGTCCAATACACACCTTACCTCGTTGGCCGTCTAAGCAGCACATAGATGAAATAAGGCGCACCGATCAAAGCAGTGATCAGTCCGGCCGGAATCTCCAGCGGCGGATAAATGACCCGCCCGGCCAAATCCGCCAAGGTGACCAGCAGTGCTCCCAAAAGGGCGGCAACCGGCAGCGAATAACGGCTGTCCGGTCCCGCCAGCAGCCTGGACAGCGGCGGAATGACCAAGCCGACGAATCCAATCGTCCCTGCAACAGCGACCGCGCTTGCCGCGAGGCCTACTGCGGCCGCCAAGAGGATCAAACGCAAGAACGGAAGCCGCAGGCCCAGTCCTTTGACCGTTTCTTCGTCCAACTGGAGCGCATTTAAGCTGCGGACATAGATTCCGGCAACGATAAGTCCCGCAGCCGTCCAGGGCCACAGCAGCTCTACATGCTGCCAGGAACGGGCATACAGGCTGCCTTTCAGCCAGACAAGCGCCTGGGACGAATCGAGGGCGTATTTCACGATCATGTAAGTGATCAGCGCTTGAAATCCCGTCGAAATCGCCACGCCGGTCAAAGCCAGCCGCATCGGCTGGATGCCGCCTTTCTGATAAGCGGCCAAATAGACAATAACCGCCGCAATAAGCGCGCCTGCGAAAGCCGCCGGCGGCAGCGCCGATGCACCAAAGGCCGGGAAGCCAAGCAGGACCACGACGGCTGCAAGCCCGCCCCCGGCCGACACGCCGACAATTTCAGGAGAAGCGAGCGGATTGCGCGTTATGCCCTGCAGGATCGAACCGGATACGGCCATGTTGATGCCTACCAGCACGGCAAGAATCAGCCGCGGCAGGCGGTATTTCAGCACCATCCAGTCGCCGCTGCTAAGTTCTTGAAGAATAGCGGAAACCGGCGTATTGACAGCGCCGAACCGCAGACTCAACAAGGCCGAAGCCAGCAGAAGCAAGAGGAGCCCGGCTGCCAGGCCGGTAAAACGTCTGATTCTCATGCCCGTCCTCCCTTTCTCCTCCGCAATAAATAAAGAAAAAACGGCACGCCCAAAAGCGCCGTAATAATCCCTACCGGGATATCGGACGGATAGTCCACCCACTGGGCGGCAAAATCGGCAAGGGACAGAAGCAGCGCCCCCATCACCGCTGACAGCGGCAGCAGCACCCTATGGTTCACGCCGCCCATCCGCCTTGCCATATGCGGAACCATAAGGCCCACAAAACCGATAGGCCCGGCGACAGCGACCGCGCTCCCGGACAGCACAATCACCAGAAATCCCAGCAGCATCCGGGTCCGCTCGACGTGAATGCCCAGGCCCGAGGCCACCTCGTCCCCCTGCTCGAGCACGTTCATTCTGCCTGCCAACAGGTAAGCGCCCGCTGCGACCGGGATATCCAGCAGCCATACCAGATAATTATCTCTCCATGCCGCACCTGACAGCTTTCCGGCCATCCAGTATAAAATTTCGTTCAACTGCGTTTCAAACAGCAGGATCGTACCTGTCGTAAGCGAACCCATAAACGCGCTGATCGCCACCCCTGCCAGCACCAGCCTTGAAGGGTCGCTCCCGCTGTATTTGTTGCTGTAGCCCGAAATCAATAACACCAGCAGTCCGCAGATCCCAGCCCCGATTAAAGCGGCAGGCAGAACTATGCCGGTAGAATCAGCCCCGCCGGCAAACAACAGGGAGACCGCAGCCAGGAAGGAAGCCCCCTGATTAAACCCCATGATCTCCGGATCGGCCAGCTTGTTGCGGGTCATCACCTGCAGGAGACAGCCGGCCACGGCCAGCACCGCTCCAAGCGAGACAGCCAGCAGCAGACGGGGAAGCCGGACCTGCCAGATCGTATAACCAAGCAGTACATCCTCAGAGCTTCCGGAAGGGAAAAAGAGCGGCCTCCAAGCGAGACCGCTTACCCGGTACGTTAAACTCAGGGCTGCCACTGCCAGCAGCAGCAGGCCCATGATCATAAACATGCTTAGCGGCGAATTCCACAGCCGGGATTTCGATCGCGCTGTGTACTTGTGCTGCAGACGGCCCATTTTAGAAACTCTCCTTAATTGAAACTTTCCTTATTTAGTCGTTGTTCGCCGCACTCAGATGGGCAAGCGCCTCATCCATAATTTTGCTTGCGGCAATCGGCCCGCGTCCGCGTGACCAGAGGTTGCGGTCCACCTCGATCAGATGATTTTCTTTTACCGCCTTCAAATCTTTGAATAACGGATTGGACTTCAGCTTGTCCGTCTTATCCCCGTAGACCATGATATAGTCCGGATTAAGATCATGAACCCGTTCGAGCGTCATCTTCGTTCCTTCGCCTTTCCCCTCCAGATTAGAGACCCCGCCGTTATAGGCGTAATCAAGCCCGATGCGGCTCAGCAGCGAACCCACGAAAGAATCTTTGACCCATACCGTAAATTCATCATCAAAAAATCCCGCCACAATAATCGAAGGGCTTCCGGTCAACTGCTGCTTGACCTGTTCCATTTTGGCATTCAAGTCCGCCTCCACCTTATCAGCTTCCTGTTCTTTACCAACGATTTTGGCGATGTTATGTAAATTGCCGATAATCTGGTCGTAGCTCGCATCATCAAAAGCAACCGTCGGCCCGATCTCCTCCAGCTCCTTGCGGATCATGCTGTGCCGGTCTACGCTGGCAATGATCAAATCCGGCTTCAGGGACTGAATGACCTCCAGATTCGGCGCTTTTCTTTCCCCAACGTCAGCTACCCCGGACTTCAGCATCCCGTCCAGATATTCAGGGATTTTGGTTGTGCCTACTCCGGCATTCCCTGCCGGCGTTATCCCCAGACTGGTCAGCGTATCAATAAATGAGAAGTCCAGCGTGACGATTTGCTGCGGCGTTTCGGTAACTTTTAACGTGTTCCACTCGTTAGGCACCTCGATTGACGTATTCCCGACTGCAGGTGCTCCTGCTCCGGTATTTGAAGCATTATTCGGAGCAGCAGAAGCCGTGTTCGCCGCGTTCATGGCCTCGGCCGCATTTGATGCGCCCCCAGCCTGGGCGGCATTTGTCTTATCGTTAGCAGAGCCGCATCCGGCTACCACAAGACTTAACAGGGATAGAGCAAGAATAAGGGTTGCAATGTTGTTCTTCATCTTGATCTCCTTCTTAATTGTGAATGATTATTATTATCAATTACAGATTATAGTGGAGCGTCTTCTCTTTTGCACCAGCCAGTTTCCAAAAGATAACGCCACCCAATTTGTATTCGGACTGCTGTTCGGCTCCGGCCTCTTGTGATACGATGGGACAAAAAGGACCAGGACTTGTAAAGCAGGTGTTTATTGTGTGGAAACCCGACCGCCGGAGTCCAACGCCGATCTATCTCCAGATTGCGGACCGGCTGCAGCATTTAATTAACCAGGGCGAATATTCACCGGGAAGCCCTCTCCCCTCCGAACGGAAGCTTGCCGAATTGTACGGCGTGAACCGCAGCACGATCGTCCAGGCTTATACCGAACTCCGGGCGCACGGTTTCATCGAAAGCCGGCCCGGCAGCAAAACGCGGGTCAGCCTCCATCGCGGCCGGAAGGATCAAACGCTTCCGCCGGAGTGGCACCGGTATGCCGAGAATGGCATTTTTCTGCCCAACACGCCGTTTCTGCGCCATATTCGGGAAGCGCTGGCTCAGAACCCGTCGATCATCGATTTTGCAAGCGGCAAGCTGTCGCTGAATTTATCCCCGGTTCAGGAGATCAATGAAATCATGAGGAACTGTATTTACCAGCCTGAACCTGAAAATGACAGCATCCTGGGTTTTCCTCCTCTCCGCAGGGCTCTGTCAGCCTTCCTTAGGAAGTATAGAGGGATCGATGCCTCACCCGATTCTATTCTCATTACAAGCGGGTCGCAGCAGGCCTTGTACCTGATTACCCAATGCCTGCTGTCGCCAGGGGACGCCGTCGCCGTTGAATCTCCTTCTTATGCCTTGTCCTTATCTATGTTCCAATCGGCCGGCCTGCGGATGTACCGCCTGCCTGTGGACGAGCATGGCGTCAGACCGGAGGGGCTGCGCACCCTGCAGAAGAAATATCGGATTCAAATGCTGTTCGTCAACCCCAACTTTCAGAATCCGACCGGAACGCTGCTTCAACAGGAACGAAAAAGGCTGCTGCTCGAGACCGCAGGCAAACTCCGTCTGCCGATCGTTGAAGATGACCAATTTAGCCTTACGGCCTATGACATAAACTCACCGGCCCCCTTAAAAGCGGAATCGGACGCGGTGAACACGCTGTATATCGGCTCCTTCTCCAAAATCGCCGCCTCCGGCCTGCGGATCGGCTGGATCGTGGCCCCGTCTTCCGTCATCAAGCGGCTGGCCGACGCCAGGCGGCAGATGGATCTTGGCTTCAGTGTAATCCCCCAGCAAATTGCCGCCGAGTTCATGGAGTCGCGGTATTTCGATCCGCATATGGATAAGCTGCGGCAGGAGCTTATCCGGAAACGGGATAAGGCGGCCGAAGCGCTGCGCAAACATCTCGGCGATCTGGTTGAATTCACCGTGCCGCAGGGCGGCCTGCATTTATGGTGCAAAATTGTGCCCGAAGTAACCGACAGCCGGCTGCTGGACGAAGCGCTCCGGCAGGGCGTCGCTTTTGTACCCGGCAGCGTGTACGGCGCCGAAGCTGGATACATGCGGCTCACATACGCCCGTCCTGGTGCGTATGACATTGAACCGGGCATCATCCGCTTGGCGTCAGCGGTCCGAAATGCGGTGACTTATAAAAAAATTTAAAAGAAGTCTCCTTTTAGCGTTGGTCTTCTGGGGGTTGTTCCAGCTATTCTTCTATGTGCTGAGAAATTGGATCTTTAATTACGTTAATCTTCCCTCCCCGTACGATAATATCGTTCAGTTGATCAGTCTGGTGGTTGTTCTTTTATTGTCGATGATTTTCGCGGTGCTTTTGGTTAAAGGCAATTAGAAGAAGAGTATCTGCTCCAAATTCCTCAAATCCAATGTATATAACAGCATTCATTAGCAAAAGTTATGGGTGACACAAACATTGGAGGTGAATCTTGGTGAAAAAGAAATTAACAGCCCTGCTGTTAGCCGCAGTAGTATCTGCCTTAATGGCTATTCCTGCCGCTGCTTACGGAACAAATGACACCGTCAACGCCAACAACACAAATGGCCATATGCAAGCCAATAATGTCAGAACCTATGCAACGGACGGTAATAACCATACCGATTGGGGTTGGCTCGGACTTCTGGGATTACTCGGCTTGGCCGGACTCCGCAGAAGAAGTTCGGAGCGTTCGTAATTTCTGGCAAGCAAATCGGTTATAAGTGCCGAATCAGTAAGTGTCAAATTGAAACAGCCCGCCTAACCTGATCAGGTCAGACGGGCTTTTTATTTTTCATGTTTGTAATAGGGATACTCCCTGGATTAAGCGTTAAGATCGTATAATCCCGGGCTGTGTTCGTTAGGCATTTCAGGCATGACGGGAACCGGAAACCCTTGCGGAGGATCAATCACCTTCAAGGTGCCGCCGTTACGGCTCGGCGTTTGCCCGCTGAAGATCTCCCCGATGCGCGTCTGATCAAGCCGGAAATTAAACTGCGCATTATGAAAGCCCATATCCACATACTTCTGGCATTCGGGGTATTTGTTAATGTCATAGTTAGGCACAGGGAACAGTTTGCCCCACTCTACTCCAAGCGTTTCAAGCGCCTTGGCAAACGCATTTTGATGCGCATTGTCACGGACGATCAGAAAGGCGAGGGTTTCCCGGAAGGTCTTATTGGAGCTCATCTCATAAATTCGGGATTTCTGCAGCACCCCCGTAGATTCAAGCACCAGGTTATCCAGCAAATCACTGATCAGATTGCCATGACTGTATACATAGTTCCCGTTCCACGGATTGCCTGCAGCATCCACCGGCAGAGAGCTTTGAGCTCCCATAATAAAATGGTGAGGGTTGGCATGTTTAATGGCCTCCTGAAGCGGAGCCCCATTTGGGCCGCCATTTCCAGGCGGTTCTTCCCCAGAGCCTGTCAGCAGCTGATTAATCGTGTGCTGAACCAGCTCAACATGGCTGATTTCCTCCAGGAACACACCTCTAATCAAATCCCGGTATTGCAAAGCATTCCCCCGAAAATTGCTGCTTTGGAAGAAAAACTGCATCATCGTACGCATCTCGCCGAACCGGCCGCCGAGTGTTTCCTGAAGAACCTTTGCCGCCTCCGGGTCCGGTTTGTCCGGAACAATAATATTGATTAAATCCTCTTTATAGAAATACAAAGGAACTCCTCCTTACATCACCATAGATGTTGTAATTTTTTTCTCCCCTTCATTTTGATAAAAAGAGAGACACACTATGCTACAGGAGTCCGCTTAATGGTTTCCAGTTTTGGATAAAGTTTATTACGTGGTATGCATCCAGACTGCATGTTATCGCGCTAAAAAACGCGGCCCTCCGAAATCCCGGAAAGCCGCGTCCTGACTGCCTTTATGGAATGCTGGTGAAGGGGCTCGAACCCCCGACCTACGCGTTACGAGTGCGTTGCTCTACCAACTGAGCTACACCAGCATAATTAGAACAGCCGTATAAATTATTATATAGTTCAGGCATCCCATTTTCAACGGACAAACAAAGCGGGACGCCAGCAAGCAGCCGGTTCTTACTTATTTTATCCCCGGTTTTCTTTCCTATTCTCCCGGTAGCGCCCCTTTTCTCCTGCTTGCTCGCTTGCCCGTTCTCCCACAATAGCTTCTGCGCTATCCAATGCCGCTTCTTTGTGTTTCGGCTTTACAGCTTCTCCCGGACCGAACGCAGCTTCTGCTCGGAGGAGGATTCTTTGTCGCGGCGGTCGTCGATTTTGATCGAGGTCGACACCCGCTGTACCCCCTGCGCAAAAGGCGATTCATGCAAAGCCTGAATAGCGGTGAATACTTTGTCCAGCGGCCCTTCGATAATCGTGCTCATGGAGGTGAGGGTGAACTGAACCCCCTCCTGGCTCTCCAGCACCCGCTGCATGTCCGCCACGTAAGCACTCAAGCTCGTCGAACCTGTCCCCACCGGAAGCACCGTTACCTCTGCAATTGCCACGTTTGACCACTCCTTCGTTCGTTGTTTGTCGCCTATATTGTAACAGTCCCCGTCCGAAATTACCAAAATCTCCACAATCCAATTTGCAAAAAATTCACATTTGCCCGCGGACCAGTCAGGACAGGACGTCCGGGCTTCCAAACTGTCTATTGTGACATATTTATCATTGCCGAACACTAGATGTTGTTGTATGATCATTCGGAATCAACGATATATAGTGTGGACAGTGTGAAAAGTTAACCACACATGCTCTTATTCCAAAGTGCCGCTACCCTGCGGCATCTTACATAAACCGGCCGCAGCCGGGCATTTCAACCTTATATGCCAATATGCGCATAGAGCGAATTTGACAACCATTTTCGGAAGGGAGATACAAGCAAATATGGCACTACTTCAACCTACTTACGAAGCGAACGAACATCTGCTGCGCGAAATGATCGCGGTGGGAGAGGACATCATCGACAGCAAAGATCTGGATCTGATCCGGGAGAATGCGAACCTTAACGGAGAGAGCTTTTCCGGAAAAATGAGCAAGCTTGGCAGTGAATACGCCAAATGGTATGCCAAACATTTTATTATGCCGAAGTCTGTCGTCCGGGCAATCGAGGACAACTATGTCTATGTCCATGATCTGGACCAATACGCAATCGGCACAACCAACTGCATTTTCATTCCGTTCGACAAGCTGCTGGGCGGCGGCTTTAACACCGGAAACGGCAGCGTCAGACCGCCGAATTCGATCATGACGGCCATGGCGCTGGTCGCGATTATTTTCCAATCCCAGCAAAATGCCCAATACGGCGGCGTCTCCGCCAGCAAAATCGACCACGACCTCGCGCCTTACGTGGCCAAGTCGTTCAGCAAATATTTTCGCAAAGGGTTAGCCTATTTCGAAGAGGAAGACGGCGTGCAGCCGGAGGATATCCGCATGTCCAACTTCGAGCTCCAGCTCCGTTATCCGAAATCTTACCGTTATGCCCTGAAGGAGACCGAAATCGAAACGCTGCAGGGCGCGGAAAGCCTGATCCACAACCTGAACACGATGTCCAGCCGCGCTGGCGGACAAATTCCGTTTACAAGCATCAACTATGGAACCTGCACATCGCCGGAGGGACAAATGGTCATCGACGCCCTGCTCACAACAACGATGCAGGGACTGGGCAGCGGGGAGACGCCGATCTTCCCCATTCAGATCTTCAAATGCAAGCAAGGCGTCAACCAGTCGCCTAAAGATCCCAATTACGCGCTGTTCCTCAAAGCGGCCGAATGCTCGGCCAAACGGCTGTATCCGAACTTCGCCAACCTGGATGCGCCGCTGAACCTGCAGTATTACAACCCATCCGATCCGGACTCCGAATTTGCGACGATGGGCTGCCGGACCCGGGTGCTCAGCGACCGCTTCGGACGGAACAAGCTGTCCGGCAAAGGCAATTTGTCCTTTAACACCTTGAACCTGGTCAAGCTGGGCATCGAATACGGAACCGCGTTAGGCAAGCGAAAAAAAGCCGATGAACAAGGCTTCTACCACGCCCTCGATCATTATCTGGACATCGCGCTGGACGGCCTGTTGCACCGCTTTGATATCCAGCGTAGGCAGAAGGCGAAAGCCTCCGACTTCATGATGCGGGAAGGCGTCTGGGAAGGCGGCGAGCAGCTTGCTCCGGATGAACCGGTAGGCGATCTGCTGAAGCACGGCAGCCTGTCGCTGGGCTTCATCGGCGTTGCCGAATGTATGAAAGCCCTGTACGGCCGGCATCACGGCGAAGACGAGCAGGTGTACGGGAAAGCCTTGCAGCTGATCTCTTACATGAGAGCTTATTGCGACCGAAAAAGCGATGAGCTCGATTTGAACATCACGTTGTTCGCTACTCCCGCCGAAGGATTATCCGGCAAATTCACGAAACGCGACCGCCAGTATTACGGTTCTCTGCCCGGCATTACTGACCGGGAATATTACACGAATTCGTTCCATATTCCGGTTTATTACGAAATCCAGGCCGCCCGGAAAATCGAGCTCGAAGCGCGTTTCCATGACCTGTGCAATGCCGGGGCCATCTCCTATATCGAGCTGAACGGCAACGCCCGCAGCAATCCGGCCGCGTTCCTGAGCATCGTGCAGTATGCGCTGTCCCAGCAGGTCAGCTACTTCAGCATCAACCACCCGATCGACCGCTGCTCGGCCTGCGGTTATGAGGGCATTATCGGCTCCATCTGCCCGTCCTGCGGCAGCCATGAGGAAGATGTGCACATCCGCCGCCTGCGCCGGGTGACCGGTTATTTGACCGGGGATTTCCAGACCCGGTTTAACAGTGCTAAGCAAGCCGAGGTGCGGGACCGGGTCAAACATACGCCATGAATTTATGCGGCTATTACCCGGAATCGATCAATGAAGGCGAAGGCCTGCGGGCTTCGATCTTCATCAGCGGCTGCCGGCACCGGTGCAAAGGCTGCTTCAGCCCGGCCACCTGGAATTTCAACTATGGGGAGCCGTTTACCTTGCAGAGGCAGAACGAAATCATCAGCGAGATTGCCGGAAATCCGCTGCTTAGCGGCATCAGCCTGCTGGGCGGCGATCCCTTTTTCTCCGCTGCCGAAGTCGGCAGCTTTCTTGACCGGCTCTACGAGCAGGCAGGGGAAGTTAACACCTGGATTTATACAGGCTACACCTACGAGGAGCTTACTGCGGACCCTTTGGCAGCCGAATATGCCCTGCTCCGCCGCTGTCACGTGCTGGTGGATGGACGTTTCGAAGAAACGCTGCGGGATACTTCCCTCCGCTACTGCGGCAGCTCCAATCAAAGATTGATTGATATCCCGGCCAGTCTGGCTTCCGGCCAGGTGGTGCTGTGGCAGCCCGCCATTACCTTCTAACTCCGGCCTATTCCGTCCAACAAACCTAAAAAGCATCATGGCTCCGGTTATCAACCAGAGTCATGATGCTTTATCGTTTAAAGCCTTCTGCAAGCAGTCCCCAAACCTGCTCGAAATCGTTGTCTATTCCCGGTTCCTTCCATTCATAAGCATGCGCCGGATGATGAAATCTTGCCGTAGCGTGGAACAAGGCCCGTGCCAGCTTGTCCGGTTCTCCCGGCCTGATTTGCCCCTTGTCGATTCCGGCCTGTACAATAGCGGCCAAATGTCCACAGATCTGGGAGATATGCTCGGCAATCAAGTCCACCGCCGCTTCCGTCACTTCGGCGTACATTTTGAACATTTCGGAATCATGCAGGGAGAACTCGCGTTTCATCTGAAACAGCCGCTGAATATAAGCTTTAAGCAGATCCGGAATATAAACCACCTGCGCCCGGTCTTGACTTAGCTGCAGCAGAGGTTGACTGATCATTTGATCCAGCCAGCGTTCCGTGACCGCTTCTTTCAGCGCGGCTTTGCTTTCGTAATGCCGATACAGCGTACCATGGCTCACACCCAGCAGTTTGGCTACATCGGTTACGGAGGTTTTATCCGGACCATATTTGCGCAAGGCTGTCTCCGCCGCGTCCAAGATATCTGTTTTGGTGAGAGTCGCTGCCTTTTTATTCATCCTGTATAACACCTCCTGTCCTTCAGCTTCCTTAAGCATAGCACACCGGGTATCAAATGACAAATTATAAATTTTGTCACAAACCTCCCTTTATGTTCCTACTTCACGTTAAACAAACCGCCGATCCTTCCGACCCGGGAGGCCGAGATCACCCGGTCCGCCGTACGGTTAAACGGCAAGGACTGTACCCAAACCCTGCCCGGGCCGCGAAGCGTAGCAAAGAGCAACCCTTCGCCGCCAAAGAATCCTGTGCCCAGCTTGCGCTGAAATTCTATCCCGATCAAACGCCTTTGGCCGAGCACAGTTAAGAATCCTTCTGGCAGATCACTTTCCTGCCGTAGCGGCGCAGGTCGAGCGGGATGATTTTTCCGGAATAAGGGGCTGCAAACGTGACGGACCGGCGGCCGCCATAACCAGCATGGGTGAACACCGTCATAAACAGGCTCGTTCCGGTGAGCAGCCGGCTGCCTGCTCCCATCAGCTTGCCAGCCACACCGTTGCCCGAACTGCCGCTCCCATCGCCAAATACCGTCTCCATCCGGTTATGAAGTCAAATACTCCGGCATAAATTGGCCGCCCCTCCAGCTTTTATGCGCCGCTGCCTTCCCGGTGTTTATTCAGGAATTCCAGCATCCGCCGATATACCGCGATTTCATTTTCACGTTTGGAGAAGCCATGGCCCTCATCGTCCAGCACCAGATATTCAATATCGGTGCCCTGTTCTTTCAGCGCAGCCACGATTTGATCAGATTCCGCTTTGACCACACGCGGGTCGTTGGCCCCCTGAATGACCAGCATCGGCTTGACCATCTGCTTCAAATAAGTAATCGGCGAGTCCTTGGTCAGACGCTCTTTGTCCCGCTCCGGATCGCCCAGCCAGCGTTCCATCATCGGCTTCCAGTTCTCAGGCACGGAGTTAATGAACGTAAACAGATTGCTGGGGCCAAAAATATCCACGGCCGCCCGGAAGTATTCCGGATGCCGTCCGGCCAGCAGCAGCGTCATATAACCGCCGTAGCTGCCTCCGACAACAAACAGCTTCTCCCTGCTCGAAATGCCATGGTCGAACAGCCACTCCATGCCCGCCACGCAGTCGAGACGCGGTCCTTCGCCCCAGTCCCCTTCGACCATCTTGACGAATTCAGAGCCGTAGCCCGTGCTGCCGCGGAAGTTAGGGGCAAAGATATTGTAGCCATAGGCCAGCATGAACTGGAACATCGCCCTGAAAAATTTGCCCTCCGAGGCCTGAGGCCCGCCGTGCGGCCAGAAAATCGTATAGCCATTCGCCGCTTCGGGTTTCGCCCTGAACAGCAAAGCTTCGATTTCAAGTCCGTCATAAGACGTGTACCGGACTACCTCCGGATAAACCAGATCCTCCTGCGTCAGCCCGGTGACCCGGTTGTGCGTAAGCGCCGTCCATTTACCATCTGTATAGCTGTAAATGTTAAAAGGCTGAACCGCTCCGCGCCCCAGGATATATACCGTGCCGGACTTCGCCACGATCGCTTTCTCTACTACGTCAACCGGCAGCTCAACCGGCTCGGCTGCACCGCCTTCCAGCGGCTTCATATACATGCGGTGTTCGGTCCCCCGCTCCGTCCAGATATACAAGCGGCCGGATTCCTTATGCCACTTGATATCGTTTACTGATTCGCCGCTGATTTGGCATACAATTTCAAATTCGCGGCTGCTCAGGCTGTATTTCATCACGTAGGCATATTCGCTTTCAAAGTTGGTTATGTACACCAGCGTGTCATTGTCGATAAACTCGAAACTGTGACTGACCTGCACCGCCTCAGGGTTCGGGGATAAATAAGTCTCTTCCCCGTCTTCCAGCACAAACGCCAGCTGGTGCGTGTTGGCATACATTTGGGTCAGGACAAGCCTGCTCTCATCGGGGCTGACCGCCGCCAGAAAGGTCGCTTTCTCTTTTCCCGCATACAGCAGCTTGTCTTCCCTGGTCTCAAGATGAAGCAGCCTGGAGTTCATAAAGTTTGGATTCTCCCGGGAAGTCACGTAATACAGCCGTTCGCCGTCTTCAGTCAAATGCGCGATATAAAATTTATCCGCCGGTTCGCCTTCGATCAGCTTCATTAGCTGTCCGCCCTCCGGAGGGAGCGCATACACGTGGTAATTCTCATCCCCGTCCCGGTCGAAGCCGGCCAGTATAAACCGCCCCTTAGGATCGGCTTTGATGTCGCTAACGTTCTGGTTGTTGTAAGTCAGCGGAAAAGGATACGTGTCCGGCAGGTTCATTCCCCATAAATTAGGTTTGCCGTTCAGGTTGCTGCTGAAGATCAGCCGCTGCTCATCCGGTGTTACCGTGAAATCCCGAATGACATAAGTTTGGAAAAACTGCTCCACATCCGGTTTTGGAAATTGAATCATCCCTTACCCTCCCAGCATCATTTAAAAGAAATAAGATTTGGTTATTATCATAAGCGATAAAAAGGGGAAAGTCGAAGGGAAAGGCCTTCCCGGCAGGACTAAAGAGCATCCGAACCTGCAGTTGCAAATCCGGGACTTTTACATCCCAATACGGCAAGCACCCCTTCCGCCTTGGCTGCATACCCTATCCCATAGTATAAACGCCCAGAAAGGAGTTCCCCCTCTCACATGAATCAGAAATACCCTCATTATGGAACCGAAATGGTCTGCCAGGAACAGATTCTAACCTTCCCTCCCCAGCATCAGGACCGCCAGCCCGGCATTGAAAGCAAAATGGTGCCCCTGCCGATCTGGGATAATCCGCACTACAAAGGCAGCGGCAAGCTGGAAGGCAAAATCGCTTTGGTCACAGGCGGAGACAGCGGCATCGGACGCGCTGCAGCCGTTGCTTTTGCCAAAGAAGGCGCGGATGTAGCTATCGCTTACCTGTATGAAAGATCCGACGCCATGGTCACGAAAAAGGCGATTGAGCAGCACGGCCAGCGCTGCCTGCTGCTTGAAACGGATCTTCGCGTCAAAGCCAACTGCGAGGAGGTCGTTCGCAGAACCCTGGCCGCCTTCGGCAAACTTGATGTCCTCGTCAACAATCATGGCGTTCAATTCCCCCAGGACAGCATCGCCGACATTTCCGAGGAACAGTTATACAAGACTTATCAAACCAATATCTTGTCCTATTTCTATTTAGTGCAGGCTGCGCTGCCTTCCTTAAAGCCCGGGGCTTCTATCATCAACACCACCTCTGTCACGGCCTATAAGGGAAACAAAGACCTGGTCGACTATTCTTCGACCAAAGGAGCCGTCGTCAGCTTCACCCGCTCTTTGGCCCTGCAGCTCGTAGACAAGGGCATTCGCGTCAACGCGGTAGCTCCCGGCCCGGTCTGGACGCCGCTTATCGTATCCAGCTATGATGCCGAGACGGTCAAAACCTTCGGTACAGAGTCTGCCATGAAACGGGCCGGACAGCCCTATGAGTTAGCTCCTGCTTACGTCTTCCTGGCCAGCGAGCTGTGCTCCTCCTTCGTCACCGGCGAGGTGCTGCACGTGAACGGCGGACAGATGGTAACGACTTAACGGAAGGGCCGCCGCCGCTTAACGAAAGAGAAGGCCGGCAAAACCGTCTCTTTCTCAGCTGAACCGGGTGTCTCCAATCCAAAGAAAGAGAAAGAAGACCCTGAGGCATTCTCCCTCAGGGTCTTCTTGTCCTTGATTTAATTAATCTCATTAAACATTGTCTGAGGTCCAGGAACAGGAGCTGACTTTAAGTCTGCGTTAAGGCTTAACGAAACGCAGAACCTCAGCCATCACCTGCTCGGCCGTATAAACCTCATTCCGGTCCTCGGCGCGGTTCTTGAACTCAACCAGACCTTCACCGGCCTGTTTGCCGACCGTTACACGGATTGGCATGCCCATCAGATCGGCATCTTTAAACTTCACGCCCGCACGTTCGTCACGGTCATCATACAGCACTTCGATGCCTGCGGCCTGGAGCTGCTCGTAAAGCTGTTCAGCCAGCTGGCGCTGCGCTTCATCCTTCGCCGCAATTTGAATAAGGTGAACATGGAACGGCGCAATGCTGACCGGCCAGACCATGCTGCCGCCGTCCGAACGCTGTTCGGTAATGGCGGACAGAATCCGGGAAATGCCGATACCGTAGCAGCCCATAATCATCGTCTGCGATTTGCCTTCCTGATCGAGGAAGGTAGCGCCCAGCGCCTGGCTGTATTTGGTGCCCAGCTTGAAGACGTGACCGACTTCGATGCCTCTGTGGAATTGAAGCGGCTTGCCGCAGCGAGGACAAACATCGCCTTCGGTCGCATTGCGGACATCAGCTACCTTCGTGATCTTCACATCACGTCCTGGAATGACATGTTTCAAATGGTAGTCCTTCTCGTTGGCACCCACGATCCAGCTGGCCACGTTCATGACTTCACGATCTGCGATCACCGTCACATCAAGGCCCACAGGGCTGGCAAAACCGGGAACAAAGCCGGCCGCCGCCACTTCTTCGCTTTCAGCCGGACGGATGTCTTCAAAGCCCAGCACCTCCTGCAGCTTCAGCTCATTAACTTCATGATCGCCGCGGATCAATACGGCTGCGATTTTGCCATCGGCTACATAGATCATCGTCTTCACCAGCTGATTCGCAGGTACGCCCAAAGCCTCAGACAGCTGGGCGATGGAAGCGGAGCCCGGTGTGTGGATTCTTTCAAAGGCAGGCGCTCCTTCATCCCTGCGCGGAACCTCCGTAAAGCCCGCTTCGGCTTTCTCCAGGTTCGCCGCATAATCGCAGGCTGTGCAGCTTACGATGGTATCTTCGCCGATGTCGGCTAGCGCCATGAACTCGTGGTTCTCGCCTTCGCCGCCGATGGAACCGGCATTTGCTTCCACCGCGCGGAAATCCAGGCCAACACGGGTAAAGATCCGGCTGTAGGCGTTATACATCTCTTTATAAACCTTGTCCAGTCCTTCCCAGTTCACGTCGAAGGAATAAGCATCCTTCATCATAAACTCCCGGCCGCGCAGCAGGCCGAAACGCGGACGGCGTTCGTCGCGGTATTTCGTCTGAATCTGGTACAGATTCATAGGCAGCTTGCGGTAGGAGGTAACCTCATTGCGAACCAGGGTCGTAATGACTTCCTCATGGGTAGGTCCAAGGGCAAATTCACGGTCGTTGCGGTCCTTCAGGCGGATCAGCTCAGGGCCGTATACATGGTAGCGGCCAGACTCCTGCCAGAGCTCGGCAGGCTGCATCGCAGGCATCAGCAGCTCCTGGGCGCCTGTGCGGTCCATTTCCTCGCGTACGATATTGGATACCTTTCTCAGCACTCTCCAGCCGAGCGGCAAATACGTATAAACCCCCGCCGCCAGCTGGCGGATGTAACCGCCGCGAAGCAGCAGCTTATGGCTGTTCGCCTCCGCGTCCCCTGGCGCTTCCCTTAGCGTAGGGACCAATAATTTGTCTTGTCTCATCTCTGAATTCCTCCTTCTGAAAATAAAAAAGAACGCATCTCCCTAGGGACGAATGCGTTCGTGGTACCACCCTAATTCAAATGCCCGGCCCTTAATCGGCCACCGGTTAACAGCAAAGGCATTTTCTCAAAATCCGATAACGGGGATGAACCGGCGCACAGGCCGCACAAGCAGCAGGCGCAGCTCGCAAGTAGGGAGAATTAATCGTGTCGTAAAGCCTCTCAGCAATAACTGGCTTATTCTCTGAACGACCCGGGTTTAACACTCATGGCTTGGTCACAGCTGATTCGATGTTCATAAATAGGAAACACAAACAACCTCAATATAGCCTAATTTACCGCTAACCGCCGTTTCCGTCAATGGGGAAGTTGCAGATAGCCGACGGCAGATCCAATTCTATCCCCAACATGGCCAGAATGCAGTGATTTTATTCCTGTGGCACTCGGTCAGTCACAACGCGCCACAGCACATCGCGGCGGGTCACAGCGCGTCGATCAGGTCGCCGGCCAGCAGCGAAGCTGCGCTGCCGCGCGCGGCAGCCGCCTTGTCCCCGGCGGCGCCGTGCAGGTAGACGCCGAGGCAGGCCGCCGCGACGTCATCGTGTCCTTGGGCGAGCAGGCTGGCGATGAGGCCGGTGAGCACGTCGCCCGTGCCGCCGGTCGCCATGCCGGGATTGCCGGTCGCGTTGACGAAGACGCGGCCGTCCGCCGCCGCGACGACGGTGCGGGCGCCTTTGAGCACGAGGGTGACCCCGTGCTCGGCCGCGAAGCGGCGGGCCAGGCCGAGGCGGTCCCGCTGGACCTCGGCCGTGGGCATGCCGGCGAGGCGGGCCATTTCGCCGGGATGCGGCGTCAGGATCGTCGGCGCATCCCGGCGCGGCCAGGCATGGAGGCCGTCCGCCGCCGCCAGGATGTTCAGCGCGTCCGCGTCGAGGACAAGCGGCTTGTCCGCGCCTTCCCATAAGGCGCGGAGCCAGTCCGTGTCGCCGGCGAACCGGCCCAGACCAGGTCCGGCGGCAAGCACGTCACGCGTCTGCAGCAGCCGCAGCACATCGGCGGCTGCAGGCGCGCTCCAATGCCGGTCGCCGCCCTGGCCGACCGGGGCCAGCATCAGCTCGGGCACGGCCCCGAGCACATACGGCAGCGTGCCTTCAGGCAGCGCCCAGGTCGCGAGGCCGCAGCCGCCGCGCAAAGCGGCCCGCCCGGCGAGCAGACACGCGCCGGTCATGGCCATGCTTCCTCCGGCCAGCAGCACATGGCCGTAGCTGCCCTTGTGCGCATCCGGCTGCCTATGCCTTGCTCCCGCCGGATCGGCACCCAGCCTGCTGCGCAGCACGCTTTCCGTCAGCAGGAAAGCGTCCCCGCCCGCCTGCTCGGCCAGCTCGTCCGGGATGCCGATATCCCGGACAACCACCTCGCCGGCGTACCCGGCGGCCGGATACTGCGTTAATCCGGCCTTCAAATACCCCAGCGCGACCGTCACGTCCGCCCGGATGCACGCGCCGGGAACCTCGCCGGAATCGCTGTCGATTCCGCTCGGGATATCCGCCGCCACCACGGGCAGGCCGCTTCCGGCCGCTTCCCCGATCAGCGCCGCATACCGTCCGCGCGGCGCCCCGCTGCTCCCGGTACCGAGCAGCGCATCCACGATGCCGGTATAGGACGTGAAATCCGTCCGCCCCGGCTCATAAACTTCGAAAGGCAGGTTCAGCCTTTCGGCAATGCCGTGCTGCACCGCCGCCTCGCCCGAAAGCCGCTGCGGCTCGTCGGCGTACAGCAGGTCCGCTTCAATCCCGGCGGCCCTTAAATGCCGGGCGCAGACAATCCCGTCTCCGCCGTTATTACCTTTCCCGGCCAGGATCAGCCACCTTTCCGGCCTAACTGCGGCATCGCCGCCCCCCAGCCGTCTTTGGGCTCTGATCACGGGCGAACCGTATCCGCCGGCAGCGGTCCACCCCCCTGCCGGCTCATCGTTCCCTGCCGCTGCGGAGCTTCCCCGCTTCCGGCAGAAAGCGATCACTTCCTCCGCGATCGCCCGCCCGGCATTTTCCATTAGTACGAGCGCCGGAATGCCCAAACCTTCGATCGCGGCCTTGTCGAGCGCCCGCATTTGTTCCCTGCTTACAATCCGCATGGCGATTCCCCCAACCTTTATTCCTTTCATTCCCTTTGATGCTGGAACTCTCCAGCTGCAGCTGCCTAATAAGCGACCGTGAACCGCTCCCGGATAAACTGGGCATCCTCAATTTCATCCAGCAGGGCAACCGCATAATCCTCCGCCGAAATCCGGCTGTTGTCCAGCTCGTCCAGAATCACGCGGGTTGTGCCGATCCGGAACATGCCCGTCCGGTCTCCCGGCTCGATCGCTGCCGGCGGACTCAAATAGGTCCAATCGATATCCGAAGCCTGATAGATTTCCAACGCTTTCGCGTGGGCTCTGGCCAGCGGTTTAATCTCCTCCGGGAAAGCCGGCGTATCCATCAGCAGAACGCCCGGCGAGGCCTCAAGGCTTCCCGCTCCGCCGACCACCAACAGCCGGTGGACATGGGCTTTCTTCACCCCTTCGACCAGGGAACGCGCTACCTCCAGCAGCTCGTCCTCCGCCCCAAAACGCGGACCGTAAGCGCTGATCACCACCTCATGACCGGCAGCGGCTTCCGCTACCGACTGCGGCATCAGCAAGTCCCCTCTCTTCACATGCAGCCGTTCGTTCGGCGTGGCTTCAGCCAGCTTGGACGGGTCCCTGACGACCATCGTCACCTCATGCTCGCGGCGTAAAGCTTCTTTCAAGATCCGGCTCCCTATTGTGCCCGTAGCACCAAATATAGCGATTTTCATTCTTATCCCTCTTCCTCGGCCCGGCTTATGCGCCTGCAGCCGCTTGTACTATTCCACTACCCTAATTTACCCATAATTATGAACACACTCTAGTCTCAAACACAAGTTTCTGTCGGGGGCGGAACTTCCTTTCATGAAAAAGAAAAAAGCAGATAGTCCAAGACTCCTGCTTTCTTCGCTTATGGAGCAGCGCTCCGTATTTGGTGTCCGCCACTCATGAGCGTCTGGCTCTGCTTGTCTCGGCCTTCTTCTCAGCCGGCTTTGCCCAGCGCAAAGCTGATAATCAGAATTACCAGCACCAGCGCCGTTATGGCGACAAAGCGGTAGTCTTTTTCCTGAAGGAACACAAAGAGGGAGACGAACACGCGCAGCACCGGCGTCAGAATCAGCAGCAGCAGACCAGCCTCTATTACCGCTACAGGTTTCCAATCCGCAACGCCGTTAATAATGCCCATAAAGCTGGTCGGGTACGTATCCTTGGGATAACCGCCCTCTCCGGTAATCAGCAGCCAGAGCAGGCCAATAATGATAACTGCTGCAGCGACATAAATACCGATGCGCAGCATTTTGCTGACCGCAAGCTCAACAGCGGCGATCCGGCTGGTGTTCTGCGCAGCTGCGGCTTCTGTTTTTACTTTGGACCCATCCATCGCTTAACCCCTCCAGCCTGTATAAAGCATTTGCGCCGCCACATAAATCATGACCGGAATAAACAATTTGCGGATGGTTTTGCTCTTCATGCGCTGCATCAGGCGCGATCCCACCGTAGCACCGATCAGGACGCCCAAAGCAACCGGAGCCGAGATCACGGGATTAATATCGCCTCTGAACAAATAAATAACCGCACTGGCCGCAGCCGTTACGCCCATCATGAAGTTGCTGGTTGCTGTGGACACCTTGAGCGGCATTTTCATGAACACATCAAGCGCCATGACCTTAAAGCTCCCACTGCCAATGCCCAGCAGACCGGAGATAACTCCCGCCCCGTACATCACGCCAAAGCCTTGCGGCACGCGATCTACGTTATAAGCCACCGTCTGGCCCATGGCCTTGTCATAATATTCTCCCTGCAGCTGGAGTTTAACTGCCAGCGGATGCTGACGCACGTTCTGCGGCACTTCCTGGTTTGTCTTCTTGATCATCGCATAAGCCGAATAGAGCAGCAGCAGGGCAAAAATGACGTACAAAAATTTCGGAGCGATAAGCGCCCCCAAAAAAGCACCGGTTATAGCCCCGACCGTCGTGGCCACCTCCAGAAACATGCCTACCCGCAAATTCGTAATTTTGTCGCGAATGTAAGCAACCGCCGAACCGCTGGACGTGGCGATGACGGAAATAATGCTGGCCCCGATGGCATGATTGATGTCTACACCGAACAGCAGCGTCAGCGCAGGCGTCACGATAATGCCGCCCCCGAGGCCCAGAATGGATCCGACCACCCCCGCAAGGATGGCAATCAGGAAAATTTCAATTACATCAGCAGTCAACCTAAGTCCTCCTCCGCCTCCAAATCCGTACAAAACGTTCTCTTTATTTCCAATAAGGATTATAACACGAAAGGAAATGATAAGTTTATATTTCGCTAAAAATATTTTTACCATCAATTTACTTCATTTCGAAACCAAATTTTCAAATTTTGTTTCGACCAAGCTCCCCGTGTTAAAGTTCGCCCTCCGGCTGCTTCAGCGAGCCTTCTTTATATTCCAGCACATAAAGCCCTCCGCTCCGCTGCCATTCGGCATAAGCGATTTCGTCCAGTTCCTTGTACCCCTGCTGCTCCAGCTGCTTCACAAGCCACTCCCTGGTGCGTCCGATCAGTTCCAGATTCTCCTCAACGATTTCTCCATCCTCAATTAAATTGTAAGAAAGCTCTCCAGGTTTGTCAGGCAGGTTCAAATCGCTGCGCGTTACGGTTTCTGAACCGGATTTCTTCATGACGCTCAAGGTACCGCCAGCTTCGAAGATGGCATAATCGACGTCTCCGATATAAAAAACATTCTGCTGCCGCAGCAGCATCCGCAGCTGGTCAAAGTCCACGCTATTGCGCCGCATTTCCTTCAAATCGACTTTTCCGTGCCGGATGAGAATGGATGGCCTGCCGTCCATGACCTGCCGCCATTTCCGGAAATGCTGGGTTACTTTTTCAAACAGGAAGGAAAGCAGTGCCCACAGCAGCAGCGAATACAGCAGCTTCATGATCCCGGTTTCTTCGTCGTAGATAGTATTGCCCACCAGCTCGCTCAGCATGATGGAGGATATGAAGTCAAAGGGGGTCAGCTGTGAAATCTCCTTTTTGCCTAGCCATCTCGTCATCACCCACAGCCCCACAAAACCAATGACTAGCTTTAATGTAATTTCGCCGATCGCCATAACAGCCGCCTCCATATCTGGACAAGACCAGGGATTGTCTTAAATATGTAACTTATATACCCGCTTGGCTTGAATTTGTATGCTTTGTTGTGCAATAGTGGAAATATTAGAGGTCAAGAGGAGTGAGCTTGGTGTTCCTTACGGATGGACTGTACTGGATTGACCATTACCCGCTGCGGGCCGCCGTGCTGCTTGCCGCCATCATTTTGTTCGCTTGGTTGTATGTGGCGGCCCAGCGGATTTGGCGGCGAAGCGACGAAACCCGGCTGGACAGGCTGCGTGAGAGCCTCGAACGGTACGCGGATGCTGAATATGAAATCAGACGAAAGCTGAACCAAGAGCATGCGGGTTCTTCGCATTCCCTGGACGTCATGCCGGAAGAGGATACGGAGCTGGCAGGCCGCCTGCTAGCTTGTCAGGCTGCGCCTTACGTTTCGCCCGGCCTGCGGGAGCAGATCGGCGTTTATATGAGAAGAAGAGACTCCTCCCGGCTGGAGCCGATCCTTCGCGTTATGACCCGTGAATCAGGACAGCTCACGGATGAATATGAAGCGCTGCTGCACAACGCCGAACAGCCCGGCTGGGGCAGCTCCCTGATCCGGCTGATCCGTCCGGCTCTGCCGTTTGTCCTGCTCTCCGCAGGTATTGCACTCGGCATCTGGCTTGCCCGGGATCTGTCTATGCTTGCCCCTGATACTACCGATGAATACGGCTGGACTGTCACTTGTCTGATAGCACGAACGGTTTCCGGTCTGTTCTCGCTGCTTATGCTCGGGCAGGTGCTGCTGGTGAACCGCAGACCCTCTCGCAACGGCGGACTGCGGATCTTGCTGGCGCTTATCATCGCTGCCCTGTTCGCCGTACACAGCGCCGGGCTGGCCGCCGCGCCTTATGCGCTTGCTCTGCAGATCCTGATCTTCCCGCTCGGCTTCTGGAATCAGGGCAGATCACGGAGATCCCGCCCGTTTGCCGGGCATTATGAGCTGGCAAGAACGGACGGCGGTACTTCTTCGTCTGCTCCCCTGATTTCTTCCGGCAGCGAGCTAAAAGAAGAGGACAACGGCTCTGTCTGAGCGATCCATTTATGGCCAAGGCAACAAAAGGCCCTTCGGGCTGCTTATGCAAACCGAAAGGGCCTTTTGGCTGTCTCTTGCTGTCTCTTGCTGTCTCTTGCCGTCTCTTGCCGTTTCTTGCTGTCCTTTGCTGTCCTTCTACCAATGCCTAACCTATCCTTCATGTCTCCGCCCCGTGTTGCAAGAAGACCTTGGCAGACGGATGCCTACAAATCCGCGGAGGTTCCTTTGTCCTTGTATTCCGTAGGGCTGCAGCCCGAATACTCCTTAAACACCTTTGAAAAATAATGCTGATCCTCAAATCCCAGCAATTCCGCCACATCCTTGATTTTCGCATTCTGGCCGGTCACCAGCAGGCGCCGGGCCTCAGCCATTTTGAGATCCATGTAATAATGCACGAATGTGCTGTTTGAATACCGCTTGACGATCCGGCTGATATAGGATGGACTTACGTAGAAATGACTGGCTGCATCCGATATGGTGAGCTGGGCATACAGATGACTCTTTAGGTAGGCGTCGAGCTGGGCGAACAGTTCTTCTCCGCTTTTGCGGTTTGGCTCCAGCAGCAGCTCGAATTTGCCGGCCTCCCAAACGAGAAGCTCGTCCTCAAAGGCTTCCAGGCTTTCGCTTGCCAGCATCCTGCGTACTTCTTCCCCCGGATCGGCCTCCGTCTCTTCCGGCCGCTCGCGTTCCAGCGCAACGCTGAAGGCATCCGCCAGGAATCGGACAAACCGTTCAAGCTCCGCCAGCCGGACCTGTCCGCCCTGCAAGTTCGGCAGCTGCTGACGGAGCAGCAGCAGAAATCTGTCCTTCTGCCGGTTCGCAAGCAGGTCGGCAAGCTGAGTATAGACCGTCAGCTTATCTGCTTCTCCTCCGGTCAGCAGATGCTCTTCCGCCTTTGAGCTGCAAGACGTTTCGGCGAACGTGCCCGATACGGTCAGCTGCTCCCGCATCAAACGATCCAGCTTGCCGTAGATCGTATTCAACAACAGAATCCCGGCAGGACTCGGTTCAGCCAGAACCACAGCCGGCAAACCGTCAGCCTCCAGAATGCCGGATACCTGTTCCGCCCAAAGCTCTGCGGAACCTTCCGCTTTCAGGTCAGCTTCGTCTCCCAGCAGCAGGAACTGCTCCGGCCGAGCCGCAGGCAGCAGCCAAAAGCTGCCGGAATCATAAGCCTTCTCCAAGGCCGTGCGGATACGCGCTTCAGTCCATGCAGCCGCAAGCGCAAACGGCCGGCGGCCAAGCAGCAGCATAAATTTGTCTCCGGCATACAAGTCAGCGCCAAATACCATAGAGGCGAGGAAACGGGGCTCCACAGCCCCCTCCCACAATCTGCGGTCGCTTTGCTGCCGCTCCTCAAGCTTCTCTACCAGACGCTGCAAAACCTCCGTCAGCTGCTGCTCCTCCACGGGCTTCAGCAGGTAATCAAAAGCCTGAAGGTTGACCGCTTTCCGGGCATACTCAAAGTCGCTGTAGCCGGTAATCAGCACAGCAAGCAGCCTTGGATTCGCCTGCTTGCTATGCTCGATCAGCTCCAGTCCGTCAAGCTTGGGCATGCGGATATCCGTCAGCAGGATATCGGCGGGCTGGGACTTGAGTTTTTCCAGTGCTTCAAGGCCGTTGGAAGCTGTAGCGGCAACCCGTACGGGGAGTTCCATAGCTTGAACCATCCGCTGAATGTGACGTAATATCGGTTTGCTGTCCTCTGCGATCATAATGCTGTACATCCAACAAAGTCCTCCTTCAACCCTATACCGCTTTCTAGCCTCACTCTTGCTTGGCAGCTCTTCCATTCAACCGCTTTCAATAAAAGTCTTTGGACAAGGACCCGATAATTTGAATGACCGCTCCTCCTCCATAGTCTGAGTGGTTATACAAATTAAAGAAAAGCCGGTTCTTATACATCAGCTTCAAGCGGTGTACCGTGTTGACAATCCCCATATTGCCAAGTCCGGCAATGTCCCCGGCCGTCCCTGAACCCAGGCTTTCCCGCTCTTCCCCGCTGCCGGTCCGATTCACCTTGTCCAAAATTTCACGGATTTTGTCCGGCTCAAATCCTCTTCCGTTATCCTTGATTTCTACGGCCCACAGCCCGTTATACAGCTTCACTTTAACCTCGATTCTCCACGGAGGATCGGCTGTTTTAAAGGCATGCTCGATGCAGTTCTCCACGAACGGCTGAATGACGAGCCGGGGCAGGCGAACCTGCTCGAAGGCCGCCTCTTCGTCCACATGCCATACCAGATCATCTTCAAAATTTGGCTGGACCAGCATCAGGTAATGTTTGGCGTGCTCCAGCTCCTGCGTGAGGCTTACATGCTGGTAAGGGGCAGACACGATATACCTCAGACTTTCGGACAAATGCTTGCACATTTCGGAAACCACCTCATTTCTCCCTTCCATTGCCGCAATACTGATCAAATAAAGCGTATTGTGGATAAAATGCGGAGCGATCTGGGCCTGGAGCGCGGAATTCCGCGCTTTGGCTTCTTCTTGTACAGCCAGCTTCTCCCGCTCCCTGGAAGCCTGCAGCCGGTCAAGCAGCTCACGAAAAGCCTCGTTCAGCTGCAGCAGCTCATTGTTGGAGGAACGCGTTTCTACCTTCATATTCAGATTGCTGTAATCAATTCGCAAAATTTGACTGCGCAGCTTCCGGATCGGAAGCAGCAGATTCCGTGCTGACAAATAAATATAAACCGACGAGAACAGCAGCAATGAAGTTATCAGCAGCATCGAGATATATAAAACCGAGTTTACCGGTCCTAAAATAACCTTTTTCGGTGTAAGGGTATAAGCGGTCCAGCCTGTAGTAGAAGATTGGTTGTAGGCTACATAGTGGGTACCGCCGCTGAGGTACACGCCCGCCGCTTGGTCCGGCTTCGTGAAATCCGGCGTTTTGAGCAGCTCCGCCGTCCCACGCCCTTCCTCTTCCACCGAGCTGTAAATGAGCTGGCCGTCCTGACTCAGAACATAAACCTCGCTTCCGGTGCTGCCGGCCGCTGCCCTGCTCAGGTATTCCTGCTTCAGCTGAATAGCCAGGTAACCAAATACATGACCGTTCTGATCCATGATCGCTCTTATAAAAAAGACAGGTCCCTCCGGCGTGCGGTACAGGGCATAAGCGCTTTCGATCCAGCTGGGATATTCCCAACTTTCCTTCAGGAACGGCCGCACGACATCCATGCTTCACGATGCTCCCAGATAGGAAGTATAAAGATTTCCGCGCCTATCATAAACGGCCATATCCTCGATATCCATGCTCGGTCCGATTGCTTGAAACATGATTTCCCTAAGCTTGCGGCTGCGGCTCAGCCACTCCGGCGACATCAGGCTATATTCATCCTGCGGCAGCAGCGTGAACACCTGTTGTGTCGCCAGAATCCGCTGGGATAGCTGGTTTTGGCTGTTGACATACAGATTCAGCTGATCGCTGATTTTGGCAGCCGATTGCTGCATTTCTGCTTCCGATTTCTCCTTCAAGGGCCGGACAACGACAAGATTGACATACACCGAGAAGCAGCCTAGCACTATGAGCAGAAGGAAAGTAAACGCTAACAAAAATTTGGTCTGGAGGCTGGCCTGACGGCCACCGGCCCCTGCTTTGATTTTACCAGCCATCAACGTTACCCCTCCCCGCCTCTTTAGATTCTCCTACTGTACAATATAAATCGGGGAACGGACAAGTAAGGATGTAGGTTCAGAATATTACACACAAAGAGTAAAGCAGGAACATGTACCTTCCTCCGCTTCCCCTCTATAATCAATCCATGTAAGCGGATTCAATTGTTATGAAAATCTGGATTCTCGTATCGTCATTTATCTTTATTCTCAGGGGGAGATTACATGTACAACAAAATGAAGAAGCTCGGTGCAGGGGTGCTCGCCGGCTTCATGACTTTAACGCTGGCAGCCTGCGGCTCCAATTCAGGAAGCTCAAACGCAGCCGCCGGGAGCGGAGATAAAGTGAAAATTGAGCTGGCCATTTCCAAAAGCTCACAGGACTCAGCATTTGTCCAGCAGGATCTGCTTGATGCCTTTGAGAAGGAAACCGGCATTAAAGTCAATCTGCAGCTTCTGCCGGCTGAACAAACGGCTACTGTTCTTCAAACCAAGCTGGCAGTGGATGAGACCCCGGATATTGTGCAATACAATCTTGCAAGTGCTACAACGGACCTCAATCTGGAAAGAAACTTCGAAATTCTCGACAATGAACCGTGGGTCAGCCGCATTTTAAATAAAGACGTGCTCTCCGCCTACGGCCATGTCTACAGCTTTCAATTAAGCCAAGACACCGGGATGCAGGGGGTTGTCTATAACAAGGACATTTTCAAAGAGCTGGGGCTCTCGATTCCAAACAGCTTTGAGGAGTTCCTCGCTGTCTGTGAAAAAATCAAAGCGGCAGGCATTACGCCGGTATTTATGCCTTATAAAGACAACTGGGCCGCTAACATCTGGCCGGCGGCTGCTTTTGCAGACTATGCGGACAAAAATGAACCTACATTGTTCGACGACATTAACGCCAATAAGAAAAAATGGTCCGACGTTCCGGAATTCCAGAACATTCTGCAGCAGCAGTATGAAATCTATCAAAAGGGCTATACCAACGCCGATATTCTCAGCGACAGCTATGATATGGCTGTAGGTAAATTCCTGGGCAAGGAAGTAGCCATGATGTTTATGGGCGATTGGCTGATCCAGGACGTTATTGCCAAAGATCCAAATATGCATATGGGACTGTTCCCGATCCCTTATGCTGCTAATGCCAAGCTCGGCGCCAGTCCGCTCGGCGGTCAGCTGTTCATTCCGAAGAAAGCCAAACATATGGCGGAAGCGAAAAAATTCCTTGATTACCTCGCCTCCAAAGACGTGGCTCAGAAGATCGTAGACGATCAGCGTTTCGTCTCCAACTTTAACGACGTTCAAACGCCGGAGCTGCCGGAATACAAACAGGAAATCGTGGATAACTACATCACGCCTAAGAAAACGGTATTGACTACGGATGCTTATATGCTTGTGGACCGCAGTGAGCTGTACCGTCTGCTCCAGGATGAATTCGCCGGCGGACTTGATCCGAAGGGTGTTCTCGCCGCTTGGGACGACAAATTCCAGCAGCTGATGAAGGATAAAGGCATCGACGGCTTCTGAGGCTCCTGAGAAGCTTGTCCGAACAAACTACAAAGTTGTGGCGGGGGCCGCTAAGGCCCCTGTTCCCTACTGCAAAAAGGATGGGGTGTGAGAACAGAGATGAAAATATCGAGAAGACTATACTCATATTACCTGGTTTGGCCCGCACTTTTGATTTATTCCATATTTTTCGTCATTCCCGCCATTGCCGGTCTTTATTACTCCTTTACAGACTGGCGTCTGGACCGGACGAGCATTCAGTTTATCGGCTGGGACAACTTTGAACGGATCTTCACCGACAAAACGCTGCTGTTAGCTGTAAAAAATACGCTGATCTTCGCCGTCGCCACGGTCATCGGCAAAAACATCGTCGGGATGGCCCTTGCCATTGGCTTAAATATGCGGCTCAAGACGCGCAATATTTTGCGGGCTATTTTTTATTCTCCATCGATCCTGAGTATTCTTGTTATCAGTATCGTGTTTACTCCCATGCTGCGGGCGGACGGTACGATCAACCGGATTTTAGACGCAGTCGGGCTTCACTTTCTGACGCAGAACTGGCTGACCGATCCTTCGGTGGTCATCTGGACTATTGCTTTGGTATCCATTTGGCAGCAGGCAGGCTTCCAAATGGCGATTTATCTCGCCGGCCTTCAATCCATTTCCAAAGATTATTATGAAGCCGCTACGATCGACGGCGCGGGCGCTTGGCGAAGCTTCCGCAGCATTACGCTTCCGCTTCTGACCCCCGCCATCAATATCAACCTGATGCTGACGCTGATCGGCGGGCTCAAGGTGTTCTCGGAGGTGTTTGTGCTGACCGGCGGAGGCCCGGGCAACGCCTCGCAGGTTGTCGGCACCATCATATTGCGTTCATTCGGCGAAGGCAGCTGGGGCCTCGGAACAGCGGTTAACACCCTTTTGTTCGCCGCGGTTACCGTCATTGCCATTCCGCTGCTGATCTTTATGCGCCGCAAGGAGGTATCGGAATAATGAGCTATTCAAGCAAACTCGCCTGGCGCCGCTATCTGGTGGAAGGGCTTCTGATTCTGGCTTCCCTCCTCATCATTCTGCCGCTGCTGATCATGATCTTCGGCAGCTTTATGAACAACTCGGAGGTACTGAAATTTTCGCTTCGTCTTCCGAAAGAATGGATTTTCTCCAACTATACAACTGTATTTAAGGAGGGCGGACTGGGCCGGGCCTTCCTGAACGGGATACTGATCACAGGCGTATCTTCCATTCTTAATATTTTCACTTCCTCTGCCGCCGCCTTCATTCTGGTCCGCCGAGAAACCAAAACGGCTAATTTCCTGTACATGTTTTTCTTTATGGGACTCATTGCTCCTATGTCCACAATTACAACGATCCGTGTCGTGCAGTGGCTGGGATTTTACGGCAGCATAACTAGCGTTATCTTTATCTATGCTTCTCTGAATACCGCGTTCAGTGTTTTTCTGTACAGCGGTTTTATCCGCTCCATTCCGAAAGCGCTCGACGAAGTAGCCTTCCTGGAAGGCGCAAATACGCTCAGCGTGTTCTTCAAAATCGTGACGCCGCTTATCCTGCCGGTTAACGCGACCGTAGCCATCATGGTCTTCATGTCTGTCTGGAACGACATTACCATCCCGCTCTATTTCCTGACCGACAGCTCGAACTGGACGATGCCGCTTTCGGTCTACAACTTCTATGGCAAATTCAGCCGGGACTGGAACCTTATCTTCGCCGATCTGGTGCTGACCTCCCTGCCGGTGTTCATTCTATACCTGTTCTGTCAGAAATACATCGTCAGCGGGTTGACCGCCGGAGCCGTTAAAGGCTGAGCGGCCTTAGCCAGACCAGACCATAGAGCAAACCCGCAAAACAAAGCTTTAAGACAAACAAAATCTTAGAAGCATCCTAGCAGAACCTAGTAGCAGATTTAGAATGCAAGCTAATAAGGAAGCAACGATAATAGCTGTAATTTTGAGAAGCCTAAACAAGAAGAGAGCCTAAGCGGATTTCCGTCTTAGGCTCTCTCTTTTGCCATTTGAAGCTTGCAGCCATCCCGCTTTAGAATGTCCCTTTGAAGGGATATCCTTCTACTGGGCATGCCTGCGTGTAAACCACGCCTTCAACACCAGAGTCACCAGCGCCAGCAGGAGCAGCAGTGAAGCCACGGCAAACGATGCTGAAAACTGATATTCATTGTATAAAATCTCGACATGCAGCGGAAGCGTATTGGTTTCGCCCCGGATGTGGCCGGACACTACCGAAACAGCGCCAAATTCGCCCATCGCCCTTGCGTTGCACAAAATGATGCCGTACAGCAGGCCCCATTTGATATTCGGCAAAGTGATATGCCAGAATACCTTCCAGCCCTTCGCCCCCAAGGTTACAGCGGCTTCCTCCTCCTGCTGCCCCTGGTCCTCCATCAGCGGAATCAGTTCCCTCGCGACGAAGGGGAAGGTAATGAACAGCGTGGCCAGCACGATTCCCGGAAGCGCAAAGACAATCTGGATATTATGGTCGTCCAGCCAGGGGCCGAACCAGCCTCTTTTTCCATAAATCAGCACATAAATCAGACCGCCGATGACCGGAGAAACCGAAAAAGGCAGATCTATAAGTGTGGTCAGCAGCCCTTTGCCTTTAAAACGAAATTTCGTAATGGCCCAGGCAGCCGTCACCCCGAACAGCGTATTTAAAGGAACTGTGATCAAAGCAACAAGCAGTGTCAGGCGAAGCGCTGACAGCGCATCCGGGTCGGTGATCGCCGCAACGTAGACGCCAAAGCCCTGCTTCAATGCCTCGTACAGGACAGACACAAGCGGAAGCACGATCAGCCATAACATCACTAAAGCAGCCAGGCCGATCAGACTCCACTTGACGGCTCCGGAAGAAACCGTATTCTTATTTCGTTCAGCCGAAACCCGCGGTTTGCCCTGCAATGCAGGTACCGTTCCTGCCATATTCTTCTCTCCCTCCCTGTTGATTTCACCTTCACATTACTCTGCGTTTTTATCCAGCATTTCTGCGCATCCAGCGCTGCAGCAGGTTGGTGCCCAGCAGCAGCAGGAAGGAAATCAGCAGCAGGATAATGGCTACCGCCGTAGCTCCGGCATAATCGAACCTCTCCAGCTTAGACATAATCAGCAGCGGGGCGATTTCCGTCTTCAGCGGCATATTGCCGGAGATGAACACCACCGAGCCGTATTCGCCGATCCCGCGGGCAAAAGCAAGCGCAAATCCGGTAACGAGCGGCGGGGCAAGCTGCGGCAGAATGACCGAGAAGAAAGTCCGAACCCGGCCCGAGCCCAGGGTCGCAGCGGCTTCCTCCACATCGGCTTCCAGCTCCTGCAGCACAGGCTGCAGCGTCCGGACCACAAAAGGAATGCCGATAAACATCAAGGCGATGATGATACCAAGCGGTGTAAACGCTACTTCAATCCCCAGTTGGGCCAGCCAGGAGCCCATCCAGCCTGTTTTGGCATAAATCGAGGTCAAAGCGACGCCGGCGACAGCCGTTGGCAGCGCGAACGGCAGATCGACCAGCGAGTCGAATATATTTTTGCCGGGAAAATCATACCGCACCAGCACCCAGGCCAGCAGCAGGCCCAGCACTGCATCCACTAACGCTGCCGCCCCCGCCGTCAGAAAGCTGACTTTGTAAGAGGCGATAACCCGCGGATCTGTGGCCACCTCCGCAAATTTCCCCCAGGTCAGGCCTGTTGAATTAAACAGCAGCGCCGAAATCGGGATCAGCACCACAAGGCTCAAATAAAAGATAGTAATTCCTAAGGTTAATCCGAATCCGGGTAAAATGCCCCGATTCGGGACAGCCGCGGCTTTCATTGTCCATCCCTCCCTGAGAAAATTGATGAGACTGTGTTCTCTCATCGATAAACTCTATTTATTCGGCCTCATTTGCCCGGCGTATAAATTTGATCAAAAATGCCGCCATCACTGAAGTGTTCCTTCTGGGCTTTGGCCCATCCGCCAAATTCTTCGTCAATCGTATACAGCTTGATATCCTTGAATTTGTCCTTGTATTTCTCCTTCACACTTTCCAGTGTAGGGCGGTAATAGTTCTCGGCTGCTATGGTCTGCCCTTCCTCCGAATAGAGGTATTGCAGGTAGGCCTCGGCTGCATCCCGTGTTCCCCTTTTATCTACATTGTCGTCCACAACGGCTACCGGCGGTTCCGCTAAAATACTCTCGGAAGGGTAGACAATGTCGAACTTATCCTGGCCCAGCTCCTTCATAGACAACATCGCTTCGTTCTCCCAGGCGATCAGCACATCCCCGATGCCGCGTTCCACAAACGTTGTTGTAGCTCCGCGTGCGCCGGTATCAAGCACCGGGACGTTGGCGAACAGCTTTCTCATAAATTCCTTCGTCTGCTCCTCATCCCCATTGTTATGATGCATGGCATATTCCCACGCGGCCAGATAATTCCATCTTGCACCGCCGGAGGTCTGAGGGTTGGGCGTAATAACCTCAACACCGTCTTTGATCAAATCGTCCCAGTCTTTAATCCCTTTTGGATTGCCTTTGCGAACGAGCAGGAGGATCGTTGAGGTATAAGGCGAACTGTTATGCTCGTATTTGCTCTGCCAGCCTTCGTTGATCAGGCCAGCCTCCTGAATCGCGTCAATATCATAACCCAGCGCCAGGGTGACCACATCCGCATTCAAACCGTCAATGACAGAACGGCTTTGCTTGCCGGAGCCGCCGTGAGACTGCTTGATGGTTACCTCCTGCCCTGTTTTTTCTTTCCAATAAGCGGCAAACGCTTTGTTGTAGCTTTCATAAAGCTCTCTCGTGGGGTCGTAAGAAACGTTAAGCAGTTCAATCTTTTTGCTGTCCGCACTGGCTTGGTCTTCATTAGAGCCGCAGGCTGTCAGAGCCACCGTCAGACTGAGGACTACGCTTGCGATTACCGCTTTCTTTAAATTTCTCTTCATAAGTTTCACCCCTCTAAAGCGTTAAATAATGGTTATAGAAAAAAGAGAATAAGTTCCCTGCTGCCCCTCCGGTCAAACCGGGTTAGCCCGTGTCTGCCGAGCACCGTTCCCTCATCCTGCCTAAAGCCTTATTCACTTAAAACCTACCTGTTTAGTTGTATATATGCCTATTATATAGAGTTTCCAACTCTTGTCAAACCTTTTTCTTAGAGAAAAATCACGATTTTTTTAAGAAACAGATCCATTATAAAAAGAAAAAAGCAGGATCGTTATTTTGATCGATCCTGCTTTCAACCCGCAATTCTGCCTTATTTATTTAAGGTATTGAAATCAATCCATTTATCTAAGTTGGGACGATAAAAAATCAAATTGCCATTAAGATCGACGTAGGGAATAAGATCATACGCATGGGTAGGTCCTCTTGCATTTCTTTTTTCCTCATCTTGTTTAATAACTTGCTTTAAATCATCGGTGGAAATTCGTAAATAATTAGCAGCTTCATCAAGATTTAATACCGAATTCTCAGAAATTGAATCCTTAGCATCCCCTGAAGTTAAATCATCCACCTTCTTATAGTTTCCGTATAAAAAGGTACATACGATTAGCGTCCCGCATAATAGGATAACGGATATCAGGTAAGTCCAACCTTTATTCAAATTTATACCTCCTCCTTTGTTTTTTTATATATTACTACCAAATATGTTTTTGAGAAATTTACTATTTATAGGATAAAAAAACATTGTAGGTATTATTATGAAAAAAGTTTTTTAAGTTATGCTTTTGCTATTACGCTTGGACTTTCCTCAGTTATGCCATCAGCATTTGCGGAGGATACTTCTCTTCCTAAAGTTTCACAAGAATCTTTCCCTGCTTCGCTTTCCACGATTGAGAATGTTTCCAGTTATAAGTCTTATGATACTGGGCTTAATCTTGATGCAAAGATTGAATTTATTGATCCAAAATTAGCTTCACAAAATAAGGTACCCCCTAGCGAAATCACCCCTCAAGCAGGGGAAAGACGTGTTTATGTAAAAAGCGAATACGCTATCGGAGCACTTAAAATTGCAGGATACAATGTGGGCCCAATTAATAATCAAACCTTCCTTTGCAGTGTCGCAAAAGGGCATACATCCCATACCACAATAACAACAACCGTAACCGGAACATTACAACTATCTGGTACTTATACCCAAAATGCATTAAATTTGGTTAAATCCACCAGAAGTCTCTTCCTATAATACACGGGATTATTATGCTGAAATTGATTAGGATCTTTATAATATTACGGTTACCCAATATGATTATTACGATTACTACCTAGGAGGAATATATGAAGGACGGCAAGCGGAAATAGGCGGCTATATTTATGTTAATAACATTGCACTTTTTTCATTTGTCATAGACATAAAAAAAGTAACTACCCCTCTTAATTAAATAGAGGGGTAGTTACTTTTTTACAAAATACTAATTGAGTTTACTCGCAAATTTAAGCCACCTGTCCCAACAATGGAATCCACCACTAGTCCACACTTTTCGAAATGTGCCATGCCGCTATGCAAACAGGTTTGCCCACCTTCAGCGAATGACCGGTCTCCTTCAGCTTGCCGTTCTCCGGATCAATAAGGAACGATACGATATTGTCGCTGTCCTGGTTGGCGCACAGCAGCAGGCGGTTGTCGACCAGTGCAAAGTTGCGTGGAACCTTGCCGCCGCAATCGAACCACTCGGGATCGCTGAGCTGGCCGTTTTCGCGGTTGACCACAAAGCGGACAAGCGTATCGGAAGCTCCGCGATTGGAGCCATATAAATAACCTCCGCAAGCGGAAAGATGAAGATCCGCTGCTGTACAGTTCGCAGGATCAATAGACGGCGGCAGCGTCGAAACCTGCTGAACAGGCACGAGCCCGCCCTCCTCGGCATTATAGTTATAAACGGTAAACGTGTTGCTGAGCTCGTCGATGCCGTAGGCGTATTTTTGCGATGAATCGATGATAAAATGTCTTGGCCCGCTGCCGGCCGGCAGCATAACCGCCCCGCGGTGCGCCAGCTTGCCCTGATCCAGGCCGTACACGACTACCTGATCTTTGCCCAAATCAGAAACGTAGACGAACTTACCCTTCTTGTCGGGAATCGCCGAGTGCGTATGGGCTTTCTCCTGCCGCTCTTTGTTCGGGCCGCTGCCGGTATGCTGAACCCTGGACTGGACTTCCTCCAAACGGCCTTCCCCGTCCAGCTTATAGCTGCTCACCTGGGCACCCGTATAATTGACCGTCACCAGATAGGCCTCCGGCGCAAAAGCCACATGACAAGGATGCTCCCCTCCCGTCTGCAGACGTTTGTGCTCCTTCAGGGAGCCATCCTCCAGAATATCGTAGCCCACCAGCTCGCCTTCATCCGTCTCCGTAACCGCATACAAACGGTGGCCTCCCGGATGCACCGCCAGGAAAGACGGATTCTCCACGCCGTCTGTACTGCCGAGGATCTTCATCTCCCCGGTTGCTTGATTCAGTGAAGCCAGGTGAATGCCCGGTTGATCCGCTTCCGAATAAGAACCTATGTAGAACAGCCAATTGCCTTGCTCCGACTTGCTTTGATCTACCATGAAGGATTACACTCCTTTTTCTTATGAATATATCATCTCTTCCGGGTCAAGAACAGCAGCCCCTCCACTATCCAAATGGGAAGTTGCTAACCGGATATGCTATAATGGTTGCGTTCTATTCCGAATAATGGATTGCCCTGAAACCAAACTTATATAGAGAGGAAGACCCTTATGGACGTCACCACTATTTTTGGTCCAAATACGCTCCGCATCCTTGTAACCCTGGTTACCGCAGTCTTTGCCCTGTCGGTGATTTTTGTACGTCTCAAAGCAAGCAGCCGTCCCGTCACCGTTCGAAAAATCATCATTCCGCCGCTTGGCATGGCCACCGGCGCTCTTATGTTCCTCTATCCGGCCACCCGGATTCCGTTCTGGTGGGGGCTGATCGCTTTTGCCGCAGGCTGGCTGGTCTTCTCTTACCCGCTGATCAAAACGACCAAATTCGAAATGCGCGGCAGCGAAGTTTATGTGCAGCGCTCCGCCGGTTTTGCCTTCATCCTGCTGGGACTGCTGGTGCTGCGCCTTATTCTGCATGAATTCATTCAAGAATACGTCTCCATCCCGCAGACGGCAGGCCTCTTCTTCCTGCTGGCGTTCGGCATGATTACCCGCTGGCGGCTGTACATGTTGAAAGAATACCATATCATTAACCCGCCCGCATCGCAGACAAACTGATTTTATGTATATACGCAGAACCTTGTACAACTGAACAAAGGCAAAAAAAAGCCGCAGAGCATCCATCAGGTGCCCGCGGTTTTTCATTTAAAGCCCTCTGTCATTAAGAATTCTGGATGTTGACCCCTTTTTTCAAATCCTTAATGTTACCGTTGTTATTGACCAGAAGGGGAAGCATCTTAGTTCCCTTTTCCATGGATGCCGAGCATAAAGGACAAACGGGAGTGTAGTCAAACGCAAAGTTATCCCTCATCCAGCCGTTGCAGCCATCGCTCGTACAGGACCAAATGGACGTAAGCTCCTGGGGTATTTCTTCTAACGTTTTTTTACGGTAGTTCATGTTTTCCCTCCTAGTTCAGAATAAAAAAAAGAAAACTGCCCTTAACTGGTCTGTTAAGGGCAGAGTCCTGCAGCATTCTTACAGTTTAACAACGTTGTCGGCTTGTGGACCGCGGTTGCCTTGAACGATATCGAATTGAACGCGTTGACCTTCGTCAAGCGTTTTAAAGCCTTCGCCTGTGATTGCGCTGAAGTGTACGAATACGTCGCTTCCGCCTTCAACTTCGATGAAACCAAAGCCTTTCTCAGCGTTAAACCATTTAACTGTTCCAGTTTCCATGGGTGAATTCCTCCTAAAGTAAATTAATATGTTCCTTTTCATTCCCCGCAGTGAACCCCAATCCCCCCGGAGGGAGCCAAAAAATTCATCTGACGATGCAAAAAAAAATTCACACATTGAAAAAAGTTCCATTCAAAGTGACACTCTTTTCAATACGTGAATATCCCTTTAAAACCGTTATCAATTACATTCATTATACCCCCTTTGCCAGAAAAAAGCAAACAACTCCGGCTATCCAAATTTTCTTCATCCTCTATAGATTATGCAGGAAAGGAAAAAATATGCCCGGGAAAGAACCGGGCGGAATATTTTTAGAGGGGGACAGCCGTTCTGCGGTTTCCAAATCCTAGGTTCGCAGGGTTTGCCCCGGATAATTACGATTTGGGCAAATCCCCTTTGATCCTCTTCTGCGATTGCCTGAAAAAAATATTTCGTTTCCTCGCACAACATTTGCTTGACAGACCGACGGTCGGTACCTATAATCAAATCTAACAAACCGACTTGCGGTATGCTTGAGATTAAACACTGAAAATACAGTTTAAGGAGAAGATTTAAAATGACACAACATCAATGGGATTTGATTGGTTATGGCGTTTGGATGATGATTATTTGGATGACGCTGCGTCAGTTTCTGCAAACGAGAAGGCCAGTGGCGGGAAAAGGTTATAAACTGCTCTTTGGCGATTGGATGCTGTTTGCTCCTGTCCCCTGGATTGCTTACTGTATGGCGTCCAGAGGAAGCTTCCTTCAGCTGCTGTGGGTGGTTGCCCTCGGTATGATCGTAGCGATACCCTATATGTTAACTAGCCGTTTCAGCCGTGACCGCCTGGGCGAAATTAAAATGAAACCCAACCTTCTGTTCTATTTGTTCCTGTTCGGCTTACCGTATGTGCGTTATGAACTTCGGAACTATGTGTTTCACAGCCATCCGCTGCTAACTCCGCAGCATCGGCCGGATATCGAGTTAATGCTCGCGGAATACATCGCAGTGCTTGTTATTTTCACGTTTGTATGGCGTTTATCCATGTTTATCAGCTACCGTCGTTTGCTTAAGCAGTCCGTAGGCAATCCCGAGCTTGGCGTGGCCAGCACCGGCGGGGGGAAATTAAACCTGCAGGCCAAATAAGCAGGTCGAGGCGTTTATTTGTTGCAAACCGACCGTTGGTATATAATAGGGTTGTCCAATACGTTCAAAATGCCGAGGAGGCTTCCTGATGAATGAACAACCTGCCGTTACCGGCAGCTTTAAACTCATCCTCGATACAGCGGAGACACTGATCGGGGAAAAAGGCTGCCGCAAAACAACTCTTCAAGATATTATCGACCGCTCCGGGCTGTCTAAAGGCGCCATTTACCATTATGTATCCGGCAAAGATGAGCTTTTTGGCCTTATTCTCCGTTCCCGTATGGAATCCATGAACGCCAGCTTCGAGAAGGCCGTCGAGGCAGCCGGAGAACGAGATGCCGCTACGCCCACACGGGCGCTTGCCGAAGGCCTAATGAACGGTGCAAGCAAAGACAGCGTGAGCAACAAAATCTTTACCTACCTGCTTGCCCAATCGGACCAACCGAAAGTAACGGCTATTTTGAATGAGCTCTATCGTCATTCTGTAGAGCTTGCCGAGCGGTGGATTGCCATCGGCCAGCAGGCTGGCGCGATCCCTGCCGAACTGGACGCCGGAAGATTGGCGGCATCCTTCATCGTTTTTTCCTATGGGCTTCGTGTTCAGAAGGTGGTTGCAAATGAGTCCGATCCCACCCTTAAAATGGAGGACATCTTTGGGCTACTGTTCAAATCCCTGCAATAGGGCCTATAATCAATGGGATAAATATTCCTGTTGATAGGTGATTCCTTTGTCTATTGCTAACGTACGAAGCTACTCCCAAATGGCAGTCCTAACTGCAACCTTATGCATCAATGCGGTCTGTCCGTTTCTGGTGTACTCCATCCTAATCAGGCACTACTCTTCTTTTGCCGCGCTGCTGGCGGCTTCTTTGATCCCTTTGCTGGACAACGTCTGGCATTTAGTCCGGCACCGGAGACTGGATGCCTTCGGCTTTCTGATGCTGGTCAGCCTGGTGCTGAGCGCCTTGGCAGCCCTGCTGGGCGGAAACGAACGGCTTATCCTGGTGCGGGAATCCCTGGTTACGGGAGTTATCGGATTGCTTTTTATCGGATCTCTTAGCCTGGACAAACCGCTTCTCTTCTGGCTGGCTGGAAGGTTCTTGGCCAAACCGGTGTCTGCCCGTCTCGCTGAGCATTGGGGCCATCCTCGGCTTAGAGCCATGTTTAGATGTATGACCGCCGTTTGGGGGATCTTACTGCTAGTAGAAGCTCTTCTGAGAGTTCTTCTCGTCTTCTGCCTCAAGCCCGCTGCCGTGCTGGCCTTGTCCGGCCCCTGCTTGTATATCTTCATTGGAGGGGCAGCGCTTTGGACTTACCTGTACCGGATGAGGAACCGGGCTGTCTTTGCCAGCTTTTTGCATACGCAAGACCGGTCAAGTGCAAGCTAAAGAAGACTAGGTACGCCGTTCCCGGGTACGCCGGACCGGGCCAGTGCCTTTCGTTTAATGGACTTATAAGCGGGAAAGTTGATCCCTTTAGAAACTGATTCTGAACTGAGTGGAGGTTAATTCTAATGAATGCACCCAATCCGACCATTGAACTTTTAATGCGCCACCGGTCTATCCGGAAATATACCGACCAGTCCGTCGAACGCTCCACGCTTGAACAAATCGTTTCAGCCGGGCAAATGGCCTCCAGCTCCAGCCACGTTCAGGCTTACAGCGTGGTCGCCGTTAAAGACCCGGAGCGCAAACGCAAGCTGGCCGAGCTCTGCGGCGGGCAGGCCTACGTGGAAGAATGCCCGGTATTTCTCGTATGGTGCGCTGACCTGCACCGTCTGAAGGACGCGGCCGACAAATATACACCGGAGCTGGAATCCCACGAAGGCCTCACGGAGAATTTCATTATCGCGACTGTCGACGCTGCCCTGGCAGCCCAAAATGCGGCCGTTGCTGCTGAATCGCTGGGTCTGGGCATCGTTTATATCGGCGGCATCCGCAACCGGATTGCCGAGGTCAGCGAGCTTTTGGAGCTGCCCGAACTGGTCTACCCGGTCTTTGGCATGTGCCTGGGCTATCCCGATCAGACGCCGGTGGTTCGCCCGCGGCTGCCGCTTGAAGCTGTGCTGCACATCGACCGTTTCGATAAGGAGAAAGCAGACAGCCATCTGGACGCCTATGACGATACGATGGTCCAGTACATCTCCGAACGGACCCATGGCGCCCGCGATACGGCCTGGACGCGGCTGATGGCGGACAAAATCACCGCGTTGTCCCGGCCGCACATGCGCGAGTATTTGTACAACCGCGGCTTCAAAATGGAATAAGCGTCCGCTAACGTGTACCCGTTGCTTGTGATATAATAGATCTAGACATACAGGATCTCACAAGGATCGGGGACAGGAGTTTTGAAGTGATGAGAAACAAAAGAAGTTTTCCAAACCGTCTATATAGAGCCTTTAAACTGAATTTTCTGCGCCTGTTCCGTACGCCGGGCGGCGTGAAGAAAATATCGCTGGGCTTCTCCATCGGCTTCGGCCTTGAAATGATCGTCATTTCAAGCGCATGTCTGGTGTACTTGATTTTTTATCCTGCCGTTAAGCTTGCCGGAGGTTCCGTTCCGGCCGCGATTATTGGCAATGTAGTCGGGAAGCTGAC
This sequence comes from Paenibacillus yonginensis, assembly GCF_001685395.1. NCBI lineage: Bacteria > Bacillati > Bacillota > Bacilli > Caryophanales > Paenibacillaceae > Paenibacillus > Paenibacillus yonginensis. Next base: position 4,641,975 of record NZ_CP014167.1, on the reverse strand, counting down.
TTTCCTGCCCATTATTTTAATGCCTTTTGCGAAGAAGCTAGGTGAATGGATTTATCCGTCTTCTTCCGCCTCAGGCACGATCAAGGAAGCTTCCATTATGGATGTCTTCCAGGGAGACTTCTCGGCCGTCAAAGCTGTTTTGCACGGGGGACTGCATATTTTGATCGGCATGTCGATCTTCGGCATATTGTCCATGGTCATCTCCTATTATGTGATTACGTTCTTCCACAACCGGAATCACAAACGGCGGCAGGCGAAACGGAGAAAACGGATCGTGATGTCGGAGACGGCCTCAAGCTGATTGACGGCTGCTTTCAAAATCCCGTTTATTTAATTCCTTAATAGAAACAGCGCCGCCCGGTCATCGGGCGGCGCTGTTTTTATGTGTTCCACTTTTAATTTCACATTTAATAACCAAGCTCTCTTCTTGCTTTAGCCCATTTTGTGTTCAGGTCCTCGAACGCCTTCTTCAGATCTTTGGCGGTAACCCAATCCTGATCGACGCTGCCGGTGCCTAAAGCCATTTCCGCTTTGTTGGCGAGTTCCTTAAATCCTGGGTCCACCACTTCAACTTTGATAAAGGTAGGATTTGAGGATTTGAGGTTTTGAATTCCCTTTAAGGCCGGGCAATTTCCTGACCGTTCAGGATCAGTTTAAAGCTGATATCGGCTTTTAAGGAATCGGATACGGCGCAGTATTTCTCTTTGCCCATCTCGATGGCTTTCCAAATCCGGTAATCCGGAATTTCCCCTTCGACGCAGAAGATCAGCTCAATGGCAGTAAAGCCCGTGGGGTTCTGCTCTTTACGTGTGCCGTCGGCCTCGATTTCCAGCGATGTGATCTGTCCGAGGAACTGGTCCAGAATCATGGTGACATCAATGCCGATACAGCCGGCGAGTCCCGCGAGCAGCAGCTCCATAGGGGTTGCCCCTTTGCCGTCCCCGCCGTATTTCGGCGTAGCGTCCATACCGACCGGATAGCCGGAATCCCCGACTGAAGTAAACAAACGTTTTCCATTCCAAGTTGTCATGACTTTCATGATGATTACCTGCTTTCTGTATTTTTTAGTACTTTCTGTATTTCTAGTGCTCCTGCAGCTGGTTGATAAATTTTCTGGCTCTTTCGGACTCCGGATGCTGGAAAAAGATCTCCGGCTCCTGTTCTTCCACAATCACGCCGCCGTCCATAAACACGATCCGGTTTGCGACCTGACGGGCAAACTTCATTTCATGGGTGACGATAACCATCGTCATCCCTTCCCGCGCCAGCTGCCGCATAACCTCCAGCACCTCGCCGACAAGCTCCGGATCCAGCGCAGAGGTCGGTTCGTCAAACAGCATCAGCGCCGGCTCCATCGCCAGCGCGCGGGCAATAGCCACCCGCTGCTGCTGGCCGCCGGACAGCCGGGACGGATATTCATCCTTCTTGGCCAGCAGGCCAACCCGGCCCAGCAGCTGTTCGCCGATCTTCACCGCTTCCTCTTTCTTCATCTTCTTCACCGTGAGCAGCGACTCAATGACATTGCCCAGCGCCGTTTTGTGCGGATACAGGTTAAACTGCTGGAAAACCATGCCCGTGTGACGGCGGATCTCCCGGAAGTTTGCCTGTTTCTTCTTGGATGGCATGGACGCCTCCACCCGCACCCCGTTCACCTCCAGCGATCCGCCGTCCAGCTCCTCAAGTCCGTTCAAGCTCCGCAGCAGCGTACTTTTGCCGGAGCCGCTCGGACCGAGCAGGACCACGATCTCTTTGGGGGCCACGCGGAGATCAATGCTTTTTAAAACTTCTAATCCGTTAAAAGACTTGGACAGTCCTGTAGTTTGAATCATAGGTCACTCTACCTCCGGCCTCAATAAACTTTGGACAGCCGCTTCTCGGCCGCATTCAGGATGGCCGAAAAGACGGTGCTCATCACCCAATACATAATAGCTATCCCTATATAAAAAGGCATATTGACATAATATTGGGCAACCAGCAGCTGTGCGGAACGCAGCAGCTCGGTTACGGTAATTGCTGAAACCAGCGCCGTCTCTTTCAGCATCCCTATAAACGTATTGCCCATAGGTGCGATAGCCACCCGGGCGGCCTGAGGAAGAATGATTCTTCTCATCGTCTGCCAGCCCGTCATGCCTGTCGCATAAGCCGCCTCGGTCTGTCCTTTGGGGATAGACTGAATGGCCCCCCTGAAGGTTTCAGACAAGTAGGCGCCTACATTCACACTTAACGCCACATAAGCCGCTGTTAACGGCCCTAGTGTAAGGCCATAATCTACAAGGCCGTAATAAACGATAAAGATTTGGACGAGAAGCGGCGTACCGCGGATGATGGAAACGTAGACACGCGCGATTCCTCGGATCAGGCGGTTTCCTTTTAATCGGGCGATAGCGACCACCAAACCGATAATGAGTCCGAAAAACATGGATACGATGGTAACCAGCAGCGTATAATAAGCGCCTTTGAACAAAAAAGGCAAGTTATCCCATACCAGGTTCATTGTCTCTTAAATCCCCTTTTGTTTCCTTGGTTAAGACGACAAGGCCATGTCAGAATAAACATTCCTCATGACCTTGTCCCTTTTCACTTTTCTTACTCAGCCGGCGGTTCTTCGCCAAACCATTTTTTGAAGATGGTATTATAAGTGCCGTCAGCTTTCATGTCTGTCAGCGCCTGATCCAGGGCGGCCAGGAATTCCGGGTTGTCCTTGCGGACTGCAATGCCGGCCTGGTCGGATTTAATGGCGTCGCCTACCGCTTTAATTTTAAATCCGTTTTTGTCGACAATCGGTTTCAGGGCATACAGGTTGTTGATCGTAGCATCAATCCGGCCTGCATTCAGATCCTGAAGGGAAGTAATGACGTCGTCGTAAGTTTTGATGTTGAACTTGCCCACTTTCGGCAAAACTTCATTCCGCAGATAAGACTCGTCGTTTGTTCCGAGGCCTACGCCGATATTTTTTCCTTTGAAGTCTTCCAGCTTCGTAATGGAGTTGTTGTCCTCTTTAACGATAATTTTTACCTGGTTCGTAATATAAGGCTGGGAGAAATCGATCTGCTGTTTACGTTCATCCGTAATGGTTACCTGGCTGATGATCGCGTCGATTTTGCCTGCCTGAAGGCTTGGGATCAAGCCGGAGAATTCCTGCGGAGCAAATTCCACTTTAACGCCGATGCGTTTAGCTACTTCTTTCGCGATATCAGCGTCAAAACCGTCGATTTCCTTGTTATCGTTCAGAAAGTTGTAAGGCGCATAAGTGCCCATCAAACCCACCTTCATGACACCCGCTGTTTTGATCTGGTTCAAAAGGTTGTCATCGCTGCTGCTGTTAGCCGAACTGTCGGCAGATGCACTGGCCGGAGCTTCGCTGGCCGCACTTTGAGCGTTGTTGCTCTTATTGTTGGAGCCGCAGCCTGCAAGCGCCAGAACAACAAGCAGAAGAACGGATAAAGTCAGAAACATAGGTTTTCTGGTTTTCTTTTTGTTCAACATGGGTTTTCTCTCCTATTATCTTTGTTATAAGTGATCCTGGTGGGGATCAAAAGCATCGATTAAAAACATCAATACAATTTAGGCGTGCTTCGTGTGTAATAGGGAACCAGCAACGACAGGAGGTTTCTCGAAAAAAAATCCTGCGGCAGCTCCCCGCTAAACACCGAGCAGCCCGAAAAACTCAAACCGGGCCGTTTCAGCCGCCAGCTCTTGAGCTGTCTTTGAGGCGATGCCGCTGTCTGGAAGGGCAAACCCGAACAGCCAGCGCGAAATGACGCCTTCGATCAAGCTCATGATCAGCGCTGCGCGGAATTCGGCATCTATGGTAGCCGGGAGCATGCCGAGCTCAATAGCTCTGCGGATATTCTGGAGAAAAGCATTCTCCATCGCCGCCCGGGTTTCTCCGATGGCTTTGCGGATCGGTTCGATCGTTCCTCCTCCGCCGAAAAACAGCTCCATGAGATAGCGGTTGGATTCGGCAAATTGAAACAGCCTGTCCAGCAGGGCTTCGGAAGCATGCACCATGTCCTGTACCGTTCCCGCTTTCCGCCGGTACCCTTGGGCGATGACCTCCAGCAGCTGCTCGCGCCCTTCCTTCACAATCTCCAGCGCAATGGCTTCCTTGCTCTTGAAATACCAGTAGAAGGTCCCCTGTGCCACGCCAACCTCTGCTACAATATCGGAAATCTTGGTCGCATGGTAGCCGTCCTTAGCGAACCGGCGCAGGGCGCTTTGCAGGATTTGATCCCTGCGTTCATTGCTGATTTGAGCTTCTTTGTCTGCGCTCAATGTGTGCTCACCCCCACCTGATTGACTAGTCAGTCGGTTATTGATTAAATCCTATCGGGTTTCTATGATATTGTCAAGAATGTAATTTATCCTTCTACTTTAACAAAAAGAAACCCCCATAAGCCAAAAAGGAGCTAGACAAGGATTTGCCTGCTCCGGGTAGCTTATACGGGTTTTTATTTTCCTATTCAGGACATTGGATTTCTTATATCCGATAGAAACACCGGGTATTCTCCAGCAGCTTTAATCCGGCTGCCTCATACGTCCATCCGTACAGCTCGGCTAAAGCCGAGGCAACGTCATGAATCATCCGCGGATGCGTCTGCTGTCCTTCAAAAGGCCCTTCAAAAGGCCAGGGACCATCCGTTTCAGCCATGATCTGGTCCGGAGGATAAAGCAGCGCCAATTGGCGGATTTCCTGCTCATACAGGATATCCGGGGTAAAGGAAATGAAATAGCCGCTGTCCGCCATACGGCGAACGGTTTTCTCTGCCCCTTTGAACCAGTGAAAATGGGCCTGCTTGATGCCGTATTTCTCCAGCAGGTCGCAAACCAGGTCCGCGTCCTCATAAACGGCATGCAGCACCACAGGCTTGTCCAGCTCCGCGGCCAAAGCCAGAAACCGCTCCAGTACCTCTATGTAAGGCTGAAGATCAAAGGCATCCCCCGTCTGTTCTTTCTCGCTGCGCAGATAATACGGGAGGCCGATTTCCCCTACCGCCGTCATCTCATCGGCATGGAGCCGGATCCAGGCCAGCAGCCGGTCCAGCTCCTCCTCCGAAGGAACCGGCTGTTCGGGATGAAAGCCGTAGGCCGGCTTCACCAGGGCCGGGTATTTGGCGGCCAGCTCCTTCGTGCGGAGACAGGATTCCAGGTTCATGGATACGGCCACGAGTCCTTTTATGGCGTCCCCTTCCGCTCCAGCAAGCATGGATGCAGCGTCCTCGCCGCTGTACTGCTCCAGGTGAATATGCGCATCGAACATAGGAATCCGTCTGTTATACACCTCTGCTTTCTCTGCTTTCATGAGCCCGCCTTCCCCTCCTGCATGATCCGCTGCTCGCTTCGCATCAGCTCCGTCATCTCGCGGCGGAGGCGCAGAAATTCGGGTTCTTCGGCCATCTCGGCCTGGCGAGGACGAGGGAACGGAACCGTCAATTCATGCAGTACCCTGGCCGGCCGGCCGGACAGCAAAACAATCCGGTCCGACAGCAGCAGCGCCTCTTCAATGCTGTGGGTGATGAACAGCACCGAACGGCGGTTCTTCTCCCACAGCTCCAGCAGCCAATGCTGCATGTCGCTGCGCGTCAAGGCGTCCAGGGCGCTGAACGGTTCGTCCAGCGCCATCAGCTCCTGCGGGCTGAGCAGCCCCCGCAGGAATGCCGCCCGCTGCTGCATGCCGCCGGACAGCATATGCGGGTAGGCCTCTTCATAGCCGGCAAGCCCGGCTTTGGCCAGCCATTCCCGCGTCTGCGCCCGCGCTTCCCGCAGCGGCGTGCCCGCGACCTCCAGCCCCAGCGCTACATTGTCCAGGGTGGTGCGCCAGGGGAACAACGCGGGCTGCTGCGGAACGTACGCGATATGTCCGCGTTCGCCCGTGATCTCCCGGCCGCGCAGAGCGATCCGGCCTGCGTCCGGCTGCGTCAGTCCGCCGATGAGGTGGAAGAGCGTGCTTTTTCCGCTGCCGGAGGGTCCGACGATGGATACAAATTCGCCCTCAGCCACTGTCAGGTTAATGTTGTCCAGCACCTGCACCGCCGATTTGCCTTCCCGGTAGGTTTTGCTTAAACCGGTCACCTCCAATACGGTCTGGGGGCCGGTCGTGCCTGATGTATTGCTGCCTGCTGCGGTTGTTCCGGCTGCTCCCCCGGCTGTGCCCGGTTCATCCAAAGCGGCTTTCCCCTCTTGTTTTTCTACTGCCATCCTGGCCTCCTCCTCCCCTAACTTACTGATAGCTAATTTAACACTTATTGCTCTATCCATAAGAGATGATAGTATTTTCCATTAAGGCCATATTCCCAAACGCGTACTTTCCCTTCGTATCTTCTATGTCTGACTAATTCATAAACAAGGGCATGGACTAACTTAGGATCAGTTGAGATGTATCCATTGTAATCATGACCTATTTTATTGTAAGAATCAGATAGTACCCATTCAGAGGCTTCTCTTAATGTATCGAAATGTACATGGTCTTCAAACCACGTAATACCCTTGGGTAATTTACTATTTTTTAATTTATCCGGAAGAGCCTCCAAATAACTTCCATCGTCATCATAATACATTTCGTTTAATTCCCCTCCTCCCGCTTATGAATCCTTAACAATAAATACTCCTTGGTTGAGCAGAACTTATTCCTCCGGAATCACCGCTAATGGAGAAGTTAAAAGAAGTAATATCCATCGCCTGGGCTCAATTCTTGTCTGTCCCGGTAAAGGCCCCATAAATCAGCCGCCCTTCCGGCGCGGCGGGCTGTATCGCGACAGCAGGCGCTCCACGATCGCCACGGCCACAAACATCGCCAAGCTGATCACCACAATGATCAGAATCGCTACAAATACGCGGTCCGTCCGGAACGTGGATTTCTGCATTTTCATATAGTAGCCAATGCCCTTCTCCGCGCCGAGCCATTCGGAAATGATTGCGCCCATGACGCTATAAGTAGCCGAAATTTTAAGGCCCGAGAGCATGGACGGAATCGCATAAGGAAACTCCAGCTTCCGAAAAATCTGTCCCTTGGTCGCCCCGGCCATCTCCATGTAATTGCGCATCACATGATCGGTTCGGGCAAGCCCGTCCATAGCCGCGACAGCAACCGGGAAAAAGCAGACCAGCGTAATCAGGATCAGCTTCGGCAGCACGCCGAACCCGAACCAGATCATCAGCAGCGGGCCAAGCGCGATCGTCGGCACGTTCTGGCTGAGGATCAGCAGCGGATAAAGCGCCGATTTCACAAAAGGAATCCGGTGCAGCAGCACGGCCACCATCAGACCAATAATCGACCCTACCGCAAAGCCTTCCAGCGTCAGGGCAAGCGTAGCTTTAGTGTGCTCCCACAAGCCGGAAGCGCCGGTCGCCGCCTCATGGCCGATATCGGACGGGCTGGGAAGGATCCATTTTTCCACATGAAAGACGTCAACCGCTGCCTCCCACACCAGTAAAAACAAGAGGACCGCCACGAGGGGCGGCCACACGCTTTTCCAAACGGCTCGAACCGAGGTCATGGACGATACTTCTCCGTTAATTGGTCCATGCTGACGCCGTCCGGCCCGTACAGGATTTTGATCTGCGAAATGATGCTGTCGCTGCCGAATTCATGAACCGCTTCGTTCATTTGGCGCACGATGTCCAGCAGCTCGGTCAGTTCGCCTTCCATCGTCGTATCAAGCGCATTGACCTGATGTTTGACGCCGGACTGTTGAATGACTTCAATGGCGCGGTCCACATAAGGGATGACACTTTCCCCGTTCGGGGTCTTCGGAATGATTTGAATGCTTACAAGTGCGTTGGCCATGAGGGATTCCTCGCTTTCAGGTGGGAGTGGGAAAAATGGACAAATGAAGGGTTGGAGCTGTGCGGATCATTTGAGATAGCTAGTGGAAAATAATAAGTTACGCCCTGGCGCGGGGCTGCGATCCGAATGTTCCTACGACCGCTGTTGTTCCCGGATTCCTTCAAAATTTTATTAATACGATAAAATCCGGGAACAGTCTATGCTTACGATGCAGCTTTCCTTCGGAAAGCTTTCAGACGGGCGCTTACGCTTCTTCGGAATCATTCAGCTCTCCGCCAGTTACGTTTGGCTGGACTCATTATTTTGTCATGGACATCTCCTAAGTTCCCGCCGTGCTGTTATAGGCTTCATTTGTCCCTTTTTTGTGAGATTGGTAAAAATGGAACAGGATCGTTTGAATTCGATCCTGTTTTAATTTTTTAACACATACTGCTTAAATTCTACTTCTAAGTTGGGTTGCCCTTTGTTCTTTAATCCAATTAACCCTTAACCCTGTTAATTCCTGATCCTGCGCACCCATTGGAGCGGCTTTCGTCTATCCACTGACTACCAGGCCCAGACTAAGTGACTCCTCTAAGCTCCTCATCCTCAATTAAGATTCAGGCAGGAAGTCGTTCGTGAACGCTTTGGAAGCGTCGAGCGGTTTGTCGAGCAGCTTGCGCTCGTACATCCAGTTGGCGTAGCCGGTCCAGACAGATTCCTTCTGCTCGCCCCATCTTGCGGCATCGTCCTGGTAGCGAGGGCTCAGCCATTCCTGGCTGGCCTTGACCAGCTTCGGATCGAGGTCGGGCACAGCCTTGATCAAGATGTCGGCCGCTTCGGCCGGATGGGCGATGGCATATTCATAGCCTTTGGAAGTGGCTTTCATAAAAGCTTTGACCAACTCCGGGTTTTGCTGAATCTCTTTCTCATTCGTAGCGATGACCGGCGTGTAATAATCCAGATCCTTCGAGTAGTCCTTCACATACAGCATATCCAGTTTCTCGCCGCGCAGCTCGGCTTCAATACCGGTCCAGGCATAATAAATCCAGGCGAAATCAACATCACGCTTCACGGCCGTGAAATAATCCGCGTCGCCGATGTTGATGTTCTTCACCTTGCTGACGTCGGCGTTCTGCAAATCCATGATGGATTTCATAACCGCCTCTTCCACAGGGGAACCCCAGCCGCCATAACGTTTGCCTTCAAAATCCTTCGGCGATTTGATGTTCCGGTCCGCCGGGGCGGCAAAACCGGAGGTGTTATGCTGGATCACTGCCGCAATCGAAACCAGCGGCACACCCTGCGTTTGAGCCTGCGTAATGCTTTCCTGATAGCTGATGCCAAACGGAACAGCATCGGAGGCGATCATCGCATCGGCTCCGCCTTCATCCGGCTGCACGATTTGCACGTTCAGGCCTTCCTCTTTGTAGTAGCCAAGCTCCTGGGCTACATACAAGCCGGTATGGTTGGTGTTTGGCGTCCAGTCGAGCACCACCTTAATGTCCTTCAAATCCTTGGCGTCCGTAGACGGCGCCGCACTTTCCGCATTGCTCCCGGCGGTATTGCCTGCCACGTTGCTTGCTCCGTTTGAACCGCAGCCCGCTGCTGCCAGCAGCAGTATCCCGGACAGCAGCAAAGCTCCTAGCTTGTTTGCTTTCACTTCTTGTTCGCTCCCTCTTGATTTGGGTTCCCGCTCCTGAAACTTAGGATTTAACGCCAAAAAAGGCGCCCGGTCGGGGCGCCTGCATCCTGTCAAATGAATGAAAGTCTTACAAATTGACAATAGCTCTTCCTACGCTGGCATTATCCAGATCAGGTATAAGGGTCAGCGTCTTGCTTGGGACGCACTCTCAGCCGGCCTTCATCCAGCTCCCCATGTCTATGAAATTGCGGGTTATACAACCCATATTATAATCATATCGTCAAAACGTTGTCCATAGTCAATAGGACAAACTCCCGTATCCCCCTAAAAACAGGGAGCAACGGGAGTCTTACAGTCAAGGCATCCGATCACATGCGGTTAGCCGTTCACGACATCGTAGCCCTGGTCTTCGATGGCTTCCTTGATTTTAGCCAGATCCAGCTTGCTGTCATCATAAGTAACGTCGACTTTTTTAGCTGCCAGATCCACTTTGCCTGTCGCTCCAGCCTCTTGAACCGCGCCTTCTACCGCTTTCACGCAGTGATTGCAGGACATGCCTTCTACTTGCAGAGTAACTGTCTTCATAGTCAAAAAACCTCCCAAAATATTGTTATTTCATCAATTTATTAATTGTTACAATCAGCTCATCCAAAACCTCGGTTTCGCCATCCTGAATGCGTTCCACGATACAGCTCTTCATATGGCCTTCCAGCAAAAGTTTGCCAACGCCATTCAGCGCGGATTGAATCGCCGCAATTTGGTTCAGCACATCATCGCAGTACGTATCCTTCTCGATCATGCCTTTCACGCCGCGTATCTGGCCTTCGATCCGGTTCAAGCGGGCCACAAGCTTGCCCTTCATCTCTTCCGAATGGTGGCTGCGCCGCTCGGCCGGCTTCTTGTCCGCTCCGTTATGGCAGCTTTGCTGTTCTACATGCGGATGGCCTCCGCTACTTTGCGCCACGGACTTCACTTCCTTATTAAAAAAATGAACTATTCACTTCAGTTTGTTCTGTGATCTCCCTGCTACGCTTTCCATTATACCCCCACCCCCTATATAAAACAAGTTTAAAAATACTTGGTTTAAACCCGCTATCTGTTAGGGCATACAGAAATAAGGTTAGTTTTTATCATCCGTATGCCCAGCAGCAGCAATGCCCCGCCCATCTTTCACAGGATAGACACAGGTCTTTTCAAATTTTAAATAGTTCATAGCCCGATTTGGTCATGATTTGTCTGGCGCTCCGTGTTAAATTGAACAAACACGAGTTCCGAGAGAGTAGGTAATTTTATGCCCAAAAAGTATGTAACCGGCGCGTTTGCCGCCTTTCTTCTATTTTTCCTGTTCCAGCTGCTCGTTCCGGCGGCCAGCTTTGCCCATGCTTATATCATCAAATCCGAGCCGGCTTCCGGACAGGCTTTGCAGACAGCGCCAACCGAGGTGCACTTGCTGTTTAATGAAGCCTTCGACCCTTCCTTTTTTGCACTCAGCGTCCTGAATAACAAAGGACAGAAGGTGAGCAGCGGGGAGCCGGTCATCGACGCGGATAATCCCGCCGGTTTGTCGGTGAAGCTCGAGAAGGACCTGCCCGAAGGGGTCTACGTCGCCAGATGGAGAGTAATCTCCGGTGACGGCCATCCGATCTCGGGCACCGTTCCTTTCGCCGTCGGCGACGCGGCGGGTGCCGCCGCTGCCGCTTTGGCGGCCGGGGACTTGTCCGCAGGGGGGGCTCCCGGCGCCGATCAGGTGATCATCCGCTGGCTCCTGTACGGCGGGCTTATGCTGCTTGCGGGCGGCCTGGCTTTTCCGCTGTGGCTGTTCCCGCGTGCCTTCCGCGCCGAAGCGTTCGAAATGGGCCGATTCCGTCTGCTCCTGCTGACCGGCTCAATTCTGACCGTTTTGGGCATCCTGTTCAGCCTGCCTCTGCAAATCCGGCTTGAGACCGGAGCGAACTGGCTTACGCTGTGGCAGGGGGAATGGTTCCGAGAGACGCTGAAGGAGGGCTTGTTCGGTACCCTCTGGTGGGTGCAGACCCTGCTGCTGCTCCCGCTTGCCTTTCTGGTTTATGCGTTATGGTCGCGCGACTACGTGAAACGCCGCCGGATGTATGGTTTCCTGGCTTTGCTTAATGCGGCAGCTATAGCCGCTATGAAAGCCATGATCGGGCATCCGGCAACCGCTCCGTCCCGCCTGGCCGCCAGCGCGGCGGACTTCCTGCATCTGAGCGCGGCTGCGGTTTGGGTCGGCGGACTGCTGGTGATGGCTTTTATGCTTCCCAAAGCCGCCGCCCAAGATGAGAGCGGCACGCTTTATCCGGATACGGTAAGACGTTTTACTGATACCGGGTCGATCAGCGCGGTCGTGCTGCTATTCAGCGGGCTTTACGGCAGCATCATTTATTTGCCCGATCTGAATGCCTTGTTCAATACGACTTACGGCTGGATTCTGATCGCTAAAGCAGCAATTATGCTGGCGATGCTCTCCTTCGCCCTGACGAACTTCCTCAGGGGACGGGCCAAACGCCGCCTTGGACGGGCGGTTAAGCTTGAATGGGCTGCCGGGATTGCCGCCCTGATACTTGCGGCCGTATTGACCAACCTGTCTCCGGGAGCGCCAAAAGGCGGACCTTACGAGCATTCGGAGACGGCCAAATCCGGCTATACCACTTTAATTGATGTTGCACCTGCCAAAGTAGGCAATAATCATTTCAAAGCAACGGTTACCGACGTCAACGGCCAGCCCGCCGAGGTCCAGCAGATTACGATTAGATTAATTTGTTTGGAAATGTCCAACATGGAAGAAGAGGTTACTTTAACCGATGCCAGCCAGCTTGAAGGCAACGCTTCGCTCCTTATGCCGGGCCGCTGGCGCGCCGAATATCATGTGCTGTTGAAATCGCTGGATACGTATGACGGCAGCTTCACGTTTAAGGCTGGCGCTCCATAAGCCGCCGCTAATCAGATGATCTATAGATATCCATATTCCGTTCTTAAAGGGGAGTTTCTGACATGGCATTCAAAAAATCATTGCGCTTCGCCTCCATCCTGTCGACCGCTCTGACCGGGGCCCTGCTGTTCGCTGGGATTGCCAGCGCCCACGTTACCGTCAAACCGGCCGAGTCCGCTCCGGACGCCTGGGAAACCTACACCATGAAAGTACCTACTGAAAAAGATCTGCCTACGGTCAAGGTTGCCCTCAAGGTGCCCGAGCAGGCCGAACTCGAGCAATATCAGCCGGTTCCAGGCTGGAAGACAACAACGGATAAGGATGACAGCGGCAAAATCAAGACGATTACCTGGGAAGCCGACGCCGGAAGCGGCATCGAACCCGGACAATTTCAGCAATTCAGCTTTGTAGCCAAGAATCCGGCTAATGAAAGCGACTTGGCCTGGGATGCTTTCCAATACTACAGCGACGGTACGGTCGTCGAGTGGACGGGCGAGGAAGGCGGCGACAACCCGCATTCCATCACCAAAATCACTTCGGCTGCTGCCGGTGCAGCCTCTGCTGACGCCGGTCACGGCCATGATGCAGCAGCCGGAGATTCCGGCAATGCAGGCAGCGGGGACACCAATGCCGGAACCGCCGCTTCCGGGGACAACGCAAGCGCCAAGGCCGGCGCAGACAGCACAACTGCCGCAAGCGGTTCCTCAAACAACGTCATGCAGACGGTGACGCTGATCATTACGATCGTAGCCCTGATCGTATCGCTGGCCGCTTTATGGTTTGCCGTTCAGAACGGCCGCCGCAAAACATAACTAAACAAGGCAGACCCGGAAGCAGGAGAGCGATTCCTTTCGCTGCTCCGTTCCCGGGTCTGCCTTTCTTTTTTCGCTATATCGAATTAACTGCTTAGACGTTGACCTGAGCCTTCAGCTGGTCGTTCAGCCAAGCGGCTTCAGCCAAAGCTCGCCGGTCATTCTGGATATCGCCGGGTTTGGAAGCCTGCCCCAGCACATACCCTTCAAACGGCAAACCGACAAAATCAAACGTGTATTTCAGCTGCTGAATCATCGGCAGGGCTTTAATGCGCGGGTTGTCCCCGCCCACCACAATGGCATAAGCCTTCTTCTCCGCCATCTTCGTTTTAAAATCAACAAATCTCGGATCGCGCAGGGATTGGGACCAGCGGTCGAACACATTTTTCATCAGGCCCGACACGCTGTACCAATACACGGGAGATACAAAAACAAGCACATCGGCCGCGAGCATTTCCTGAATCACCGCATCATAATCATCATTCACCGGGTCGAACCCGCCTGGCGTATGACGCTGGTCGACAATCGGCAGAATCTGTTTCTCGCGCAGAACAATCTCCTTATATTCAAGCCCTTGAAGCGCAAGCCGGGTTAGCTCCTCCGTATTTCCTCCCTCCCTGCCGCTGCCGTTAATGACCACTATACTCATGAAAGTCACTCCTTTTTCATTCCCTATTTCTAACCCACTCTCAGGTTAACCTTCTCTACCTTTTCCTTATCTGACTTACTCTGCCAATCTTCTTTTACAGTTATACGGTAAATTCCTTTTTTTCAGACTATATTTCCGCAAATAGTCCGGGCCTTCAGGATGTCCCCCCGTCTCCGGGACCGAGCCGCTCCCCGACCAAGGTCCAGTCCACAAACCGTCTGCGGGCCGTTTTGAAGAAGGTCTGAACAGACTAAGATAAAGACATAACAAATGAACGAGAAAGCGAGTGGATGCAGGAATGAGTAAATTATACCGTTCCAGAAAAGATAAGAAAATCTCGGGTTTGTGCGGCGGACTTGCCCAGTGGCTCGGGTTTGACGCTACGATTATTCGGCTAGCCGTTGTCATTGCTGCCTTCTGCAGCTTCGGCGCAGTCGTGGCCATTTACCTGATCGCCAGCCTGATTGTGCCGGATGAGCCTGTCGGCTGGTATGACATCGACGATTCCTACTCATCGAAATATTAAAAATGAGCTGCTTCACAAAAATCCCTTCCAAGGAGAGATGAACATGAGTTTATTTGAACGAATTGCCAATATTACAAAAGCCACTTTGCATGAAGCCCTGAACAAGCTGGAGGACCCGGTCGTCATGACCGGCCAGTATTTGCGCAACCTGGAGGAAGAGCTGGATGACGCGAGCAGCGAGCTGAACGCCGCCAAAACCTCCGCCCGTATCCTGCAGGCCAAACGCGAGGATGCCGAACGTCAAATCACCTTGAAAGAGCAGCTGGCTCTCCAGGCTATTGCCGATGGCGATGAGCTGGCCGCACGCAGAGCGGTTGAAGCCAAACTTCATTATACGGAGCAGGTTTCCCGCCTGGCCGCAGAAGCGGATGCCGTCAGCCAGCGGATTGCTGAGCTGGAAACGCAGCTCGAAATGGGCAAAGAGGAGCTGGAACGCCTCAAAAAGAAACGTGAGGAGCTTGCGGAACGTGCCCGCAAAGCCTCCGAGCTGAAAGCCTCCGCTCACCCGCAATTCAGCCGGGGCCTGGATACAGGTTCGGCCGCGCGCGGCTTCGAGCGCATGGAAGAGAAGATCAACGGCTGGGAAGCTTCGGCTGCCGCCAGCGGTTCCAGCAGTTCTTACAGCGGCAACCCGGCATACTCCAGCCAGGTTGATGAAGAGCTGGCCCGGCTGCAGGGCCGGACTCAGGCCAAAGAAGCTGACAACAGCGGGAAAACCGCAGAGTAACACACCGTGTAACTAAACGCTAATAAACGCTAAGCTGCCAACCTTAGCTATAACAAGATTGCTGTCAGCCGGAATCAAACTTCCGTTTTGGCAGCCTAACAAAAGCCCGGTCAAGAACCCCCTTGACCGGGCTTTTTCCGTTCGCCGTTCACCGCTTGCCATTCGCCATTCGCCGCTTGCCGCTTGCTGTTGGCTGTTCCCCGATTTCGGGATGCTATTTGTTGTCCCCTTAGCCGCAAAAAAGAAAATCCTCCTTGCACTCCGTTCTGGAGTACAGGAGGATTTTCGAAGGTGTGGGGCCCTTAGTCCAATCAAATGCTGTCGATACTCAAGCTTTCTTCTCTTTAAACAGCTCGCCTACAGCGCCAAGGCTGCCCAGCGTTTCCACCGCGTTGGACGGAATGAATACTTTGTTGGCCGGACCTTTGGCCACTTCCTCAAGCGCTTCGAAGGAGCGGTAGGCCAGCACCGTTTCGTCCAGACCTGCGCTGCGGATCAGCTCGATCCGCTGCTTCTCGGCGGCCGCTACAGCTTCGATTGCCTTCGCCTGACCGAGCGCTTCCAGCTCCTGTGCCTGACGCAGACCTTCCGCTTCGCGGATGCGCGCTTCCTTGTCGCCTTCAGCCTTGAGGATTTTACTTTGCTTATCCCCTTCTGCGCGAAGGATCATATCCTGCTTGGCTGCTTCCGCCTCCAGCACAATCGCCCGTTTGTTCCGCTCGGCCTTCATCTGTTTGTCCATGGCTTCCTGAATGTCGGTTGGCGGCTGGATGTCGATAACCTCCACCCGTTCGATGCGAACGCCCCACTTCTCGGTGGCTTCGTCCAGGGCGATACGGATTTCGTTGGAGATTTTCTCCCGGCCGGACAACGTTTCGTCCAGCTCCAGCTTACCGATGATTTGACGCATGGTAGCCGTGGAGATATTGCGCACCCCGTAGACATAATCGGAAATGCCATAAGTTGCCTGCTCCGGATTCACGACCTGATAGAAAATAATCGAGTCGATCTGCACCTGAACATTATCTTTCGTGATAACCGTCTGCGGCGGCACGTTGGCCTGCTGGATCCGCAAATCGTGATAGATCCTTACTTGATCAATAACCGGAATAAGGATATTAAGGCCCGGATTCAGCAAACGGTTGAATTTACCGAGACGTTCCACAACGCCTACCCGCTGCTGCGGGACAACCTTCACCGTCAGCGCGATGAAAGCGATGACGACAACCAGAATAACTACGATAACAATCCACTGCATTAAAGAATCTCCTCCCATTTCTCCACTTCAATTCTTGTACTGCTCATCTTCATAACCCTCACGCGTTCATCTTTCCCCAGAGAAACCGGAGCCGTAGCGCTCCATGTATCGCCGCCGATTTTGACGATGCCGTAATGTCCCGGCTCGATCGGTTCAACGACAATGCCCTGCCGTCCGATGAGCTCGGTGCCCGCATCCTGAAATCCCCGGGAAGTCCGGAGTCTGCGGGACAACGGTTTGGTAAAGACGGTTAACACAAGAGCCACTATACAGCCGACAAGCACCTGCAAAAGAATCGCATCGGGCAGCACTAACGAAATCAGCAGCGCCGCGACCGCCCCCAGACAAATCCACAGCAAATAGAACGTAAGCGTAAACATTTCCAGAACGAACAGAACGCCTGCTGCGATCAACCAGATCGTCCACATATGCATAGGGCAGATTCACCACCTTTATTCAGCATTATATTAAGTATATACGGATAACAAAGGTTTAGGTATCACATTTCTTGTAATTGTTGTGTTTTTCTGCGGATTGCACGCAGATCTGTGGAATTTGCGAAGGATGGTTTGGAAATCCTATCCTTCGTCCGTTTATGTTTTTTTGCTGCGCAAGTCCTTATTTAAATCCATGCTGGGAGGAATTCGATGCTGCTTGAAGCTGTCTATCACCGTCCAAAAATGAACTGGGCTTATGCTTATGACGACTATACGCTCCATCTGCGGCTCCGCGCCAAAAAAGGCGATATGACTGAAGTCCACGCCTGGGTCGGCGATAAATATGCCTGGGATCAAACGGAGGAGCTTGTGCCGATGAAGCTTGTTCTGTCCGACAAGAGATTCGACTATTGGGAATGTGAAGTCCAGCCGCCCTTCCGCCGATTAAAATACGGATTTCTGCTCCAGAATGGCCATGAGTCCGTGTGGATGACGGAAAATGATTTCCACGACGAACGGCCGGGTAAACCTGACCGGTTATTTGATTTCCCGTTTATCAACCCGGTTGACGTCTTCAGGACACCGGCCTGGGTAAGGGATGCCGTGTTCTATCAAATCTTTCCGGAGCGGTTTGCCAACGGCGACCCGAACAACGATCCGGAGGACGTGCAGCCTTGGGGCGGCAAACCGGAGGCCGACAATTATTTCGGCGGGGACCTTCAGGGCGTCATCGACCACCTGGACCATTTGTCCGAGCTGGGCATTACGGCCATTTATTTCACGCCGGTTTTTGCGGCTGCAACCAACCATAAATACGACACCGAGGACTACCGGAAAATTGATCCTCACTTCGGCGACGGCGAAAAGCTCAAGGAGCTGGTCCAGCTTTGCCACGACCGCGGCATCCGCGTGCTGCTGGATGCGGTGTTTAATCATGCCGGGCGGACCTTCGCCCCGTTCGTGGACGTACTTGAGAAAGGCGAACAATCCAAATATAAGAACTGGTTCCATATTCATGAATTCCCTCTGACCGATAAGGACGGCCGCCCCAACTACGATACGTTCAGCTTCGAGCCGCATATGCCAAAGCTGAACACCGAAAATCCGGAGGTGAAGGAGTACCTGCTGGGCACCGCCGAATACTGGATCCGCGAAATCGGCATCGACGGCTGGCGGCTGGATATCGCCAATGAAGTGGACCACCACTTCTGGCGGGAATTCCGCAGCCGGGTTAAAGCGATCAACCCGGACGCCTACATTCTAGGCGAAATCTGGCATGAAGCCTCGCCTTGGCTGCAGGGCGACCAGTTCGACGCCGTGATGAATTATCCGTTCACCGATGCGGTGCTGGATTTTGTGGCGCGCGGCACGCTGAACGCCAGCGAGCTTGCGAACGCGATTCAAATGCAGCTGTCCCGGTATCCCCGTCAGGCCAGCGAGGTGCTGTTCAACCTGCTGGACAGCCACGATACGCCGCGTCTGCTTACCTTGTGCGAAGGCAGCAAGGATAAGATGAAGCTGGCGGCCGTGATCCAGTTTACTTACAGCGGAACGCCGTGCATCTACTATGGCGACGAATACGGTCTGGACGGCGGGGCCGACCCGGACTGCCGGAAATGTATGCCTTGGGAGCCGGAGCAGCAGGACCAGGAGCTGTTTGCTTTTTACAAGACGCTGATCGCGCTACGCAAGGCCCACCCGGCTTTAAGGACGGGGAGCATCCACTTTAAGGAGACCGGCGGGGAGGGTACCCTGCTGGCGTACGAACGCCGGCTGAACCGTGACCGTGTGCTGGTGCTGATCAACAAGGCTGATCAAGCTCAGGCCTTTCAACTGCCTAAGCGGACAGGGCGAAGCCTGGAGGCGGGCAAATGCTCTGCTCCGCCTTCTGCTGCCGCCTGCTGGAGAACCCTCTTTGCTTCTGGTTCCGTACAGCTTCAAGAAGAGAACGGCCAGGAGATGGTGCGGCTTCCCGCATTCGGTTTCGCCGTGCTGGGTCCAGCGAAGGAAGACTGACCAGCCCCGCAGGGATTAAATCAGCTTCTCCCCCCTTCAGAAAAAAGACGATCCCTAGTCTCTATAGACTTTGGGACCGCCTTTTTTTTAGGTTTCTTTGCGGAAATGCACCAGCGACCGCTGCATCGAACCAGCCAGCCCCTCCAGCCGCGCGGAAAGCTCGACCAGCTGCTCGCTGACCTTAAACTGAAGCGCGGACATGGACGCTGCCTCTTCCGTAGCCGCGCTCGTCTGCTGCACCGAAGCCCCGACGCTGAACATCGTGCGCTGCAAAACCTCCTGCGCAGAGGTCAGCTCTTCCAGCGCCGCCGATGAACGGCCTATATGCGCCAGGAACTGCTCCATCTCCTCGGCCACGCTGCCGAATATACCGGCAGCTTCCCGCACAGAGCCGAGCTGCCCTGCAAATAGCGGGGAAATCTTGGAAACGACGCCGGCTGTTTGTTCCGTGTCGCTCCCGATTTCCTCGATCATTTGCGCTACATGGCTAATGGAAGCCTCGGACTGCTCGGACAACCTGCGGATTTCCTCCGCAATCACCTTGAACCCCCGGCCTGCTTCGCCGGCCCTGGCCGCTTCGATAGAGGCATTCAGCGCCAGAATCTGCGTCTGCTTGGTCATCTCCGACATAGGCGCCAGGATGGACCGGATCAGCTCCGTATTTCTGCGCAGCTTGTCAGCCGTAAGGTTCAATTCGCCGGCCATGGAGGAGGCGGCTTCCGTCTTCTCAACCAGCTCGCGCATGTAGCCGGAGCCTTCGCCGCTGATAGCGGATACCCTGCGGGCTGCTCCCTCCATCCTGCGATTGGCTTCGCTCATCCGCTCCATGCCTTCGCCGACGGCTTCGACCACCTCGCCGCCTTTATCGGCGTCTTCGGCCAGGCAGGCTGCGCCAACCGCGATTTCCCGCGTAACGCCAGCCACCTCCCCCGCCGTTTCAGAGGTCCGGCGCGCTGCCTGAGCCAGCTCCTCGGAGGTGCGCAGCACCCCTTCCGATGACCCGTGTGCTTGTCCAACCAGACCGGAAATGCGCTCCATCATCCGGTTGAAGCTTTGTCCCAGCAAGCCGAATTCGTCCCGGGACTTAAAGGAGGTTCGGACCTGCAGATCACCTTGTTCAGCCTCTTCCATCAAACCGTAGAGCTGGCCCAGCGGTTTGCGGACCATACGCGCCACATAAAAGCCAACCCCGGCAGCCATCGCAGCCGCCCCCAGCGTAACCGCCAGCGTAATCAGCAGCAGACGGTTGGCTGCGCTGAGGAAATCACGCTCCGGCGCAAACCCAACCAGGGTCCAACCGTTGGTTCCGAGCTGGCGGTAAACAACCCACTGCGCCCTGCCCTTCTTATCCTGTTGAATCGTGAATCCTTCCTGCTGTTTGGCTTGCTGCCCTTGCCCTTTAACCGCGTTGCTCCCTTCGGTATTCCCGGGCCGGATATCGGAGCTGGTTGCGAGCAGCTTGTCTTCCGCGGCATAAACGATGCCGCCGTCCGGGGACAGAAGCCGCGTCTCCCCGCTCGTTCCAATGCCGAGACCGGACAATACCTTGTCCAGCGAAGCAGCTTTGAACTCGTACAGCAGGATAAAAGCTGCCTCCGGCTTCTGCAGATTTTTCAGCAGCCTGCCCATGGCGAACACCGGCTCCGTGCTGTTGTCAAAGAAACCTTGCACCATCGTCGGGAACCAAACCGGCTGCCCTCCGCTTTGATCGACTTGCTTCAGCCGGCTGGCAACGGCTTCGTCTGCCCGGTAAGCCGGCGAACCCGAAGATTGGTAAGCTGTCCTTCCCTGGACAGAGACCAGCCTGACGCCAGCCAGCCGGTCGTCCGAACCGGCGAGTCCATCAAGCTTTTGCTTGATCCGTTTCTCCGCTTCCGTCCTCCGTACGGTTCCGGTCTCTTCTTCCGGCAGGGCAACCGTCTCCAGATCAGCTTTCAGCATCTGGTCTACAGCCAACTGCCGGGAGGACGTTTCGTATTCGGCGAACAGGAAGTCTAGCTTGTCTGCCGCCTGGCTCACCGCCTGTCGGGAAGCGCTGCTGACCTGGCTTTTGATGATTCCCTTAGCCGTCTGATAGGAGACGACGCCCAGAATCGTCGAAACCGCTACCATCGCCGCAAACAACACGGCAAACAGCCTGGCTCCTACCGAATGGACGCCAAGATGGCGTTCGGGTCTGTTTTTCCGCCGCTCATTAACGCCCTTCTCATTCTTGTCCTCGTTCTTCGTCTCTTTCTCTTTATTCTTATCTGTATGCTTATCTGTCTTCTTCATCATCCGTACCCCCTACTGTCTGCTGGATGCCAAACGAGCTTTTTCCTTCGGATAAATCGGGTAGGAGGCTACCCATTAATTGGGCAGCCGACCTCCCACACCACCGTACGTACCGTTCGGTATACGGCGGTTCCATTAGGAATGCGCAGTAACTTGTCGATAATAATCAGAAAAGAAAAGGAATCCGAGGTTCTTCAGCCTATTGTTACCGAGGGACTTCGAGAGGATTGGGCTATTGGAGATTCTCCAATAGCCCTTTCTTGTGTTTGCGTATTCCCACGCCTTCTGTTCATGAATTCCGAGCGATATAAGCCTTTCGAGTTTCGTCCTCACTCGTTTCCATTGCTTCCAGAAGACCATTCGGATACGCCTTCTCATCCATTTATCAGTGGTTTGGAGTAGTTGTTTCATGTCAGCAAGCTTGAAATAATTTACCCATCCCATGATGTAACGCCTAAGCTTCAGCGCCCGGTCGGTGTTGCCCATTCCGTTGCTTCTCGACGTTAGCTCTTTCACTTTAGCTTTCATCTTGGATACGGATTTGGGATGGATTCTGACCCGCGTTTCCCCTTTGCTCTGGTAGAATGAGAAGCCAAGAAATTTAACTTTTGTCGCATCGTCCACAATCGTTTTCTCCCGGTTTACCTTGAGAAACAACTTCTTCTCGATGTAAGGGAG
The DNA here is from genome assembly GCF_001685395.1 of Paenibacillus yonginensis. Lineage (NCBI taxonomy): Bacteria > Bacillati > Bacillota > Bacilli > Caryophanales > Paenibacillaceae > Paenibacillus > Paenibacillus yonginensis. Next base: position 4,620,241 of record NZ_CP014167.1, on the reverse strand, counting down.
AATTTTCGTCAGGGTACGCTCCGCACTCCTCCTGCTCCGGCAGAATATGAGCATATCGTCTGCGTATCGCACGAATCGATGTCCTCTTGCTTCCAGTTCCTTGTCCAATTCATTCAGCATGATATTGCTGAGAATCGGACTTAGGTTCCCTCCCTGCGGTACGCCGATTTCCGTGTCCTCAAACTTATGCTTCACGACGACTCCCGCCCGGAGATACTTATGGATGAGCGAGATCACTCGTCCGTCTTTGATCGTTCTTGAAAGCACCTCGATAAGCTTGCTTTGGTTGACGGTGTCAAAGTATTTCTCCAAGTCCATATCCACCACGTAACGATATCCCTCTTGCACGTATTGTTGGCTTCGTTTCATCGCGTGGTGTGCGCTCCGTTTGGGTCGGAATCCGTAGCTGTTGTCTGAAAACTGCCTCTCATAAATTGGCGTAAGCACTTGGGCGATTGCCTGCTGGATGACTCGGTCAACCACTGTTGGGATGCCAAGGTTTCTCTTCTTTCCGTTCTCTTTGGGAATCTCTACCCTTCGAACGGGATTCGGGCGGTACTTGCCGCCCAAGATCAGTTGCTTGATGGTCTCGCCGTTGTCTCTGAGATATTGTAGAAGTTCATCTACTCCCATCCCGTCGATTCCGTGCGATCCCTTGTTCGCTTTGACTCTCTTGAATGCTTCGTTCAAGTTGTCCCTGCTAACGATTTTCTCAAGCAACCGGTCCTTCGACTCGGTTGCGTTGGTGTCGTCGGTTTCGGTTATCCTCGCAGGACTGTGCACTCCCGCATATCCTTCGTGTTCCGCACTATTCTTTTGCAAAGAGTCTTCCGTTAGAAGTTGGCTGCCCTTGGCTCCTGTTTCGGTAACTTTCATTGACTTCACCTCCTAAGGTTCAGCCCTTCCCTCGAACCGTCGACTGTTCGCGGTACTATGGCGTCTGCTGACTTCTCATGATAAATCTTGTTTCAACCGTGATTCGAAGTGCATCTCCTCACGTCCATGAGACCTCCCACGGTAAGACGATTCACTTTCCTTCCATATACCCACATCATTTACATTGGTACGTCCGTGTAGTTAATTGGACTTCGTCTTGTTTAGCAGACTCATCCCGTATCCTATGCCTGATGATGTTCGTGTTCCTTGGGCCGGAAGTTTGCCTCCAGCTTCCTTTGGATTCCACCTCGCGGTGGACACCCTTGCTCTTGGCTAGTGGTTGGTAACTACAAACCCCCACAGTGGACTTTCACCACCTAGTTAATCGCCATGCGTGGCACACTAAAAAGGGCAGCCTGGATCGCTCCAGTCTGCACCTTGATTACAGTGATGATAATTCCTCTTGATGCGCGGGTGCGCCCCTAGCCTTTGCTCGCCCCCGACGTGAGTCCGTCGACCAGGAGCCGCTGCAGGAACATGAACAGCACCGTGATCGGAATCGCAATCAGCACCGCGCCCGCCGAGAACACCGTGAAGTTCGTGTTCTGATTCGATGACACCATGTCGTACAGCCCGACGGCCAGCGTCCAGTTCTCTTTGGTCCGCAGCACAAGCCTTGCGAAGATAAAATCGACCCACGGGCCGACGAATTGCGTCAGCGCCATGTAAGTCAGCATCGGTTTGGAGAGCGGCAGAATGATCCGGGTAAAAATCATCATATTGCTGGCGCCGTCGATTTTGGCCGCTTCGTCCAGTGTTCTCGGAATGGTATCAAGAAACCCTTTGGCGATAAACGTCCCGCCAAGCGGCGCTCCCGCCGCATACACGATAATAAGCGCAAGATGAGTGTCCAGCAGATGAAATTCCTTAAGCAGCAAATAGATGGCGATCATACTCATAAAGCCCGGGAACATGCCGAGAATGAGGATGGTCGACAGCGCCGTCTGACGCCCGCGGAAGCGGAACCGCGACACCGCGTAGCTGGTCAGCAGCGTGAGCAGCACGCCGATCAGCATGGAGCACACGGCGATCTTCAGCGTATTCATGTACCATTGCCCGAACAGGATCGTATTGGAGGTGAAGAGCTCCTTGTAATGATCCAGCGTAAAATGCTCCGGAATCAACGTTTTGCTGTACAGCGATTTACCCGGGCGGAGTGAGCCGAGCACGACCCAAAGCGCCGGATAAACGGCCGTGACCGCTAACAGGACAAGCACGATATAGCTGAGGGTGAGGCGAATCGTTTTTTTCATTTTCATGCCGCTCATTGGATCATATCCTCCTCTTTAAACGACTTAGTTCTGCGGTAATTGTAGATGGAGAACGAAGCGATAATCAGGAAGATGATGATGCCGACGGCGGAAGCCATGTTGTATTTGTTCTGGTCGAGCGTCAGTTTGTACAGCCAGGTCACGAGCAGGTCCGTAGCGCCCGCGTACTGGTAATCCCCGACGACCGGATTGCCGTTGGTCAGCAGGAAGATCGCGTTGAAATTGTTGATATTGCCCGCGAACTGCATGATCAGCGTAGGTGCGGTCGAGAACAAAATCATCGGCAGCGTGACGATTCTGAATTTCTGGAAGCCCGTCGCCCCGTCGACCTCGGCCGCTTCGTACATGTCGCGTGGGATCGTGGTCAGCACGCCCATAATCAGGATCATGGACACCGGAATGCCCACCCACATGTTGACGACGATGACCGTTACTTTGGCCCAGAACGGATCCGTCAGCCAAGGCAGTCCCTTCAGTCCGAAGTAGCCCAGATACTGGTTGATCGGCCCGAACTGGCCGTTAAACATGTTGCGCATAACGAGCAGCGAAATCAGCTGCGGAATGGCGTAAGGAATAATAAGGATCGTTCTCCAGAAGCCCTTGAATTTAATCCCCTGCTGATTGATCAGCAGCGCAACAAGCAATCCGCCGAAATAAGTCGTCACCGTAGACAAGACGGCCCAGATAATCGTCCAGATCAGCACGCCGAAGAACGTATGGCTCCACGATTTGAGCGCCACCAGGTCCCGGAACGTCTGGAAGCCGACCCAGTCAACCAGCTTGGCCGGCGGAATGTGATCCGGCGAGGAGTAGTTGGTAAACGCCAGCAGAATCATAAAGATGATCGGCATAATCGTAAAAAACAAGATGCCTACGGCCGGCAAAGCCAAAAAGGCCTGGGCAAATTTATAATCCATCAGGTAGCGCAGTGAACGCTTGAAATTGTGAGGGGGAATGCCCTTCTCCCGTTCCGCCGCCGTTTTGCGGGCATCGCGGACATTTATGACATAAATCAAAATAAAGATCGCCAGGAAAATCAAGGTGATCAAGCTCTGCACCAGCAAATAAATCGAGTGGTCCCCGTTGACGAATTTGCCGTGCACCTTGTGGCGGGCCGTTTCGCCCAGCGTCGTTATTCCCCACAGCGCCCGGCCGAGCGTGCTGCTGAAATAGAAAATCCCCGCTGCTTCGACGAGCAGATAAAGGATGCCTTTGATGAATTGGCAGTTATATATTTGTCCCAATCCCATGCTTATGATCGACAGTACAGTGGCTTTGTTGCGGTGTCGGTCCATTCTCTTCTCCTTCCCTTCACGCCAACCATGGAAGGGCCCGCCGCTGGCGTTCAGCGGCGGGCGTTCTTCTTATGGTCCGTTAATGCCCGTTATAAATCAGCCTGCTTATTGGCCTGAGCCGTTGTTCAAATCCTTGATCTGCTGAGCAGCTTTGTCCATAGCCTGCTGCGGATCTTTGCCGTTGTCCCAGATTTCAGGTAGCGCGGCGTTTACCGGCGACCAGACGTTGCCCATTTCCGCGATGGAAGGCATCGGCTGGGAGTTTTGAGTCTGCTCGGCAAAAGCGGACACGTAAGGATCGTTTTTGATTTGATCCGACTCCAGCGCTTCTTTGTTGGTTGGAACGGAGCCGACTTTTTCGTTCAGAATAAGCTGAGCGTCTTTGGTTGTTGCAAATTCAGCAAACAATTTGGCCGCATTCGGATACTGCGTAAAAGAGTTGACATACCAGGCTTTGATGCCGGAGAAAGAAATGGCCGGTTTGCCGCCGATGCTAGGAATTGGAGCGATCCCCAGCTTGTCGCCAAGCGCCTCTTTGTAGCCAGCCAGCTCCCAAGGACCGTTAATGTCCATGGCTACATCGCCTGAGTTGAACAAGCTGCGTTTAATGTCCGGGTTGATGTCGCCGCTCTTGACCGGCAGCACTTCTTTCAAAGCTACATAAGTTTTCAGGCCTTCAATGGCACCGGCGTTGTTGATGCCAATATCGTTTTTATCCGTGCCGTTGCTGCCGAAAATGTAACCGCCGGTTGTAGCGATGAACGGATAATTGAAATACATGTTGCCCGTTTCCCACATAATGCCGTATCTGTTTTTGGATTTGTCGGTAAAGGTTTTGCCGAAAGCAATAACATCATCAAATGTTTTTGGCGCTTCTTTGACCAGATCCTTGTTGTAATAAAGAGCGTAGGTTTCAGCGGATCTAGGGTATCCGTACAGCACGCCATCATACGTGACAGCCTGGATGGAAACTTCTGTATTATTGTTGGTCGTTTCCTCTGCAAAATCGTCATTTTCGAGCAGCAGTCCCGCTTCCACAGCTCTGCCCAGGTTATCGTGAGGGAAAACAACAACGTCTGCGGCAAGCCCGGACGGACCGTCCTGGGTAAGTTTGGTTACCTGATCGGCAGGCGATACTTCTTCGATTTTGACAGGAACGCCGTATTTGTCCGTAAACTGCTTGGCGATTTCTTCGGTATAAGCTCTTTCTTCCTTACTCTCCCAGACAAGCAGCTGCGCGCCGTCCTCAGGAGCGATAGCTGCTCCGCCTCCCGAATTGTCAGCGCTTGCGTTTGCTGCGCTCTCATTAGCTGCATTGCCTCCATTGTTGGCTGCAGCATTGCCCCCATTATTGCCGGACCCGCATGCCGTAACGGATACTGCCAGTGTCAGCGCGGCCAGCGTGACCATAAACTTTTTCATCTTCATCACTTGATTAACCCCTCTCTTGTACGTTTATTAAATCAATTAGCAAGCTAATAAATTTGCGCAAACGATTCCACAAACGGCAGCAAAAATCCCATCATTTACTCTTTTAAGGCTGTAATATGCCGAATTTGCGATTTCGAAAGCGCTTCATTCTGGCCACCATCATACACGACGTCCTTTGATATGTAAAAACGTTTGCACAATGGATTTTAGGCAACTATTGCCGTCAATGCTTAGTAATGCTCGGTATATCTCTCGGATTCGCATTTTTTCTATGTTTAAACTTGGCAAGGAAGCTGTGCTATAGTGTTCCTGTAAGACCGGAGCTATTGATCCGGAGTCTTTCAGCTAAACCAATCTGAAGGCACTGTTATCTGTAAAGGTACATCCTCGGACCTGTGTATACAGCCGTGGATGTGCCTTTTTATTTTTTTTAGCATTTCAATATCATTCCAACTCATAACTTATACGGAGGGATTTCCATGCTGCTCGAAGCTGTTTATCACCGCCCCAAAATGAACTGGGCGTATGCTTACGATGAATCAACGATTCATTTGCGCATCCGCACCAAGAAAGACGATGTGGACCAGGTTTTCGCCTGGGCCGGGGACAAATATGCCTGGGAGAACACCCAGGAGCTGATACCGATGTCCAAAGCTTTTACCGACTCGATGTTCGATTATTGGGAATGTGAAGCGAAACCGCCGTACCGCCGCTTGAAATACGGATTTCTGCTGAAAAGCGAAGCTGAAGCCTGGTGGATGACCGAAACCGGCTTCCAGCAAGAGCGGCCCAAGACGCCTGACCGTCTGTTCGACTTCCCGTTCATCAATCCCGTGGATATCTTTAAAGCGCCGGAATGGGTGAAAGATGCCGTGTTCTATCAGATTTTCCCTGAACGGTTCGCGAACGGCGATCCTTCGCTAAATCCCGAGGGCGTGCTGCCCTGGGGCGGACAGCCGCAGCGGGACAATTTCTTCGGCGGCGATCTGCAGGGCGTGATCGATCATCTCGACCATCTATCCGAACTGGGCGTTACCGGGATTTATTTCACGCCAGTGTTTGAGGCAACCACGAACCACAAATACGACACTCAGGACTACATGAAAGTCGATCCTCATTTCGGCGATGCCGAAACGTTGAAGAAACTTGTCGATTTATGCCACGAGCGCGGCATTCGTGTGCTGCTTGACGCCGTGTTCAACCATTCGGGCCGGACCTTTGCCCCTTTCGTCGATGTCCGGGAGCATGGCGAGCAGTCGAAATACAAGGACTGGTTCCACATCCGCGAGTTCCCTCTCGCCGTGAAGGACGGAATTCCCACTTACGACGCTTTTGCTTTTGAACCGATGATGCCCAAGCTGAACACAGAAAACCCGGAGGTCAAGGAATATTTGCTGAAGGTGGCGGAATATTGGATCAAAGAAGTAGGCATTGACGGCTGGCGCCTGGACGTGGCAAATGAGGTGGATCATCAATTCTGGCGCGATTTCCGCCAGACGGTCAAAGCGGCCAATCCGGAAGCTTACATTCTCGGCGAGCTTTGGCATGAAGCTTCCCCGTGGCTGCAGGGCGACCAGTTCGACGCGGTTATGAACTATCCGTTCACAGATGCCGTGCTGGATTTTGTCGTGCGGGGTACACTCGATGCGAAGCAGTTTGCCGAAGCAGTCGGCCGGCAGCTTACCCTGTATCCGCTGCAAGCCAGCGAAGTGGCGTTCAACCTGCTGGACAGCCATGACACGCCGCGCCTGCTGACTTTATGCGAAGGCAACAAAAACCGCATGAAGCTGGCAAGCCTGATTCAGTTTACCTACCCGGGAACGCCTTGCCTCTATTATGGCGACGAGGTTGGACTGGACGGCGGGCAGGACCCGGACTGCCGAAAATGTATGGAATGGGATACGAGCAAGCAGGACCGGGAACTGTTCAGCTTCTACCGGAAGCTGATTGAGGTGCGTAAATCCCTGCCTGCCCTGCGGACCGGCTCGCTCCGTTTCCTCAAAGCGGAGGCCGGGGAACCCGTGCTTGCTTTCGAGCGGCGGCTCGGCACGGACCGCGTGCTGATCCTGCTGAACAACGACGCCGCCATTCAAACCGTGCGGCTTGAGAATCAGCCGGCAGGCGTTTGGAAAGACGCCTTCAGCGGCCGGATTTGGGAGAACCGGCAGGAAGGTTTGGATGTCCGGCTCCCGGCTTACGGCTTCGCCGTGCTGGTGCCGGGAGAATAATGGCAAACGGCCGTCACATGGCCGCAGCTTGAAGGGCCGGCAGGAGAAATTCCCTGCCGGCCGTGCTTTTGAGAACACGTTTCTAAGGCTTGATTCAGAACCGGGTAAACGGATTTGGCCTGCCGATCCCGGGGAACCCCAGCTGAATCATTCGCTATTTACAAGTATTGAGCCATCCTTTAAGATAAGAGGCAAACGGTTTCACAAAGGAGGTTGCTCATGGCTGTTACGATCAAGGATGTCGCCAAAAAGGCCGGAGTATCACCATCCACCGTGTCCCGGGTATTGTCCGATCATCCCAGAATCAGCACCGAAACCGCCAGAAAAGTCAAAGCGGTTATGGAGGAGCTCGGGTATCATCCCAACATCATGGCCAAAAGCCTGGTGTCCAGAACAACCAACAGCATTTGCGTGCTTCTGCCAAAACCGGCGGAGGAGCTGTTCTCGAATCTGTTCTTCATGGAGCTGATCCGGGGGATCGTCGCCCAGGCCAACCGTGCCGGCTACGATGTGCTGCTCAGCTCGGGCGGGAGCGAAAAAGAAGAACTGGCTGCCGTATCCCGGCTATTGAACGGGCGCCGGGTGGACGGCGCCATTCTGCTGTATTCCCGGAAAGACGATCCTGTCGTAGATTTCCTCTACCAGCACGGCTATCCGTTTACGCTGATCGGACGCAGCGAAGAGCATCCGGATATTCTGACGGTTGATACGGATAACGTTCAGGCCGCTTACGATGCCACGAAACACCTGATCACGATGGGGCATGAGCGGATTGGCTTTGTCAGCGGTCCCCCCAACCTGGTCGTATCGCAGGACCGGCTGCTCGGATACCGGCGGGCAATGGCCGATTCGGAGCTTGAAGTCCGGCCCGAGTGGATTGTCGAAGGCGAATTCCTGCAGGAAAGCGGCTACCGGGCCATGTCGTTCATCATGAATCTGCCGAACCGGCCGACCGCGCTTGTGGTCGTGGACGACATGGTTTCGTTCGGCGTCCTTAGAGGTCTTCATGAACTGAAATTCAAGGTTCCCGAAGACCTCTGCATCGTCAGCTTTAATAACATTCCGTTATCCGAGCTTTCGACGCCGCCGATCAGCAGCATCGACATCGGCATCTACCATTTGGGTTATACGGCTTCCCAGATTCTGATCCAGTCGATTCAAAACGAAGGAACGGGCGCTCGCTTCGCGCCGGCCAGGAACGTTATTCCGCACCGGCTGATCGTCCGTGAATCTTCGGCTTTTGCCGTTCCGCGGAAATAAAGCCGGGAGATCCCGGTCTAGCGTCAAAAATATGTGAGGCACCTGGTGCTTCATATATTTTTTTACAGCTTGTTCAAACGTTTGCGCAAATTTAAGATTTAAACTTCTCATTTCGAATCTTAGTCCCTAAGGAGGCAATAAAAATGGATGCCATACAAGCCTGCCTGTTTGATCTGGACGGCGTTCTTGTCGATACGGCCAAATATCATTACCAGGCGTGGAAGCGCCTAGCCGGTGAGCTTGGCTTCGAGTTTACCGAGAAAGACAACGAACGGCTGAAGGGCGTCAGCCGGGATGCTTCGCTGCAAATCCTGCTGGAGGTCGGCGGAATCAGCGATGTTAAGGAAGAACAGCGGCAGCAGCTGGCCGAACGCAAAAACAGCTGGTACGTCGAATCCATTTCTCGGATGGATGCTTCGGAACTATTGCCCGGAGCCCTGGAGTTTCTAAAAGAATGCCGGGCTAACGGGATTCGGACGGCTTTGGGGTCCGCCAGCAAAAACGCCCCGTTAATTTTGGCCAACACCGGTCTGGCCCCTTATTTCGACGCAATCGTCGATGGGACGCTGACCTCCCGCGCCAAACCCGATCCCGAGGTTTTCCTGCTCGGAGCTGCCAAGCTTGGCGTCCAGCCCGGCGCCTGCGTTGTGTTCGAGGACGCCGAAGCCGGCATCGAAGCCGCCGTCCGCGCCGGAATGCGTTCGGTCGGCATCGGCTCCCCTGCCGTTTTAACCCAAGCGGACGTCGTTGTCCCTTCCCTCGCGGCTTTTTCCGTAGCGAAGCTCCGCGAGTGGCAAGTCACCGCTTAGCGGGAGCGCGGGATCATGGTTGGATGTATTTTTGAAGCCTAAATAAAGAAAATAGAGAAAATAAAGGAGCCGTTAAGCATGAAGCAATATTTACAGGTTGACGAATGGTCGATTATTGAAGACTCTTTTGATCCTTCTACGCAGGAAATTTCGGAAAGCATTTTCAGCATTGGCAACGGTTATATGGGCCAGCGGGCTAATTTCGAAGAGCGGTACAGCGGCCGTTCGCTGCAGGGCAGTTATATGGCCGGCGTCTATTATCCGGACAAAACCCGGGTCGGCTGGTGGAAAAACGGGTACCCGGAATATTTCGCCAAGGTGCTCAACTCCACCAACTGGATTGGCATCGACGTAGTTATCGACGGCGAGCCGCTGGACCTTGCAAACTGCAGCGTGAAGGAGTTCGTTCGTGAGCTGAACATGAAAGAAGGCTGGCTGTCCCGCCGGTTCACGGCGGTCCTGGACGGCGGCCGGGAGCTTCGGGTTGAAGCCATCCGCTTCGTCAGCGTCAAACGCCAGCCGATCGGCGCGATCCGCTATGCGGTGACACCGCTGAATTTTTCGGGCAGCATTACCTTCACTCCCTACCTGGATGGAGACATTCAAAACAAAGACGCCAACTATGAGGAAAAGTTCTGGAACGAGGTCGAGAAGCAGGCTTATGCCAGCGGCGGTTATTTGACGCTGAAGACCAAAAAGCTGGATTTCCACGTCACCTCCGCCATGGCCTATCGGCTTGAGAAAGACAGTCAGCCGGTTCAAGCCGAAAGCACATTTGCCGAACGGGAAAAATACGTGGCCGGCTCCCTAACCGCAGCAGCCGCAGCCGGCGAAACGTTAACGCTGTACAAATACGTCGCTAACGTCACCTCCCGCAATTACGGGCTGGGCCAGCTCGTGGAGGCCGCCAGGGATCAGCTTGAGGAGGCCGTTCAAGACGGCTTCGATGTATTGAAACAGGAGCAGGCCGTGGCCTGGGCGGAGAAATGGAAAGAAAGCGACATCGTCATTGAAGGCGACCCGGCCGCGCAGCAGGCGATCCGGTTTAATATTTTTCAGCTGAATCAGACCTACAGCGGCGAAGACGACAGGCTGAATATCGGGCCGAAAGGATTCACCGGCGAGAAATACGGCGGCAGCACCTATTGGGATACTGAAGCTTACTGCGTCCCTTTCTACCTCAGCACGGCGGACGCCTCCATCGCCCGCAACCTGCTGATTTACCGTTACAAACATCTGCAGAAAGCGCGCGAAAATGCGCGGAAGCTCGGTTTTACGAAAGGCGCTCTTTACCCGATGGTGACGATGAACGGCGAAGAATGCCACAACGAATGGGAGATTACGTTTGAAGAAATTCACCGCAACGGGGCCATCGCTTATGCCATCTATAATTATGTTAACTACACCGGAGACCGCGCTTATCTAGGCCAATACGGGCTTGAGGTGCTGGTGGAAATATCGCGTTTCTGGGAGCAGCGGGCCAGCCGTTCCACGGCTAAAGGCAAATACGTGATTCTGGGCGTTACCGGACCTAACGAATATGAAAATAACGTCAACAACAACTGGTACACTAACCGGATCGCTGCCTGGACGCTGGAATATACGCTGGAGGTGCTGGAAGAGCTGGAGAAATCCGAACCTGCCCGCTATGCGGAATTGCTGGAGACGCTGAAGCTGGAGAATGAGGAACGGGCCGTTTGGAAAGATATTATCGCCAACATGTATTACCCTTATGATGAAGAGCGGGGCGTATTCCTGCAGCAGGACGGTTTCCTCGATAAAGAACTGATCCCGGTCAATGAGCTGTCGCCGGAGCATCTGCCGCTTAACCAGAATTGGTCCTGGGACCGGATTCTGCGCTCCTGTTATATCAAACAGGCTGACGTGCTGCAGGGTCTTTATTTCCTCGGGCACTTGTATGATCTGGATACGAAGAAACGGAACTTTGATTTCTATGAGCCGCTGACGGTTCACGAATCTTCCTTGTCTCCTTGCCTGCACAACATTTTGGCCTGTGAACTAGGGTATAAGGAGAAAGCTTACGAGATGTATCTGCGGACGTCCCGCCTGGATCTCGACAATTATAATAACGACACGGAAGACGGCTGCCACATTACCAGCATGGCCGGCACGTGGATGTCCGTCGTGCAGGGCTTCGGTGGGCTTCGGGTCATGCAGGGCGAGCTTGTGCTGAATCCGTTTATTCCGGAGCACTGGCATTCTTTTTCCTTCAAAGTGATGTTCCGCGGGGCCCGGTTGAAGGTTAATGTACAGGGGGAGACTGTCAGCGTAGTCAACGAAACCGAAACGCCGGCTGCCGTCCGGATTTACGGTCAAAGCTTCAAGCTGGACGGCCTGTCAGAGGTGCACACTCGCAAAAGCGAAGCTGAAGCTAACGTCTGATCGTCTGACCGAAGCCTATATCAAAAAATCCGAAACATCCGGGACAGGAGGAATTACAGAATGAAACGCACTTTTTGGAAAGAAGCCGTCGTATACCAAATCTATCCCCGCAGCTTTAAAGACAGCAACGGCGACGGGGTAGGCGATCTGAAGGGCATAACATCCAAGCTGGATTATTTGAAGGAGCTGGGGATTGACGTTGTCTGGCTCTCCCCGGTCTACAAATCCCCGAATGACGACAACGGCTACGATATCAGCGATTATTACGATATTATGGACGAATTCGGCACGATGGCCGACTGGGAAGAGCTGCTGGAGGGCCTGCACAGCCGCGGCATCAAGCTGATGATGGACCTGGTCGTGAACCATTCCTCGGATGAACATCTGTGGTTCGCCCAGTCCCGTTCTTCCAAAGATAACCCCTACCGCGATTATTACATCTGGCGAAAAGGCAATCCGGACGGGACTCCGCCCAATAACTGGGCTTCCTTCTTCAGCGGCTCAGCCTGGCAGTATGATGAAGCCACGGACGAATATTATCTGCACCTGTTCTCCCGGAAGCAGCCGGATCTGAATTGGGAGAATCCGAAGCTGCGCTCTTCGGTTTATGACATGATGAAGTTCTGGCTGGATAAAGGCGTTGACGGCTTCCGGATGGACGTCATCAACCTGATCTCCAAGGTCGAGGGTTTGCCGTCAAACGGAACGGCTCCACTAGCCGATGGAAGTCCTTTTTATATGAACGGTCCCCGAATCCATGAATATTTGCACGAAATGAACCGCGAGGTGCTGTCCAAATATCCGGTCATGACGGTCGGCGAAATGCCGGGCGTTACTGTAGAGGAAGCGAAAAAGTATACGGCGGAAGACCGCGAAGAGCTGCAGATGGTGTTCCAGTTTGAGCATATGGACGTGGATTCCGGTCCCGGAGGCAAGTGGGATGTGGCCCAATGGACGCTGCCAAGGCTGCGCGAAGTGCTGGATAAATGGCAGCTGGGCCTGGCGGAGGAAGGCTGGAACAGTCTTTACCTGAACAACCATGACCAGCCGCGAATGGTATCCCGTTTCGGCAATGACGGCGAATACCGCGTACAATCCGCGAAAATGCTGGCTACGCTTCTCCATACCCTGAAAGGAACCCCATATATCTACCAGGGTGAAGAGCTTGGCATGACCAATGTACGTTTCGAGAGTCTGGAAGACTACAAGGACATTGAGATCCATAACATGTATAAGGAGAAAGTCGTCGACGGCGGTGAAGACCACGACAAGATTCTGAAAGCCATTCATGCCAAAGGCCGTGACAATGCCCGCACGCCGATGCAATGGAGCAGCGAAGAGAATGCCGGCTTTACGACCGGAACGCCATGGATTAAGGTGAATCCGAATTATAAGGAGATCAACGCCGAGCAGGCGCTGGCCGATAAAGATTCGATTTTCCATTATTACAAACGCCTGATCGCCCTCCGCAAGGAAAATCCGATTATGGCTTACGGCGAATATACACCGCTTCTTCCGGACAACGAGCAGATCTATGCTTACACCCGCACGCTGGATGAGGAGCAGTGGCTGGTGCTGCTGAACTTTTCAGCGGAACAGGCTTCATTTGAACTGCCGAAGGAGCTGAATCCAAGCGGCAAAACGCTCGTCATCGGCAACTATCCGGCCGAAGGCCAGGCCGCTGATCCGCTCCGTCCTTATGAAGCGCGGGTATACCGGATTAAAGGGTAAACAGACGTTTACCTTTTGCTCAATACAACCGCAGGGCCTTAAACTACAAAGAGCACCCACATGCCCGGTATCCAGGAAGGGTGCTCTTGTTATTTTTCAGATATCAGCGTCCAATCATGTATGGGCTCCATTTCCATCTGCGCAGCAGCAGGTAGAACCCCCAGGAGACCAGGAACACAACCGCGCCGCCAAGCCAGGTCAAATAATGATAATAAGTGCCGTACCGGTTCACCACGGCTATTCTCCAATAATGAAGCAGGAACGGGTGGACCAGGAAGATGGCAAACGAAGCCGCGCCGAAGCTTGATAGAAGCCGGACGGGCCAGCCGTTCTGCCCGATCAGGAACAATCCCCTTGCAATCAGCAGCAAAGAAAGGCTTGCACAAATCGTAAATAGATAATAAATGGCGAAATTGAAAATCATTTTATAAGGCAAAAGCACAGGAGCCCAATCATAATACAGCCGTCCGGCAAACACGTAACAGAGGCCGCTCACTACGAATAGGGAGAGGATCAGCCAAGCCCACTTCCGCACAGAAACCATCGACCGCTCCAAGTTCATCCCAAAGCTGGCCCCCAGCGAAAACAACAGAAAATAGGTGGCGAAAACATCCCCTGACGTCCAGTGCAGTACCTCGTTATTCAGAAAATAAAAGACGGTTTGGAACAAAATCGCGAATGGAATCAGCCAGCGCACCGCCGCCCGATAACGAAGCACCGCCAGCAGCGGCGGAAACAGCACATAGAACTGGATCAGGATCACGAAATAATATAAGTGTTCATAGTTGTTGCCGGTCAGCAGGTCGATCAGGAAAGTCTTGCATTCTGCAAGGGGATCATTCCCCTGCTCCCGCTGCTTCATCAGAAAATAGATTAAAGACCAGACCGCGTAAGGCACAAAGATGTACAGCAGCCGTTTCTTGTAAAATCCTGCCGCCCATCCGCGCTTCTGCCGCTCAGGGTCGGCATAATTATAAAAGAGAACCAGACCGCTCAGAAAAATAAAAGCCGGGACGGCAAACTGGCTGAACCGGTTCCAGAACTCATAAAATATCGTCAGCCCGCTGCCCGGCAGCTGCTGCATCCGGACAACCGGATTCGAGGTGAGATGAATGATGACAACGGCCAGAATAGCTATCGCGCGGTAAACGTCCAGGCTTTCTATTCTGGGTTTGGTTTTAGGTTCAGCAGCCGGTGGGGGCATACCAGCCAGTGGAGTCATACTCACTTGAAATCACTTCTTTCGGCAGTCATTCATTGCTGTTATAGTTTATCTAAAGAGTCTTCTTGAAGCTATACTAAAAATCTTTACCCGCATTTCAAGGCTGCCAAGCGTTTCAAGCTGTTGTCCAATTTGGCCTTCAGGTGTTAGGCCTGATCAACCCAAACCGTTTTGTCCGCAAAGGACGTGCGTTTCCCCTCCGGGAGCTCTTTCACAGCGGGGTAGCCGATATAGAGGAATCCCAGCATTTTCCCTTTATCGCCAAGACCGAAGGTCTGGCTCATTACCGGATGATAAGCCTGCTCGCCGGTTCTCCATACAGCGGCCAAGTTCAGCCCATGGATTTCAAGCAGCATGTTCTGGATAGCCGCGGCCACCGCCGCATATTCTTCCAGCTCCACTACACCAGGCTTATCGGAAGGCTGGACGGCCACGCCGATAATAACCGGAGCCCGTTTCACTTTCTCTTCCGCTTTGGTCAGCAGCTCCGCTGCCTGTTCTGCACTAACTTCCCCGGCCTCGAGTCTGGCGATTTCCGCCAAAGCCTTCGCCAGCTTATTGCGTCCTTTCCCTCTCATCACAAAAAATTGCCAAGGCTCTGTCCGGCGGTGGTTCGGCGCCCAGGTGCCCGCCTCCAGAATCCGTTCGATCAATTCCTTGGAAACGGCCTCCCCCGTTACTTTCCCAATGCTCCGACGTGTGCGGATCGCTTCAAATACATTCATGTCCGATTCTTCCCTTCCAGTGGAATTATGATCAATGAATCCTGCTATTGTACAGGACAGTTGCTGCCTATGAATACAATATATTTTAAACCTGCCGGCGCCTTTCATCAAACCGGATAAAGCTTATCCTCCCGCAGATATTCAAACAAATGATCCACCGAACGCATCGCATACTCCTTATGCAGCAGCTCACCGCCCTGCATGACCGCCACGCCCGGCACACTTTCGATTCTCCACTGCTCCCGCAGCTTCGGCGCATAATTGATGTTCAGCTTATACAGGGGAACGCTTCGTCCTGTAGCCTCCACAACCTCCAGCATTCTTTCGCCTACCTGGCATGTTCCACACATCGGGGTGAAGAACAGGACCGCCTGGCGCTCCTGATTGCTGTCCAGGCTTTGAAGCAGCTCCTGCTCGGTAATTTCTTTGAGCGGCATGCGAATCAGCTCCTTTCTTGAACCCGTAGTCTTGATGTTTCTGCTTTGTTGCCAGTCCGTATATGTATTCTGGATTTTACCACAGTCGTGTGACCAGGTGAAATACTCCGGGTATCCAGGCAACACAAATCGAGTTAACAGATCTTGACCCGCCCACCGGTTCGCCAACCTGGAGCGGATCATTTTCGTTTAATCCCCTTACAACTCCGCTATCCCCTTAATCACGGCGAAAGCGAACTCTCCGAGAAAAAAGAGGCCGACAAGAAACAAGACCACGTATCCAAGCCAAATCATGACCGAACCATTAGCCGCCTCATCCCACAGCCCTCCAGCTTGAGCGAAAATATGGAATATTATCGGATAGGGACTTAGAGGAATTTACGAAGTAGAGATTCCCTAGGAAAGAATTCGACAAAAAAATAACCAGCCGCCAGTAGATATCTGGCGGCTGGTCACTTATGGTTAAAAGCTGTTATAACTTCAGCTTCTCATCCTATTTATTTGCTAACTCCTACCGTCACAATCTCGCAAGGACCAACCGGAAGGGTCAGGCTGCCGTCGTTCGCAGGCTGGAGCGCTTCACCCTGCTCCTCCAGGATGTTGCTCTTGTAATAGGAGCCGTTCACTGGCTTGAAGGCAAAAGACAATTCCGCACTGCTGCTGTCCATGTTGTACCAGCGGAACATCAGGTCGCCGGATTCCTCGCTCACTTTGAGGGAAGAGAAAGCCAGCTCTTGGCCGTTCCACGCCAGAGGCGCATAGTCAGGCGTTACGCTGCCTGCGTGTACGCCGGTTTGGGCTGCCGTCCAAGGTATCTGGAACTGGTACGCTTCGGCATAGGCCCCGGAACGAATGCCGTCACCGTTGTGCGGAATGACTTCCATGTGAACGGTGTGCTCACCCAGGCACTGCGCTTCCGGCGTTGGGAACAGGCCCCAGTCGCCAAGCTCGCCCGTAGCGCGAAGCAGCGTTACGGCAATCGTGTTGCGGCCGTCGCGCAGAACCTCGTATTCGTTAAGTCCCAGGTTGGCAACAGTCAAACCGGCACCCGTTTCGCTGACATCCACAAACGCCTGCTGATGCTGCGTATTGCTTGGGTTCTCCCATTCCTCGGCCGGAACAGTGTCACGTTTGGCGATCTCAAACATGGAATCGACGTTGTGAACCGCAGCCTGCAGATCCGTTGGGAACAAAGCCCGCAGACGGTGATCCTTAGCCTGGTTGTTAAAGGAAGTTTCGATCGAAACGCCTTTTCCGTTTTTGCTCAAGGAAACAATTGTACGGATCGTAAAAGGAATCAGCTCTTTGGAGCGCTGCGCCTTACGGTTCGGATACCAGATGAG
The DNA here is from genome assembly GCF_001685395.1 of Paenibacillus yonginensis. Lineage (NCBI taxonomy): Bacteria > Bacillati > Bacillota > Bacilli > Caryophanales > Paenibacillaceae > Paenibacillus > Paenibacillus yonginensis. The sequence continues at coordinate 4,603,150 of NZ_CP014167.1, read as the reverse complement.
CTCGCGCTGTTCTTGGTCCAGCTTCTCATCCGCCGACGCCGGGATCTCCCAATGATGCACGATTTCTACGGAAGCGCGGTAAGGCGTATCCTCGATCACGTTAATGTCGGCTTTCAAGCCGCGCGTGGTCAGCGCTTCTTCGCCGTCCGGCTGGCGGAACATGTATTCGTTGCCGATGTCGCCGACATTCTCGTAAATGCCGAGATCGCGGTACACGCGGCCGGTTTGTTTGTCAGTCAAAGTGAAGGAGCCGTTGTCCGCAATCTCCACTTTAAGTTTGCCGTTCTCCAGCGTGCGGCTGCCCGCAAGCAGAGAAGTTTTGGCAGATGCGGATGCAGATGCCGCTGCGGAGCTGCGTACCCAGGCAAAGGTTTTAAGCCCGAGCGCAGGCACGTTAGCCGCTTCGAACGTAAGCCGCACGCGGCGGCAGCTGTAAGGCTGACGGAATTTGTCGTCCGGCAGGTCGTAGCCGAACAGCAGGCCCAGGTCTTCCACCGTGCAAGGAATCACGTTGCCTTCGGCGTCCACCAGCACTCGGCCGGACAAATCGACGCTGCTCATGCGGCGGGTGGTTTCTTCGAGGCCAAGATTTTCACGGAAGTAAAGACGGGCTGCATCCACCTCAACGGAGATGACGCCGCTGCGGTCCCAGCCGGAGGTGTTGAACGCTACCAAAGGTACCGGATCTTCGCCGTATTTGCTGAACACAGTCGTGTCGACCGCATCCGCAATCGTCTGTTTGCTGTCGTCGATAATCGTTTCGGTTACGTGACGGCTTTTGTCGAAGCGGGTCACCATTTCGCGGTGCACTTCATCAACGCTGCAGCCGCAGATGCTGTCGTGCGGGTGGTTTTGCATCAGCGTTTTCCAGGCATAAGTAAACGTATGATGCGGGTAAGGTTTACCCAGCAGGTCGGCCAGGGAGGCCAGCGGCTCGGCGACTTTTTCCAGCAGGGCTTGGCCCTTCTGATTCATTTGTTTCAGGTAAATCCGCGCAGACGCGGTATTAACGAGTGTTCCCCAGCCGTCGGTGCGCTGGCTGCGCAGCTCGCCTCTAACGCTGGAAAGCTCGCGGTCAACTGCTTGTTCTACAGCGTCGATGTAATCCGGGAAGTTGGAGTGGATGAACTCCACCTCCGGGTACAGCTTTTTCGCGGTTTCGATCGCTTCAGGCAGGTCCAGCTGCACTGGCTGGTGGTCAACGCCGTTCATGAACAGCAGCTCGCCGGTGGAGGCGTATTTCTCCGCGTCGGCCAGCTTGCGCTCCCAGTAAGCTTTCGCTTCCTGCTCGTCCACCGGTACCTCGTTGCCGTTGGAATACCAGTTCGCGAACAAAATGCCGAGCACCTTGGAGCCGTCCGGCCCTTCCCAGATCAGCTCGGAGAACGAAGACTCGTAGCCGCTGTCCGAAACCATGTTGTTGAAGCCAGTCGGCTTCACGCCGCGGCCAAAAAATACGTTGTTAATGCCGGACTGCTTCATCAGCTGCGGCGTTTGGCCTGTCAGGCCGAACGTATCCGGATAGTAGCCGACTTTAGCTGGTACGCCGTAACGTTTGGCGTCGTGGTGGCCCACCTGCATATTCCGGACATTCGCTTCGCTGCTGGTCAGGAAGGCGTCCTGCAAAATGTACCAAGGGCCGATGATGATCCGGCCGTCCTTGATATGTTTCTCCAGACGTTCGCGCTGCTCCGGACGAACCTGCAGATAATCCTCCAGGATGATGGTTTGGCCATCCATGTAAAAGCTTTTAAACTCGGTACCCGCGTCCAGTTTGTCCAGCAGGGAATCCACCAGGCTGATCAGCCGCATGTGGTGTTTCTCATAAGGTAAATACCATTCCCGGTCCCAGTGCGTATGGGAAATGATATGGGCTTTTTTCTTGCTCATAACTGCTCCTCCTCTATAGCAAAACTTCCAAAGCTGCTTGTTCCTATACTAACCCAACCGGTTCAGGGAACCAATTATAAGATTCCGACATAAGGGCCGCCCGGATGTCGCAGAATCCTAAGCGGCCGTGATTGTACGCCTTCGCTCGCGGGCTTAGGCCTCCGTCCGGATTTCAACTTCATCCGGGCGGTAAACGGCTGTAATCCGGCCTTCAACGTCGGTTGCAAACAATACGCTGCGGTCGCTCTCCAGCGTAAAGCTGTAGATCTTGCCAGTCGCCGCGTCTTTGATCTTCACGTCGGCGTCCCAGCCGAACTCGGAGACAAAGACGAACAGGCCGCCGCCTGCAAACGTAAGCTTGCGTCCATACACGCCCGGCAGATCGCCGGCGGACAGCCATTCCATGTCCGGCTTCACTTCCGCTGCCGCAACGGCATAGCGGTACAGCTCAGCGATTGGTTCATCCCGTCCGTTCAGCTCCAGCGGCAGCGGGCTCCAGATCAGACGGCCCTTGCCGAGCGGCAAGTCGACTACGCGGTCCACACGTTTGCTGGCGGCTTCGGTGGCATCGATGGCTGCGGCGGAAGCGGCCGCGGAGCTTTCCTTCGCCACTTCAGCAATGCGGCGGTGTCCGTAGGAGACCGGCAGCATTTTGCCGCCAAGGCCCAGCATTTCCTCGCGGCGGACGTTGCCAAGCACGCGTTCGCCCAGCAGGGCGTCGGCGCGGTCTGTCGGACGCCAGTAAGCGTCCAGGCCCAGCGGCCCCGTGACGAGAAGCGTGGCGCCCGAGCCGCGGACGATGTCCAGCAGGCGTTCCAGCGCCGCGCTGTCCAGGTTATGCGCGCTTGGCAGCAGGATCAGCTTCGGCGGATTAGCGGCGAGGTCGTCCAGATGGTATTCGGACGCCCCGCGGCTCGCCAGCTTCAAATCATAAGTCAAAATCCGGATCGTACGGGTCGTCGATTCAAACGCCAGCTTCCGGTTGGAGAAGTCGTTCGAATACGGGAAGACCACCGCAATCTCCTCAAGCTCGCGGTCCGTGAACAAATCGCGGGCTGCGGCGATAAACCGTCCGAAGTCGTAAGAAACGTCGGCTTCCGGCTTCTCCGTTCCATCCGCACGCAGGGCGCCGATGTGGGATTCATTGGCGTTATCCATATAGAAGTTGGTGTTCCAGATCCAATGAATCGCGCCTGCTCCGCCTGTCGAGAAAGCATAAGCATATTTGCGCTCCAGAATGTTCCGCAGCTCTGCTTCAGACCGTTTGGCTCGGCCGTCCGGCGTCTCCACGTACATGATGCCGGTCTCCTGGATCAGGTTCGGTTTGTTTGGCGTCTTCGCGAACACGCCGTCCCAAACCAGATAATCGTTCAGCCACCAGGAGTGAACAGTCGTATAGTCCACCGCTTCCTCATAGAAAAACGGCGACGGACGCTGCGCGCCAAGCGCTTCGTCCTGCCCTACGACCACCAGATGATCCGGACACAGGTCTTTAATAGTCGCCACAAGCTGCTTGGCCCAGACATTGTGCATCTCCATGGAGAAGAGGCAGTAATCCAGCCAGCGTGTTCCCTTCTTGGCCCGGTGCATATCCTGCACGTCGAAGTTGATCTCCTCCGGCTCCGGAATCGTAACAGAAGCGAAGTCCGGCAGCTGCTTCGGTGACATGTTCCAGGCCGCCTGCAGGTCTTCGATCCGGCCGTGGCGCTGCTCCAGCCATTTCACGAAAGCTTCGCGCTCAAACGGATCACGCGCGGAACGCGGGCCGTCCGAGAAGATGCGCGGCGGATCAAACATCGACGGTTCGTTGATCAAATCCCAATCCACATGCGTCGTTGCCGTATGGCGGCTGACGATGGCGCGGATAAACCGCTTTTGCGCTTCCACGCTTTGCGGATCGAGGTAAGGGTTCACCCCTTCCCACGTTTCCGGCGTGAAGGAGAAGAAGGTAAACGTCACTTGGAGGCCGTGGCGCTTCGCCGTCAGGAAGAAGGCGTCGATCGCCCGCAGCACTTCCTCCGACACATGGCCGTCTACCTGCATGATATTGCGGTAAGCCGTCCAGACGCCGGTGCGGATCCAGTTGATGCCGGCTTTCGCCATTTGGGCCATATCGCGGTCCCAAACGTCAACGTTCGGCAGGAACAGGAATTTCCGGGCTACGTCCGAGGTCATATAAGTCATGCCGACAACCGGCAGCGGCCGGCCGTCCTTCACAAAATAATCGCGGCTGCGCGTAATCGGCGTGCCTTCGGCCAGCAGAGCGTCGTCGCGGCCCCAGAAGCCCTGGCGCAGCACACGCACTTCGCCATCCGGCCCTTCGGCGCGCAGTTCCGCATGGTACAAGCCGGCGCGAATCGTCAGCGGCACCGGCAGGCGCACAAAATTCTGCTCGCCGGTCACCGGAGCCTTAAAGCCGTGGCTCCAGCCTTCTGCCTCTGCGCTGCCTTCAGCTCCGCCTTCCGGCCGTACGCTCAGTTCGAAGCTCCACAGCTCCGGCGCTGCCTTGCGTTCATTGCCGCGCTGCAAAATTTGCGTCTGCAGCGTCAGCGTAACCGGCTCGCCCGGCGCATAGGAAGCATAATTCGGCTTCAGGCTCAGCTCGGTTACACCTTTGGCGCAGAACGCCGCCCAGCTGATCAGTTTGCCGGCTCCGCCCTGTTCCCAGAAGGAGGCGGTCAGCGGCAGGCCGATAAACATCCAGCGCGAGCCCGCGAAAGTAACCCGCGAGTTCTCCCATAAAATGACCGGAGCGGCAACTTCGCGGCCTTCCGCGCTGATCCCTTTGAGCAGCGGATAAATCTGCGTGCTCATCGGGCCTGCCGAGCCCATTTGCTCCGGCAGGTCGCTGCTGCGCGTCGTATGCGGAACCAGGTTCCAGCTGTCCGCCGCTTCAAACAGGGACTCGGACCCTGCCAGCACGGGCACCGTGTCTAAAGCTTGCAAAGCTGTGATCTTAGAGCCGTCCACCGGCAGCGCCTCATGAATGTACAGCTCCTGATGGTAAGCCGTTTGCGGCTGTTCGGCTGCCCACTGCCCCTGCTCCCTGCGGACAGCCTGCTTAAACGGCGCGCCGCCCGCGTTGATCAGGCTTCCGCCTCTGTGCAGGAAAGCTGCGATCTCCGTCCAGGCCGCTTTCGGGAAATACGGCGCATGCAGGTTCACGAAACATCCGTTATCCAATCCGCGCAGCGCTTCAGCCAAACCTTCGGCCGTAACCGTCCGCACGCCCTCAAAATCGTCAAAAGCTCCCTGAGCCGGCAGAGAGCCGGCTGCAGGAAACTCTGCATCAAACAAAATGACGATGTTCCGGCTTATGCTCATAGCAAACCGTCCTTCATCGCTTTATAGACAAGCTGGGAGAACAGGCTGTTCGACCAGGCAAACCACTTTCTCGTAAAAATCGTTGGATCGTCCGCATGGAAACCTTCATGCATAAAGCCGGTGTCCGCGTCGGTCGCTTCCAGCATCGCGATCATTTCCAGCTTTTCTTCCGCTGTTTGCGCCGTAATGCCCTGCATGGAAAGCGCCATATGCCAGATATAATCTTCCGGCGTATGCGGGCTGCCGATCCCTTTGGCCACTTTGCCTTCGTAATAGAACGGATTCTCTTTGCTCAGCGCAAATCGTCTTGTATTTTGATAGATCGGATCGTCCGCCGTTGTATAACCCAGGTAAGGAATCGACATCAGGCCCGGTGTGCCGGCGTCGTCCATCAGGCAGTAGTTGCCGAAACCGTCGGTCTCGTAAGCGTAAATCGGACCGAATTCCGGATGGCGGTAAATGCCGTACAGCTGGATGCCGTGATTAACTTCGATTTCCAGCTCTTTAAGCTCAGCCAGCAAATCCATGTCGCGGAATACCCACTCGGCAAATTCCTGCATTTGGCGCAGAGCCACAACGGCAAACATGTTACCCGGTACATTATAGTGGAAATCGCAGGCATCATCGCTGGAACGGAAACCGGACCAGATCATCCCCGTGTAGTTAACCGGCATGCCAAGGCCATTATTGCGCAGGGAATCGGTCAAAATGCCGTTGTTGCGCGTAAAGCGGTACGGGGATTTCTCAAAGTGGTGCTGCTCGGTTTTGAACAGATCGACAATCGTACGGATCGCTTTCTTGAAGTTCGCGTCAAAAATATCCGTCAGCTCGGTTTCTTTCCAATACTGGTAAGCCAGGCGGACCACAAAACACAGCGAGTCGATTTCGAATTTGCGCTCCCAAACCCATGGGGACATGTCCGTCACGTCCGTCGTGTTCCAGTGCCAGTCGTTGGCCGATTCGTTAAACGCATTTGCGTAAGGGTCGATCAGGACGTAATTCACATGGCGTTTGATCAGGCCGCTGATAATGCGCTGCAGGTCTTTGTCCTCTTTGGCAAAAGGCACATAATGAATGACCTGCTCGACCGAGTCGCGCAGCCAGGAAGCCGGGATATCGCCTGTGATAACGAAAGTGGTGCCGTCTTCCATCAATTTTGTAGTCGTTTCAAGCGTGTTCGGAAAACAGTTCTTAAACAGTTGAAGCAGCTTGGGCCGGTGGGCCAGCTTCTCTTCCGCTTCGCGGATCACTTCCTGGATGGCCTGCGGCAGCTCCAGCTTGGGCATCGGGATTTTAGGCAGTCTGAATTGTTCCAAGTGAAATACGCTCCTTTGCTTTTGAAAAAGTTGTAAAAATGAGGGAAGGACCGGCCTTCGCCGGCCTCCTCCGTTTCTGGGCATGCTTATTTCATAGCTAATCTTGCGGCTTAAGCTTAACCTTTATCTTGCTCTCTATTTCCTTGCACGATTTACAGTCGATTCTAATGCTCTATGGTTCGTGTTATTTCAGCAGCACGGTTTTGATTTCGTAAGGGGCAAACGAAAGCGAAATTTTCCCGTCTTCCGTTGGCAGCTCTTCCACCTGCTCTTCCAGTGCGTTGGACAGGTAAGCCTTCCTGCTGCCGGAAGCCGGCGGCCCTTGCACACTGACCTGTTCGCGTCCGCCGGAGGATTCGTAGAACCGCAGGATCGTGCCGTTTCCGTCTTCCGCCGCTTTGACCGTATCCAGCACCACATGGGTGCTTTCGAAAGCAATCAGCGATCCGGCAGAAGGACGGGAACCAGCTTTACCGGCTTCAAGCTGAAGCACAGGCATGTCCAGGTTCAGCTCGGCGGCATGGCGGACGATATGGCTGGTGCGCCAGTCGCCCTCATGCGGAAGCAGCGAATACGTGAAGTCGTGCTCCCCAAGGTCGGCCTGGACATCCGGCCATTTCGGCGCGCGCAGCAGCGACAAACGAATCGTGCTGCCCTGCACGTCATAACCATATTTGCAGTCGTTCAGCAGGGACACGCCGTAGCCGAATTCAGAAACATCGACGAAGCGGTGTCCGCAAACCTCGTATTGCGCCTGCTCCCAGCTTGTATTCCGGTGCGTTACGCGTTCGAGCGATCCGAACGGAATTTCGTAGGTTGCTTTTTCGGTCAGCACGTCTACCGGGAAACCAACCTTCAGCAGCTTGTGCGCTTCGTTCCAGCTCACATGGGTTTTGAAGTCGATCCGGCGGTTCTGATGGTAAAAGATGACGTCCTGCGTAATCTCGGAATTTCCAATTCTCCAGCGGAACCGGAGCACGTCTTTCGTTTGCCCCGCCAGGACGAGGCGTTTCTCCAGCAGCTCGGCTTCGCCGGCCCGCTGCTTCTCGTAGCGGGTGTCGATATCCCAGGCGTCCCAAAGCGTCGGACGGTCATGGAAGAAATGGAAGCGGTTGGCCGCTTCGCCCGGCTTGACGATTTCACGCCCGGCCTGTTTGTCGAACAGGCTTATGATTTCACCGCGTCCGTTAAAGCGTACGGAGTAGAAATCCGTCTCCCAAGTATCGTTCAGCTCGGAAGGACGTGCGGTTTGGGCCCGTCCGGCTGCAGCTGTCTGAGCCGATGCCGGATTGGCAGCCTTCACCCAGAAGGTTTTGTAGCCGAAGGCCGGCACGTCCGGAACGTAGACGGTCAAGCCGCCTTCGTCGCGGTCGGCCACCAGCGGCTGGCCGGATTCGTCGCAAACGGCATAGCCGGACGCGCCGGTGGCGGCTTCCAGCTCTGCAAGCTCAACGCGAACCGCCGCACTGCGACTCCAGCCAAAGCTGTTGAACACGGCGTAAGGCGTGCCTTCGGCCTGCTTGGACGTGTCGATGCCGGAAGCGAGGGCCGTAAGGCCTTCCTGCAGACCGGCTTGTCCTTTTTCAAACACTTCCACATATTCTTTATCCGAGGTTTCGTAGCTTTCGGTAATCGCCGAACCCGGGATAATGTCATGGAACTGGTTCAGCAAAATCAGCTTCCAGCCTTCATGCAGGCTGTTTAAAGCCTGCTCACGGGCAGCGGCCTGCTGCGCCGGGCGGGCCAGCTCGTTCCACAGCTCCGCTTCGCGGTACAGCACCTCGGCTTTGCGGTTGCTGCGTTTGTTGCGGGCGTGGGTCGTGTACGTGCCGCGGTGCAGCTCCAGATACAAATCGCCGTGCCAGGCCGGCAGCTCCGGATTCGCCGCGCTGATGCCTTCAAAGAATTCCTTGGCCGTGCTGTAGCGGCTGGCTGGCTGGCCGACCATCAGCTTGGAGCGGTCCAAGTATTCCAGCATCTCGCGAGTGACCCCGCCGCCTCCGTCGCCGTGTCCGTAGAGCAGCATCTGCTCGTTGTGGACGGCTTTTTCCCGGTAGGATTGCCAGTGGTCGCGAATATCCTTCGGCGTTGTATGTTCGTTAACCCCATGATTCAAGTAGGAGAGCATAGGCGTGCCGTCGATGCCGACCCAATGGAACAGGTCGTAAGGGAACACGTTGGTATCGTTCCAGCCCAGCTTTGTGGTCATGAAATAATCCACTTTGCCATGCTTCAGAATTTGCGGCAGGGACGCGCAGTAGCCGAAGGTATCCGGCAGCCACTCGATGTTCGACGTTTGGCCGAACTCCTGCTGGTAGAAACGCTGGCCGTACAGCATCTGCCGGATCAGCGATTCGCCGCTCGGCAGGTTGAGGTCGGGTTCGACCCACATGCCGCCAACCAGCTCCCAGCGCCCTTCCGCAATCCGTTTCTTAACCCGTTCGAACAGCTCGGGATCGTTCTCTTTCAGGAAGGCGAACAGCAGCGGCTGGCTTTGGGAATACCGGTATTCCGGATATTCGTCCATCAGCCGGTCCACGGTCGAGAAGGTGCGGCTCGTCTTGCGGACCGTCTCGCGCACCGGCCACAGCCAGGCGATGTCGATATGCGACTGTCCGACCATATGCTCAAGACCTTCGGCATTGCCGCCTATCTCTTGAACCTCCTGCTTCAGCTTCTCTTCTATTTCAGCAACCGCAGCGCCTTCGCGCACGGCTGATTCATCCAAATTCACAAACCGGTCCATCGCCCGGTACAACGCCTCTTTCAGGCGGACGCCGCGGAAATCGTCTGCGGACAGCAGGACAAGGGAATCGCGGACCACCGTGGCGGTATACATCAAGCTCCGCACAGCCTGGTTAGGCCGTACAAGCAGGCTTGTGACCGAGGTAATCGGCGGCTGAATAACGGCCTGCCGGTTCAGCGGGTCCACGGGCTCGGGCACCGGATCAAACAGCTCGATCTCCAGCTCGGGAGCTTCACCCACTTTAGCGGGATCAAGCGTCACATAAGTGTGATTGCGGTCCAGTCCCTGGAAAGACGCGCCGTTAACGCGGAGCAGTCCTTCCCCTCCGGAAGCAAACACAAGGCCGTAAGGCTCCTTCCGCCATTCGGCCGGAACCTCCAGCGTTGTTCTGAAGAAATAGGTTGTACCCTGCTTGCTCGGGAAAAAGTCTAGTCCTTCTCCTTCCGGATAAGGCGCAAAGTTCTCATATTCCCCCGGCAGCTTGTAATACGATTTCGTAATGCTCCAGCTGCGAAGCTCCTGTTGCTCCAGCCACTGGCGGTCTGCCAGCTCGCGGATAAAACGTCTGATGCGTTCCATTATTCAGCCTCCCGAACGGTTAACTCGCAGCTAACCGTGTCATTTACGTGTCTTCCGACATGGATGCGGAATTGTCCAGGTTCAACCTCCGGCTTCAGATTGCGGCCGATATACTGCAGCTGCTCTACCCCGATCTCAAAGCTCACCGTCTTGGTTTCGCCGGGCTCCAGAGCCACTTTGGCAAAACCTTTCAGTTCCATGAAAGGACGGCTGACGGCGCTGACGGCATCGGAGATGTACAGCTGCACGACTTCCGAACCGGCCATGCCTCCCGTATTGGTCACATCCACGGTGACAAGCGCGGATTCTTCCACCGTCATGGAGGTCCGGCTGATTCGCAGGTTGTCATAAGCAAAGGTAGTGTAGCTCAGTCCGTATCCGAACGGGTAACGCGGTTTGGAGTCCTCCTCCAGGTACCGTTTGCCGCGGGAACGTTTACCGTTGTAATAAACCGGCAGCTGGCCCACATGCTTCGGAATGGAGATCGTCAGACGACCGGACGGGTTGACATCGCCGAACAAAATGCGGGCAATCGCGTGTCCGCCCTCCTGTCCAGGATACCAGGCCTCCAGTATGGCGTCGGCATGCTCGTCTACCCAAGGCTCGGCAATCGGTCGGCCGTTGATGTAGACGACGATCAGCCGTTTGCCGAGCTTGCGGATCTCCTGCATGAGCTCCAGCTGGACACCTGCCAGGCCAAGAGTCATGCGGTCGATGCCTTCGCCGCACTCCATATCGTTCCAGGAGTCGTCCGTCACTTTGGACGCCCCGGTCTTCAGGTCGATGGTGCCTTCACCAAAGTCGCGGGCGCTTGAGCCGCCCATGACCAGAATGACCGTTTCTGCTTCTTCGGCACAGGCCAAAGCGGTCTCAAAGCCTTCTCTGGAATCGCCTTTAATCCGGCATCCCGGCGCATATAACACGTGTCTATTTTCATTCTGCAATCTGGCCTGAATTCCTTTTAAAACGGTAGCAACTTTTTCGGAAGGCTGCGGCGAGGTGTAATCGCCGAGCTGGTTATAACCTTGATCGGCGTTGGGTCCGATCACAGCAATTTTGCCGCTGCCGGGGGCAAGCGGCAAAGTTTGATTTTCATTTTTCAAAAGAATAATGCCTTCCTCCGCCAGCCGCTGTGCCAAAGCTTTATGCTCTGCACTGCCGATCACCCGCTCGGCCCGCTGCGGATCGGCGTAAGGTTTCTCGAACAAACCTAATTTGAATTTAAGAGTAAGCACACGAAGCACGGCGCGGTCCAGCACTTCTTCCGCCAGCTTGCCTTCGCGGGCCGCCTGAAGCAGATAGCTGCCGAACATGGCGCCGGACATTTCCATGTCGATGCCCGCTTCAATCGCCTGAACGGATGCGTCCAAGCCGTCCTCAGCCACGTCATGGCCCGCAGCCAGCATGTCGATGGCGCCGCAGTCGGTGATAACCATGCCGTCAAACCCCCACTGCTTGCGAAGCACGCCGTCAAGCAGCTCTGTATTAACTGTGCACGGCACCCCGTCGATTTCGTTGTAAGCCGGCATGATGGATGCAGCTCCGGCCTCCACCGCCTTCTTGAACGGGTATAAGTCCACCTCAAGCAGCTCGCGCCAGCCCATGTGAACCGGACCGGCATTGCGTCCGCCCTCCGAGCTGCCGTAGCCGACGAAATGCTTCAGCGTCGCAGCCACGCTGCTGTCGCTGGCAAGGCTTTCGCCCTGCAGCCCCTGCACGGAGGCTGCCGCAAATTCGCCGATCAGGTAAGGATCTTCGGCGAAACATTCCTCCGTCCGGCCCCAGCGGGGGTCACGGACGACGTCGAGCACCGGCGAATAAGTGACCGCGCCGCCTTGGGCGCGGGTCTCCGCCGCCACCGCCCGGCACATTTCGCGGTACAAATCCACGTTCCAGGTGCTGCCGAGCAGCAGCGGAACCGGGAACACGGTCCCGTCGATGGCCATATGCCCGTGCGAGCATTCCTCCCCGATCAGGATCGGAATCCCGAGCCGGGAGTTCTCAACAGCATAACGCTGAATCTGATTGACGGCTTCGGCTCCCTCTTTGGCCGACAAGCCGCTCTCCAGCGTAACGCCGGTCCATGGGTCGGCGCGCAGTACCCCGTACAGGGAGCCGACTCCGCCATTTCGGACCTGCTCTTTAAAATCTTCGGTGAGTGTAATCGTGCCGCCGTTGTTCTCATAGGTCTGCCAGCCAAAAGGCTGGACAAGCTGGCCAACCTTTTCTTCCACGTTCATCAGGCTTAGCAGATGCTCCGCCCGCTCTGCAGCGGGCAAAGCAGCGTCTTTATATTTCAGCATGCGTAGCCTCCCCCCTCCAATTTCTCTCTATGGTGAAGTTATGAGTTGACGTTTGTCGTATCAGCGAACATAGAAATTATCCTTATTCCTTAACCGCGCCTACAGTCAAACCTTGCACGAAATAACGCTGGAAGAACGGGTATGCAAAAATAATAGGCAGCGTTGCGAGCACAACCATCGCCATACGGGACGTATCCTGCGGGATGGAGGACAAAGCCTGCATGCTCAGCGAGCTGTTCTGCGAGTTCTGCTGCAGGAACTGGATACTGTTTTCGATCCGCATCAGCATGGACTGGAGAGGAACCAGGTTTGGATTATCGATGTACAGCAGGGCGTTAAACCAGTCGTTCCAGTAGCCAAGGGTACTGAACAATCCAATGGTTGCCAGACCCGGCAGGGACAGAGGAAGCACGATGCGCAGGAAGATGTAGAAGTCGCCCGCACCGTCGATCCGTCCGGATTCGATAATCGCTTCCGGTACGCTTGTGCTGTAAAACGTTCTGAGAATCATGATGTAGAAGGCGTTCATCGCCAGTGGAAGCACCAGCGCCCAAAGTGTATCTTTCATATGCAGCAGCTGGGATACGACCATGTAAGTCGGAATCATCCCGCCGTTAAAGAGCATGGTAACGATAGCGAAGATGGAGAAAAATCTCCGGTAGCGGAAGCTGGTCCGAGAAATAGCATACGCGTAAAGCGAGATCAGCACCAAACTGATGATGGTGCCCAGTACGGTAACCAGAATCGTCACCCCGTAGGAACGAAGCAGCGCGTCTCCGGTCTGGAAGACGAACCGGTAGGCATCAAAGCTCCATTTGGCCGGGAACAGGCGGTAGCCGTCGGTAGCCAGCGTCTTTTCATCCGTAAAGGAAATGATCAAGACGAACAAGAAAGGAAAAACGCAGATAAAGGCAAACAGCCCTGCGATAATATTCAAAACTACGTTCCAGCCGGTACTAATGTTGTGAAAATCTTTTGCTTTTCTGCGCGGAACGTCAGAAACACTCTGTGTGTTGCTTGTAGCCACTTCTGCCATGATGCTCGAGCTCCTTTCAGCTTTAAATTAGAACAAGGCGCTGTCTTTATCGATTTTGCGCACCACGAAGTTCGAAACGATAACCAGCACAAAACCTACAACGGATTGATATAAACCTGCAGCAGTACTCATACCGATTTCGCCGGTGGTTTTGAGACCGCGATAGACATAAGTGTCGATAACGTTCGTTACGGAGTACAGCGTACCCGAGTCGCGTGGAACCTGATAGAACAAACCGAAGTCTGCGTAGAAAATACGTCCGACAGCCAGCAGCGTCATGATGATGATGATCGGGGAAAGCATAGGAATCGTAATGTTGCGGATCTGCTGCCATTTGCTTGCGCCGTCAATCATGGCTGCTTCGTACAGCGATTTGTCGATGCCCAAGATGGAAGCCAGATAAACCACACTGTTGTAGCCGATGGATTTCCAAAGGCTGACGAAGATCAGGATATACGGCCAATATTTTGGATCGGAATACCATTGAACCCGCTCCATTCCAAACCAGCCCAGAATCTGATTCAGCATCCCGCGGTCCATGCTCAGGAAGCTGAACGCAAAATAGCCGACGATTACCCAAGACAGGAAGTATGGCAGGAACATGCCGGTCTGATACACTTTGGCCAACGTTTTCCCAACCAATTGCGACAAAAGGATCGCCATCGCCACAGACAAGACAAGCCCGATAAAGATAAACGCAATATTGTAGAACAAAGTATTACGGGTGATGACCCAGGCATCGGTGCCGCTGAACAGGAACTTAAAGTTCTGCCAGCCTACCCATTCGCTTTTAACGATACTGGCCCAGAAGCCTTCACGGTTAAAGCGGTACTGTTTAAATGCAACCACCGTTCCCACAAGCGGAAGGTAAGAGAAGAAAAAGAACCAGAGGGCTCCAGGCAGCACCATAAACAGCATGACTTTGTTTTTAAGGATGTTTTTAAAAAATGTAGCCACTATCGTTCCCTCCCGGATGATTATTCAGATAATGAAAAGGATCGGGCGTTTTGACCACCCGCCCGATCCTTTCCGACTAGATTTCTGTTACCTTTGTGCTTAGTGCTTCTATAATGCTGTCCTTGCTACTGAACTGCTTCAACTGCTTGCTATAGAGGGTCACACTAAGGTTAAACTGAACTTTCTTATTTGCCGTTTGCAGCTTTCCATGCGTCAAGCTGTGTTTGAGCTTCAGCCATGATTTTATCAAGGCCGGCTTCTTTAAACTTCTGGATCGCTTTTGGCAGGTATTCTTCAGGATCAACTGTACCTGTCATCAGGGAAGCCCAGAACTGTTCTTTTACGTTTTGTACGGCAGCCATTTCTGTAGCCACTTTGGTGCTGTCGAAGTTAAAGCTCAGGATTGGAGAATCTTTACCTTCAGCATTAAACTTCTTGAATTGTTCCCATTTGTCGTCTGGATCGTTAGGGTTCAAGTAAAGCAGCATGTTGTTGCCAAGAGAGTAAGAAGGCATGTCGTAGTTCTTGGACTCTGGCAGGTTCTCGATGTGTTTGTCATCGGTTTTCTTGTAGTGCGTACCTTCGATACCGGAGTCAACCATGTTGCGCAGAACCGGATCGGTATTCAGCAGGTTCAGGAATTGCATCGCTTTGTCCGGATGTTCGGAGTTAGCGGAGATTGCCATGATCGAACCTTGTACAGACGTGTTCGTGATGATCGCGTCACTTGCAGGCGTGGATACTACAGGGTATCCGTAGCTTGCGGACCAAACATTATCAGCCAGAGGCTGGGATTGCGCACGGTCCATAAACCAGTTGCCGGATGTCATCAAGTCGCTTGTGGAACCTGTTGTAGCAGCTTCTGGAGCCACATAACCCGCTTGATAATATTTGTGCATAGTAGTCAATGCAGCTTTCATCTCAGGCGTTTCAAGGATATCTACGACTTTGTAGTCCGTAGTATCCAATTTCACTGCCATAGGCAGGTTTTGGATGATGTAATCGTAAGGCACGTAAGGCACATAGTTTTTATCCATGGCAAACGGCGTTACGTTAGGTTCTTTCTCTTTGATCGTCTTCAGAAGAGGTTCGATGCTCTCCAGGGAACGAACATTGGTAATGTCCAGGTTGTACTTGTCAACCAGGTTTTTGTTGAAGCGCCATACTTCGAGCTGCGGAAGCTCTTTGTTAGCCGGAATACCGTAGTTGTGTCCGTCAACTTTGGAGCCTTCAAGGAACGCTGGGTCAATCGTGTTCTTTAGATCTTGTCCATATTGGTTAAGCAGATCGTCAAGCTGCATAAACGCGCCTTTTCTTGCGTTCTGTACATAATCAAATCCGCCGGCCGACGTGAAC
Organism: Paenibacillus yonginensis; assembly: GCF_001685395.1. NCBI lineage: Bacteria > Bacillati > Bacillota > Bacilli > Caryophanales > Paenibacillaceae > Paenibacillus > Paenibacillus yonginensis. The sequence goes on along the minus strand of NZ_CP014167.1, from coordinate 4,587,643 downwards.
ATGATGTCCATAGGTTCACCGGAAGCTACGTTAACCTGCATTTTTTGCGTATAGTCGCCCCAGTCAATCATTTTCATGGTGATGGTTGCGCCAATTTTCTCTTGTGTGTACTTGCTGACTTCAGCCATAACTTTATCTACGTCTTTTTGCGGTGTGCCGATCGTGTACCAGATCAGGTTAACCGGTTTTTCGGAGCTGCCGCCCGAGCCAGATGCGGAATTACCGCTGTTTGCGCTGCTGTTGTTATTGCCGCCGCAGGCACTCAGTACGAATGTCAGCGCTGTCAGCATGGCAAGCGCGATGGAAAGTCTCTTCTTACTCTTCCCCATTGTGAATCCTCCCCTTTTTAATTGCTTGGTGTACTGCAGGTTCTCTCACTCTTCCAAAGCGGTTTTGCCGGATAGGGTTATCTTTGTTTTGCTCCGGCATAGTCCTTTGTACGCATTTGGATAACCAAATGAACTACTTTAACCTTACCGGATGAAAGCATTCTCAAAAAGAAGATAAACTTAATAAATTAGGGTACAAATTAAAGGAAAACGTGTTTTTTGTAGAATTTTGTCACCGTTTTCTTAAAACGCTTACTTGAACTGTCAATTTCATGTCTGACATCAAAAAGAAAAACCTCAACCCGAAAGAGAAACCGCTCTCGTGGGAGAGCAGTGCCTTTCGAATTGAGATTTTAGTCCGATTCCTATAGCGCTTTGAAGTCCGTTGGCGAAATGCCGACATATTTCTTGAATTGTTTATAGAAATATCCGGTCTCCCAGTACCCTACGTTTCTGGCGATTTCCTGCACCTTCAGATTGGTGTGCTTGAGCTGATATTTCGCTTGTTCAACCCGGTATTTGTTGATATATTCGGCAAAGGATTCGCCCGTCTCCTTATGGAACAGCTGTCCCAGGTAAACGGGGTGGATATGATATTGGGCTCCAAGCGTCTTTAAGGAAAGCTCGTCCGCATAATGATCGTGGATATGCGCCAGCACCTGGCTGACCACCGGGTTTTTGGTGTCCTGGAGCAGGGCGTACACCGTCTCCCTCGCCACTTCCTGCAGGGCCTGAACAAGCCCGCCAAAAGCGGTGCTGCTGCGAACCTTCTCAAGTCCTCTCTTGAAGATGGCTTCTTCTTCCGTATGGCGAATCTCTTCAAGCTCCATCTTGAAGCGGACTACCAGTTCCAGCGCCCGGTTGGTCAAATCCTGTGGCCCAATGCCTCCCAATACCCGCATTTGCTCAAAATCATACGCGATTCGCTGGGCCAGTCCTTCCGCATCTCTGGCTAAAATCAGCTTTACGTATTCTGGCCATTGCAGGGTAAACTCAGAGCTTTCCCTTTCATCCTCCGCTTCCAGACCGGTGATATCCATCACCCGCCGGTCCGGATAAACCATAAAGTATTCCAGTGCCCGCTTCGCTTCCCTGTAGCTCGGAGCCGCTTCCTCCGGCCACTCGCCCACGCTTCCGATGCTGATCTGCACGGGACGTTTCAGCTCCGAGAGTTCAAAAGACAGCTCCTCAAGCAGAAGGGTGAAATCGCGTTTTCCTTCGGCCCAGCTTTCTATGGAGGCGATTAACACCAGATCACCGTCCACATCCCGGAACAAGGTCAACCCCTGTTCACCAGCCAGCCTTCTCCGGGTCCAGTCAAACACATCGATCCCGCTCTCCACCGGTCTTAATACCGCTGTGGCAATAAACGGCCGGTCCAGGAACAGACCCAACAAATCGGCCCGTTCTTCAAATTCGGCCGCCGCCATTTGTCCGGTAAGCCAGCGAAACAACGTGTTGTCTTTGATAATCTGAACGTCGAAGGCATCATACAATTCTTCCGAGCTGGTGCTGTCCAGCTTCTGGATGGTATTTCGCAGCGTAGACTCAAGCTCGTCTATGTTGATCGGCTTCAGCAGGTAATTTTCAATGCCCAGCTTCATGCCTTCCTTCAAGTAATCAAATTCGTTAAAGCCGCTGAGGATAATGACTTTTAAATTAGGGTGCAGCTTCCTTGCTTCACGGATCAGGCTGAGTCCATCCATAACCGGCATGGAGATATCTGTAATCAGTACATCGACCGGTCTGGCGCTTAGCGCTTCTAGTGCTCGCTGGCCATTCTCGGCCTGTCCGACGATCTCAAGTCCGAAAGAAGGCCAATCCAGAATATCGTATAAACCTTCGATGATAAACGGCTCATCATCGACAATAAATACTTTATACATGTTCTGCCCCCACCTCCTCACGGTTCGGATATTTTACCTGGACGGTTGTCCCTTCACCCGGCCGGCTGGTAATGCTCAGTCCATATTCAGGCCCATAGAGATATCTCAGCCGGCTGTGCACGCTGCGCAGGCCAAACATTTCCCCCGTCTCCTCAGCATTCTCCAGCACCTCTTTAATTTCATCCAGGCGCCCCGCTTCTATGCCTTTTCCATTATCCGAAATTTCGGCAATCAGCACTTCCCCTTCTGTCCAGATCCGGATCGACAAGCGGTTGTCATCACGGTCTGTCCGGATGCCATGCACGATGTAATTCTCAATTATAGGCTGCAGGGAAAGTTTTGTTACGATTTTATGGTCCAGATAGGGCTCTGGAGTAATGGAATAGTTGAATTTGTCCTTGTAGCGAATCCGGAACAATTCGAGATACAAGCGGCAGGACTCCAGCTCATCTTTGAGCGTGTAAGGAGTTTTCTGCTTTACAAGGTTCTTGAACAGCACAGACAAGCTGTAGATCATATCACCGACGTCCCGGGCTCCCTGCGAAATCGCCCTCATGCGGATAACCTCGAGCGTGTTGTATAGAAAATGGGGACTAACCCGCGCCTGAAGGGCTACCAGTTCTGTTTCTTTTTGTTTGATCTCGGCTTTATATACACGTTCAATGTATAAGTTAAGCTCATTCAACATGTCATTAAAGCTTCTGGAGATTTGTCCGAGCTCATCCTCCCGGGGGTCATCAATCCTGGCGGACAAATCGCCATTTTTCACCTTGCGGGTAAATTTAATAATTTGATTGGTCCGGTTGGCAAAGCTCATTACAAAAATGATCGGAATACAGATCGCGAACAAGATACAAAAAACGCTGATCGTAATAATCGTCTTCCTGATCCCCGAATAAGCATCAGCAACTACAGATTTGGGCATGGAACCAATGACCACGTACCCGTCATCCGCCGCAATCAGCTTGTTGATATATAAACTTTGATCCTTGTTCATCGGGATGTTATCCGGATTATCATAAAGCGCGTCCTTCATGTTGACATACGGGTATTTCTGGCCGTAATACTTGCCTTTGGAATCGTACAGCACGACATCATCGGTCGAAAGAACGACGATTTCGCCTTTCAGGCTATTCCGATATCCGGATAATGCAGAGGAGATGCTCTCGGAATCCAGAAAAACAACAAGCTGCCCCGCATTTTTTAGCGTTTGACGGTTGTTGATCGGCACCCGGACCGCATATAGAGCCGGATTGGTCTGATTTACAGCCTTTCGAATCCAATAGTTCGGGGCCGTAATATTTTTGCTCTCCATCGCCATTACATCCGGTATATACGAATGGGTTAGCTGAACCGACACTTGTTTGAACTGCTTGTTTATATTAAAGGACGTCAGAACCTGACTCTCCGAGCTGTACAGGATCAAATTTGTGAAATCGCTGTTCTCGTCCATTAAATTCTGAAGATATTGAAGCGCATCTGTCGAATCGCTTATTTCGTTATAAAACTGGTCCATCCGATGCTGGACATATTCCGAGTAATTATGCTCCATAAGATAATTAATATTGGCATACAAAGTCTCATTGCGATACATGTCCCGGACCATATTCTGAACGGCCTCATAACGCGAGGCCATGTACCGGTTCACGCTCTCCATAGCCGACTTCTGGCTATCCAGCTCCCGGTTAATGATCGCTTGGGATAAGGACTTAAACATCAGATAAGACAAGGTGATGATCGTGACAACCGCGATTCCCACAAAGATCAGGAGCATCCTCATAAAGAGGTTATTTTTAAAGTAATTCCTATAGATGTAACCGATCCTCATGCTCCATCCCCCAGACCTGTGATAGGTCTATTATAACATGATGGGGACCCGGGCCGCATTCAAGCCCTCCCGTCATCCCACTTGGACAACAGACCGGCTACCTCCGCTTCTCCAAGAGGTTTGCTGAACAAATAACCCTGAATTTTGTCACAGCCATGCGTCTTCAGAAAATGAAATTGACTCGCCGTTTCGACACCTTCCGCCACGATCTTCAATCCCAGACTATGGCCGATTAACAGGATAGCCGAAGCAAGCGAACGGCTGTCTTCATCCTGTTCAATGGGATCAACAAACTTCTTGTCCATTTTGAGCGTCGTTATCGGAAGCTCGCGCAGATAATCCAAGGACGAATATCCGGTCCCAAAATCATCCAGCGCAATCCCGATGCCCAGCTGCCTTAATTGGTCCAGCTTGGCAATCAGCTCATTTCTTTCCGAGGACTCCATGAACAGGGACTCGGTAATCTCGATCTCCAGAAACTCCGCAGGAAGGTCCACTTTCTGCAAAATATCCGCCATCGTATGGACAAACCCTTCCTGCTTCAACTGGATAACGGAAATATTGACCGATATTTTATAACCTTCATAACCGGAATTATGCAGCTTCTTCAGAAACCTGCAGGCCGTCAGAAGGACCCACTCTCCGATTGGAATAATTTGCCGGATGTCTTCAGCGATCTGAATAAACTTGTCTGGAGCCACCTGGCCCAGCTCGGGATTCTCCCACCGCAGCAAGGCCTCAAAGCCGCTGATTCTCCCCGTTGATGAATCCACCTGCGGCTGATAGACCAGTTTGAATTCATCATGGTCAAGCGCAGACAACAGCCTGGCCTCCATCTTCATCCGGCTCTGCAGCTCGAGCTGCATCGAGGCATCGTACAGGACAAAAGAGCTCTTCCCCTGCTTCTGTGCGCGATAAAGCGCCAGGTCGGCATTTTTGATCAGCTCCTCCGGACCTGAAGCCTGCAGCGGATAAAGCGCCATGCCGATACTGATCGACAGATGCAGTTCGCCTTGCCCGGCTGCAAATGGAGGCTTGAACCCGTTAATCAGCCTTCGGGCCAGAAGCTGAAGATCCGAAGGGGAGATCTCTCCGATTAACAGCATAACAAATTCATCGCCGCCAAACCGAAACAGCATAGCCTCCTTGGGCAACATGGAATTGAGGCGTTCTCCGGCTTCGCGGATTAACACGTCACCCCATTTATGGCCAAGCGAGTCATTGATGTCCTTGAAATTGTCTGTATCTATAAATAACAGGGCCGCTTGTTGATCCGGGTCTGCCAAAGTGCTCTCCAGCTTCTCCAGAAGCAGCATCCGGTTCGGCAGGCCGCTGATCGGATCATAATAAGCGAGCTTGTGTAAGTTGTCTTCGTTCTGCTGAAGCCGGGTCTGACTCTCGACCAGCAGCTCCACCTGCTGCTTGAGTTCCTCCTGCATGGCAGCAAGCTCACGGTTCATTTGTTCAAGCTCGTGGAGGCTGGCCTTGAGCTGAAGCTCATAATTTTTACGATCCGTAATATCAATAAGGGAACCTGCAAACCGGATTCTTCTGCCGCGGGAATCAAGCAGAACCTTCCCGTGGGCCTGCATCCACCTGTAATCCCCATGTGCGGTCAGCATTCGATATTCGGCATTGTAAGCAGCCTCTTCGCCGCTAAGATGACTCTGGCGTTTCTCATCAGCCTGCTCCAAGTCATCGGGATGGATCATCTTCAGAAGTTCAGCTGCGCTGTACGGCTCCTGACGTTCTTCATAACCCATTAGCTCATTCCAGCGTTTGGAGAAGGTATATTCATGAGTGTTCATATCTGATTCCCAGATAATAGCTCCCGAGCCCTCATGAGCCAGGCGGAAGCGTTCTTCTATCTTCTTGGATTCAGTCACATCTATGGCGGACAGGACATAAACGCCGGTTCCCCTGCGATTTCCCCCCAGGAGCGACAAACGGACTTGCAGAACATGTTTCTTGCCGTTAGGGGTCAGAATACGAACCTCCTCCTGAACCTCAGTAGGCTCGCCGGAGACAGCATCCTCCATCAGGTCAACAAGACCACCAAATCCGGCTTCCCGCAGTCCGGTTTGCTGCACCGGCTTTCCCATAACCTGCTCGCGAGATAATCCGGAGAGTTCGCTTGCATGACTGCTGAAATACACCGTTCCTTTTATCGGATCAACGGCCCAAACAAAGATTTGATAATGCTTGAGCGTTTCTTTAATAAAAGCCCTCGTCAGCTCGGTTTCCCTGCGAGTTTCAAATGGGGGGAATTTGATAAGGACCACAACTGCTCCCACAACGATAAAAACCAAGAGACCTATAAAACATGCAGCGACATAAGGGTTCAAATCCATATCAAGAGTTGACGGGAAGCCCCCTTGCAATCCCTCACCATTCTTCCGAACCAAAGCTGGCACGGCCTCCAGAGAAACAGCTGTCCCCCAAATCCAACTTCGCATAAATTCCTCCTAATAACTTACAAAAAAACGACATTTTTTTCGCTTTACAATCCCACTTATTATACCTTGCGGCCGTGTCGTAAATAAACCATTTTTCTTCATATGAAAATGTAGCTTTATGCTTTATGCCAATTAAAAACAGCTGCCCTCCGAAACAAGCTACCTTGTCGGGACAACAGCTGTAGGCTTCCATCAGTTCTTGAACAGCTCAGATGCCGTAATCTCCCAGCGGTTCAGGACATCCGCAGGATCATGGAGCGCGATTTGTATGCCGCTTATAATCTCCGCATATTTGGCGGAATCCTGCTTGACCTGAACCACCTCTGCTTCATATCGCTTGCGCGGATGAACACTTTCTTGAAGGTCTGGGAGCGGCTTGACCTTGAGTTTGATGTAACTCACTTTCCCCCGGTACACCACGACCAACAGCGCCTTGCCGGTCCTGGTCATGTTCCCGCTCGTAACGGTCCCCGGCCACAAGCCTAGCCTGACCGTTCGGCTGTCGCAAGACACAACTTCTCCTACACTTAACATCGCCGTATGCGGCCATCCGTCCTCCGAAACCGTTGTCAGGATCATCGCTTCTCCTATTTTATCCGCCAGCGAGCTGCCGCTCAGCAGCTGACGGACTTCAGCCGGCAGCACGGCTTCCTGTCCATCCTGCCTGCCTCCGGTTTGTGCCATGACGATTCCACTCCTCTCCTTTTGCCGTCTTTGACCACTTTATTTATGGGCTTGCTCCCTATAGCGAGGGGCCTCTGGGTCCGGCTTCTCTCCTTCTTTTCCGGCTTCGAGATAAGGCTTGTTAACGAAATAATACATATAACCCATCAGCAGGACGCCGCCGACCAGATTGCCCAATGTCACCGGGATCAGGTTGTAGACCACTCCGCCAAAAGTAAAATCCGCCGAATGATGCAGGACCAGCGCAATAGCAAACGTACACATATTGGCTATGCTGTGTTCATAACCTGAAATAAAGAAACAGAAGACGAACAGCATCATGGCGAACAGCTTGGCTCCATCCCCCTTCATGGACATGGGCAGGAAGAACGCCAGACAAACCAGCCAATTACACAGAATCGCCCGGAAGAACAGCTCGCCGACCGGCGCCTCGACCTTGTGCTGGGCCACGCTCAGCAGAAAGCCGTTCACGGATGGGGAATCAAACAAGCCGGTTAAGTGGATCAGCAGTGCAAATACGCAGGCTCCGAGAATGTTGCCCAAGTAGCTGGAGCCCCACAGCTTCAAAACCTCCGTCCATTTCAGCTTCTTCCGCAGTGCAGCATATGTGTAATAGAAGGTATTGCCGGTAAACAGATCTCCGCCGCCATATGAAATCAAAATAATTGCCGCACCGAAAGTCATGGCTGCCATCGGATAAGTGAACGGGGAATCCTTCACATAGAAAAAGTTCCCGGTCTTAAAGGCTACAATGACGCCAAAACCGATGAACATACTGGCCAGCATGGACCGGGCCAAATACCGTATCCAGCTTTGTTTGAAGATGTAATGCTTCTTCAGCGCCAATTCCTCGGCTTTTAATAACGCTTCTGTCTCCATAACCCCTCCATATCCGGCGATAACAGGCAGGCCCGGAATTCCTTTATTTTCCGTAATATAACACAATTCAAAGGGAAATAAACCCGTTCTTCCGACTTTGCTATGATCTTTACCTCTTTATACTTAAAAGGGTTGTCATTTCCCTGAGAGTTATGCCATAATAAATATCAAATGATAATGATTATCATTATTCGTGATAAGTCGCTGCAGCTGCAGCCCACCATCATCCACCCCAAGACAGAAGGAGTTTATGTACATGACCAACCGATACTCTAAATGCCTGCTTCAAGTCGATGATTATCTGGACCTCTTGAATCTGGCCAACCGGCTTGGCGATGAGAAATGGCAGAAGGAAATCAAACGTAAGCTTCGCAATCTGGATTGCGGAGTTAAAATAGAGCAGCACGCCTAACCTTGGCTTTGGAGATCAGGGAAATCCTTCAGAGCAATCACTGACATCGGTTCCCCGGCACTTACTTGAAAAGCCCGTTTCCTGCATCCCGAACATTCGGCGTGCAGGAAACGGGCTTTATTATTATCGTTCGCCGCGTTTGTCCTTTCCTATCTCAACCAAGCTTCATAAAAGCGGCGATAGCCCTCTACCATCACTCTTTCGGAGAAATGATCAAAGGCATATTCCCGGTTCTGCTCCGACCATTTGCGCGGGTGGGCAGCAGCCATATTGACCAGCTCAAACCAGTTCGCTTCATTGCCTGCGAAACAATGCGGGCCATGAATATGGCCGTAACAAGGATGCTCCGGTTTGACGACGATTTTGCCCATGGCCATCGCTTCGGTCAGCGGCATTGCAAACGTGTCGAACCTGGAGGAGCTGAAATAAACCTTGGCTGAATTCATAAGCGCAAACACTTCATCCTGCGATAAAGCAAATTGCAGCTTCACGTTATCCGGAATTGAATATTTCTTCATGCTTTCCTTGTAGCGCATGCCTCCAAAGACCATAAACACTTCTTTGTCCGGATTTCGTCTGGCATACTCCAAAACCAGATCTGGACGCCGATTGGCCTCGTCACGCCCAATCCATAAAATCCGGTTGTCAACGATGGCATCCGGATCAAAGTGCCGTCTGGCCAAGTCCTCGCCAAAGCCGATCGGGATCACATCGACGTCTGTTACCCCGTAGCGTTCCCGGATCTGCTCCCGCAGAAATTCCGTCTGTACGATCGCTTTGTCAACCATCGTATAGAAAGGCTTCATCATCTCATATCCTGTAAGAGCCGGGTCGGGAAAGCTGTGAGGGAACAAAACGCTGTTTGGGAGAAACATCTTCAGAAAAGTGAAGCCCGATACCGTATAGATAACATGCTCAATCTTTTGACTATAGATTTGATCCAGTACAACATCATAATTGACCAGATCGCCTTTCTCATGCTCGTAACCCGGCAGCCAGTCGTGCTCGCTCACATGCCGCTCAGGGGAAATGAAGACCAGCTCCACACCGAGATCGCGGCTGATTCTTTGCAGTCTTTCGGCAAAAATCCGCGGTCCCTGTGCTTCGGCAAACTGGATTTTGCGCATGACAAGCCCTACTTTACTCATCTAAATCCTCCTCTGCCCTCTTATTCTCCCCGTAGTCTGCTCCCGTGCTCCTGAGAAATTGCAGACCGCAGCCCTTGAGACTGTCCATGGCTTCCGCTTGCTGCCGCAGCAGCTGTGGCCGGCTCCAATAAACGCTCCCCATGCCAAGATCCGATTCGATAAGCAGCAGCATCCACAAAGTGAATAGGCAAGCATAAGCGCAGTAATCGGCCAGAAGGCCGGATTCCTCCAGCTCCTGGCCATAAAATCTGCGTTGATGGACATAAATACGTAGAATCCGCTCCCTCAATTCCTCGTTTCTGGGCGTAAACCTTGGAAATACCGGGTGCGACATATCCAGCAGATGGTACAGATCCCATAAAGGCGAATTGAGATGGACGTGCTCCCAGTCCAGCACAAACAAATCCCCCTGAATGGAGGCATAATTCCCTGCATGCAAATCGCCGTGGTTAAGCACCTTGACTCCCGCCCAATCGGAGCCTTCAAGCTGCTGCAAGGCAAGGTCCAGGAGTTCGCCGGGCAATGCTGCCTCATGAATCAGGCGGCTCACTTCCGTCCGCCGCTCCAGCAGTTCTCGGGCCATCTGCTGTACCGGTGGTTTGGGTGCCCGGAAAGCGTCCGGGTCCCACCCTGAAGGGTCCAGGCTGTGCCATCTGGCGATGAGCTTGGACATCCGCAGCAGCGTCTTCGGTCCGTGCTCATGACGAAGCGGGCCCAGATCCTCAAAGACCGCCCATCCGCTCGCACCGTCCTCTGATTTGTCAATCAATGCAGGATATACTTTCGGAATTCGGGACAATACCTGTTCATATACCCACACTTCGCGATCTTCCTGCCCCGAATGAGTAACCGGTTTGAAAATATAGCTTTGCAGCGGAGAAACATAAAAGCGCTCCACATAACGCCCGTTCATTCCTTGGTACAAACGTTCACTCCGGTAGATGCGGCGGTAGTCAAGTTCGCCTTCATCCGTGATATAACTGCTTAATGCTCTGATTGCCTTCACCGCCTTCCCTTAGGCACTTTCCAATAGTCACTTTCCATTTAAACGGATTCTTGCACCGGAATCAATGCCAGTCCCTGACAAGGAGGAAAGCTGCCGGCCGCGAAAAAATAAAAAACGCCCTTCGGGGGATTAACCCGAAGAGCGTTCTGCTCAGCAAAGCAGCCAAAGCTTCCAGCCTCCCTGCGACACCCAGCTTATTGGCGGATCCAGGTGTTAGCCAGCAGCATGGCGCCTTTAGCTGCATTAGTTTCGGCTAAGGCATTCAGCATGACAAAGTCATGGATGATGCCCTGGAACCGAACCGCAGTGACGGGTACACCTGCCTCACGAAGTTTGTTGGCATACGCTTCGCCTTCATCCCGCAGTACGTCTGCTTCTCCCGTAATGACCAGAGCTTCAGGCAGGCCTTTCAGCTGATCAAGGCTCGCACGCAGCGGCGAAGCATAAATCTCAGCTCTTTGCTTCGGATCTGTGGTGTATTGATCCCAGAACCACTGCATGCCGTCCCGGCGCAGGAAATATCCTTCTGCGAACTGATGGTACGAAGGTGTATCAAACGAAGCATCGGTTACCGGGTAGAACAAGAGCTGTTTAGCAATTTGAGGTCCCTTACGCTCTTTGGTCATCAGCGTCAGTGCTGCGGTCATGTTTCCACCCACACTGTCGCCGGCAGCTACGATCCGGCTGGCATTCAGACCGTGGGAAGCTCCTTCTTTGGCGATCCATTCCAAAGCCGTATACACCTGCTCGATGGCTACCGGATAACGCGCTTCCGGAGAGAGGTCATAGTTGGTGAATACAACCGCCGAGTCCGTCCCGACCGCCAGTTCGCGGATCAAACGGTCATGCGTATGCGCGTTGCCAAACACCCAGCCTGCACCGTGAGTATACAGAATGACGGGCAATTGGCCTTGGGCATTCCGAGGTTTGACGATGCGGATCGATACCTTTCCGGTTGGACCGCCTTCAATATTCAAATCCTCCATGTCGACCGCCGGCTTGTTTATTTCTCCAGATTGCACCTCATCTACGGTTTCACGTCCTTTCACCGGACCAAGATCGAACAGGTACGGCGGTTTCGCCGTGTCCTGGACGAATTTTTGAGCAGCTGGCTCCAATACGACTCTTCCTTGAACGGCTTCATTAATTGGGTTTGACATGATTCAATTCCTCCTTATATTTAGAGAGCTTAGCTTGACGCCTTCCAACAGTTACATCAACCAAAATTATATTGTGTAAAATATTTATGTACCCAATATACATCGTGCACAATGTAATGTCAACTGCAATTTTTTCTTTTTTCAAAAAAATCTTACCCCGATCCATCCTCTGTTACTCAGCAGCAATACCGAACCCCCTTGCGGTTTCGGTATTCGGTATTGATGACCGGGGCGAATCAGCCGTGCGGTTTTATTTTTTTCCGGCGGAGCAGCATAACCACGAATAACAGAATCGGCAGCGCGATCTGGAATAAAGGCCATACGCTTAAAACCACGACCTCGCGCCCAATGTAGATATGATGCGTATAGTTGGGGGACCAGAACGAGGCGGCAAAAATAACGGCCCCTAACGGAATGATCCATTTCCGGAAGCCGATTCCTGTGATTCGTTCCAGTCCGATAACACCGCCCAGGAAGAAATACGCCATTTTAACGCCAAGCCCAATGAATAGAAACATCGTAAATAAGGCGTCCATTCGTTCAAACAAACCCGGAAAACGAATCAATTGAACCGTTTCCAGGAGCGGCAAAGCGCTGTTCTGTACAAGATTCGGCCCCAGGACAAGCACATTCAGCTGATTGATTAGGGTCAGGAATACAGCAATCCAAGCAAATGAAAAAAGCGTTTTTCCGAGCATTTTATTCCGCCCTTGAATCATGGGGTAAAATACCAGAAAAACGATGCTCTCGCCAAAAGGAAACGAAACGATTTCAAACAACGATTTGCCCATATCGGCCGTAAAGCCGTGTTCCAGTACCGGCAGCATAAATTCATAATGAATTAGTCCGCTGATCGATACTGCCAAAAGCAAAATGGCATATGCCGCGGCCACGAAGGGGAGAAACAGGACTCCCATCAGAAAATTCACCCTCGGTCCATGACGAACCGCATTGGCTATGACCAGAAAAGAAATTACCATAGTCAGCCATAATTTCGTATTGGGCAGCAGGGTCATCAAGGTTAATTCCCCCAAATCCCTCAAATTTCGGGAAACTTCGTAGCCGAAATAACCGATAAACCCCAAATTAATTAATGTACCCAGCCAGGGGCCCATATAGCGGTGGAACAGCAAAAACAGATCCAGTCGGGGATCGCGGAGATGAATGGCGAGATGAAGGAGCAGAACCAGCAGGCCGGCGGCACCGGCAATCAGCATCAAAATCCAGGCATCCTGTTTGGCTTCCCCTCCCTGAAAGAAAAGCGTTGTGCTGCCCACTTCAAATAAAAACAAACTGACGAGCAGCTCGGACAATCTGATCTTCTCCCGGTCCAATCCCGTCCCCTCCTCTCTTTTCATAATTCCCTGAATTCCCCTTCTGCGCTTTATTTCCGGACCTCTTAATCCCGATTCTGCCCATGATGGATTTGCTCTTGCAGCTTGTGGAAGGATTGTACAATCAGCCCTGGCCGTTTAATGGAAGCCTTGACCTGAACCTCCATTTTCATCTGTGCAAACTGCTCTCTCCACATAGGTTTTAATTTCTGCCAGTCCTTCGGATACTTCCGGTGGATTTGGTCGGCGACTCCCAAAACATCCACCTGCTGTTTCTGAATCGCTTTCCACCCAAGGTTGAGGTCATCCGTAATTTCACGCTCGATCTGCTCCTCCAAGTGCCGAATCCCTGACAAGCTGCTGATGTCCTCCATAGAGTCCGATTCGTTGAGCTCACCGGCAACCTTGGCCTTCACCTTAAGCCTAAACCCGTCTTCCGTTTTGACCGGGGTGACCTTCACCCGAGCTGAAGTGACTTTGTAGGCAGACATAGCTTTCCGTTGTTTATTGCCCTCTTGCCCACTTTCTTCCTGCTCGTCCCCTTCCTGACTGCTCGCAAATGAGACGGTATCCCTTTTGACCTGATTCAGGAGCCAGGAGACAGCCAGGCTTTCCCTCTGATTCAGGCTGCCTACCCGGCGTTCCCCCTGAAACAAGCTGAGTCCGCTTAAGGTTAGGCGAGCAGGCGGGGCCGTAGTTTTAAAGGCTTCCTGCGATTTCATGACCTCCGTGCTGCTGCCCTCCAGCTTGATTTCCGGAACACCTACCCCTCCAGATTCCGAGCTTAATTTCAGCGCAAGATCATACATGGAGGTATCCGTATAATAGGGTGCCCAGGTCTTCTCTTTATCCAGCAATTCCTCAAGCGCCTTGCCCGGCAGCTTCTCAGGAGGCATCAGCGTTTCCAGAATTTCTTGCGCGCTGGGTTCTGCGACCAGCACTTTAACGGTTTCGCGAGTATCCAAATTGCGCAGGTAGCGGTCCACCAGCTCGGAAATTCCCTCATTTGCCGTTTCCTTGCCGATGATCAGAACGTTGTTATGGGAGAAATAGAGCTGCCTCGGGTTGGTTAACGTACTTTGGAGCAAAGCTTCGCGAATCGTCTTCCCTTGTGTGGTTAATACATATACCCCCAAAGAAGAACCTGCCCCGCTGGAGCCTCCGGTCCCATTAAACATCGCCGAAGGGACGATTGTTTGTGTGGTGATCCGGTAGTTTCCCTTGCTGCCATCCAGTCCCGTAGCGATAACAATCCCAATCTCATTCAGTTCCTTACGGCTCCCGCAGCCGGGAAGCAGCAGCAAGCAGAAGCCAAGAAGAGCTAATTGCAAATAACGGCGCATGACTTATCCCCTTTGCTTATCCTGCTGTTGATCCTTTGCCTTTGGATCAGGAACCACTTGCTCCTCGACCGGCGGATATTGATAAGGAGCTTGTCTCGTTTTGTTTTTGCCGGCAATCTGGTCCGGACGTGATTTCATAGCCCACCAAGGCATGCGGACCAACCAATCCTTCGAATTTGTCCGGTTGAACGGGGCATAAGGAAGGAAATAGTCCACGCCGAAAGAACGCAGGGATACCAGATGATTGAGGATCGGAATAATCCCGGCCAAAATGCCAAACAACCCAAACGTGCCAGCCAAGATCATTAATGTAAACCGGATCAGCCGGATGGCGGCCGCCATGTCGATCGATGGAATAACAAAATTCGCGATCGCCGTGAAAGACACGACAATGACCATCGTCCCCGAAACCAGACCCGCCTGCACCGCGGCCTGACCAATTACCAAGGCGCCTACGATGGAAATAGCAGGACCGATGACCCTCGGCATTCGCACCCCCGCTTCCCGGATCACTTCAAAGGTCATCTCCATCACAAAGGCTTCAATCAGCGCAGGAAGCGGCGTACCTTCCCGCTGCGCGGCCAGCGTAATCAGCATCGTCATAGGCAGCATCTCCTGCTGAAACGTAGTGATCGCAATGTACAAGGAAGGAAGAAGCAGGGCCACCAGACAGGCTGCCATTCTCAGAACTCTTAAAAAGGTCGCCAGATCGTATCTCTGATAATAATCCTCGCTGGATTGAAAAAATTTAAAAAATGTCACCGGCATAATCAACGCAAAAGGGGTGCCGTCCACTATAATCGCAATCTGCCCGTCCAGGAGGCTGGCGGCAACGGCATCCGGACGTTCCGTGTTCATGATCGTTGGAAACGGCGTGAGCGGCGCATCCTGAATCATTTCCTCGATATAATTGCTCTCCAGGATACTGTCGGTCTGAATTGAATCAAGACGCGTCCGCACTTCGTCAATCAGGCTGTCCTTGGCTATGCCTTCAATATAAGCAACCGCAACCCTTGTCTGCGTATAAGTTCCTATTTGCCGGACCTCCATGCGCAGAGCAGGTGTTTTGAGCTTCCGGCGGACCAAAGCCATATTGGTGGAGAGATCCTCCGTAAATCCTTCTTTGGGCCCCCGAATCACCGTTTGCGAGGTCGGCTCTTCGACGCTGCGCCGGAGACCGCCGCCGATGGAAGCCGACAGGGCATAAGGCGTTTGATCCATGAGGAAGACGACATCTCCCGATAACACCGAGGCGAATACCTGATCCAGCACCTCCGTCTTGCGGAGAGCTAGTGACGGAATATCCCGGGCCAGCCTTTCGGCCGTCTCCGGACCGTTCCCTTCCGTGTCCTTCTCCACAGCCTTGGCGGCTGTTTCCAACAGTTCAGCAAGGAGCAGATTGTCGATCAGTCCCTCAACGTAACAAACCGCGATCAGCGGAGCAGACGCCTCCCCAGCGGATCCAAAAGACCGGATGATCACGTCGGGACTGTTTCCAAGCTTGCTTCTGAACAGCTCCAGCGTAACGGTCAGATTGGCATGGACGGGCAGCGGAAGGCTTCCTTTCATGCTGCTGGAGCTTCCGGCAAACGTGCGGGCCCGGGGAGTCAGCGATTTTTTGAGCCAGTCGTACAGCATGTCTCCCCTCCTTCTCTTCCCGATTTCTATTTCTAACATTTGCTGGAAACCTTAAATTTATTCGTTTATTCCTTCCGCGCTTCGTCATCTTCATCGAGAAACAAGCCCTTTCAGCGTTCAATTCGCAAAAAAAAAAGACCGGCCGCTAAGCGGCTGGTCGTTGCTGATTCTGTGTGTTGTCTATTTAAGAAATTATTTGTAATGAAATTATTCGGCTTATAGCCCTTAGGCCGTTTATGACTAGACCATTTGCTCTCCGTCATAGGAAGTAATGATGCGGTACAGCTCAGGACGTCTGTCGCGGAAAATGCCCCATTCAATCCGCTGGGATTCCAGCTGGTCGAGATCAAATTCGGCTACCAGCACGGCTTCTTCCGTGCGGCCGGCTTCGGCCACCTTGCTGCCTGTAGGACCGGCAATAAAGGAAGAACCATAGAAGTTGATGCTGGAATCTTCGTCGGTTTCAATGCCGATCCGGTTCGATGCCACCACCGGAACGAGGTTGGAAGCGGCATGGCCAAGCATGCACGTCTGCCAGTGATCCTTGGAGTCGATGGAAGCATCCTGTGGTTCCGAGCCGATTGCGGTCGGGTAGAACAGTATTTCTGCACCCATCAGCGCCATCACGCGCGCAGCTTCAGGATACCATTGGTCCCAGCAGACGCCGATGCCGATTTTGCCGTAGCGCGTATTCCATACTTTAAAGCCGGTGTCGCCGGGATTAAAGTAGAACTTCTCTTCATAACCCGGCCCGTCCGGGATATGGCTTTTGCGGTAACGGCCAAGCACCTCGCCGTTTGCGTCGATGACGGCAAGCGAATTGTAGCGGGCGTTGTTCTTTTTCTCATAAAAGCTGATCGGCAGCACGACCTTAAGCTCTTTGGCCACCTCTTTAAAATGATTCACGGCCTTGTTGTGCTCGAGTTCCGTAGCGTAAGGATAATAATCCGCTTTCTCCTTCTGGCAGAAGTAAGGCGTCTCGAACAGCTCCTGTAGCAGAATAATCTGCGCGCCCTGCTTCGCCGCTTCACGGACCAGACGGTCCGCTTTGGCGATATTTTCTTCTATATTCGATGAACAGCTCATCTGAGTGGCTGCAACCTTTACATTTCTCAAAGGGGTTCCCCTCTCCTTTCTTGTTTGGACCTTCGGCTTATTTGCCGGCAGGCATCTGCTGCGTGGTGCAGTGCACGTTTCCGCCCTCGCGGATCACGGCCATTCCGTTAATCGTGCGGACCCGGCGATCCGGGAAGGTGCGCTCCAGCACTTCTTTGGCCAAACGGTCCGTCTCTTCGGCTGTTCCGCCAAACACCGGCAGAATAATGCCGCCATTAACGAAATAGAAATTCAAATAGCTGAGCGTCAATCTGGAATCCTCATAATGAACAGCCGGAGGCTGCTGGACCGGAATCACTTCGATTTTGCGTCCTTTGGCATCCACGGCCGCTTCAAGAATCGCCAGATTCTCGCGCGTAATTTCATAGTTCTCGTCGGTCGGATCGTCACACACCTGCAGGATTACCTTGCCGGGAGCCGCAAAGCAGGCCACGTTATCAACATGCCCGTCGGTTTCGTCGCCGCTTAAGCCGCGCTTCAGCCAGATAATGGAATCCACGTTCAAATAGTCCTTGAGCGTCTGCTCGATTTCCTCACGGCTCAGGTGCGGGTTGCGGTTGTCGTTCAGCAGGCACTCTTCGGTCGTAATCAGCGTGCCTTCCCCGTCGACATGGAAAGAGCCGCCTTCCATCGTGATCGGCGCATCGAACTGCGTAATGCCGAAACGGCTGAGCAGCTGCCCCGCTACCTGGTTATCCAGGTCGAACGGTTTATACTTCTCTCCCCAGGCATTAAAGTTCCAGTTGATCCCGGCACGCTGGCCGGCCGGGTTCAGCAGGAAGGTCGGTCCGTTATCGCGCAGCCAGGCGTCGCTGTGTTCCACTGGCAGGATCTCGATATTCTCTTCGGTGAACATCGCCCGTACGCGGGCCACCTCCTCCGGATTCACGATCACGCCGACAGGCTCGAATTCGGCAATCGCCCGGATCAGCTCTTTGTAGCCTTGGCTGACCTCTTCATATTGGTCCGGATAGACCATGGAGTCCTGCACCGGCCAGGAGATCAAAGTACGTTCGTGTTCAGCCCACTCCGCGGGCATGGCGTAGTTCGCCGATCTAGGATTCATCTATGTCAACTCGCTTTAATCAAAATTTTGGGGGTTAGTCCAGAGTACATCAT
Source organism: Paenibacillus yonginensis (assembly GCF_001685395.1). NCBI lineage: Bacteria > Bacillati > Bacillota > Bacilli > Caryophanales > Paenibacillaceae > Paenibacillus > Paenibacillus yonginensis. Next base: position 4,569,305 of record NZ_CP014167.1, on the reverse strand, counting down.
ACAATATAATTCCCCCTGCCTCAATGAGTGAGCAAGATGAAATTTTTCCTGAATTTCCGCTTGGCGGAAGCGAAAGATCGCTGCGCTCCGTTAACGTCTCCAAACATCGGCATATTTCTCATGCCGTCTGAACATCGTCTGGACATAAGAGCACTCCGGAACGATTTGATAACCCTGCTGACGCGCGTAGCCGACCAGCTCATCCAGCATTTTCTCCGCGACTTTCTGGCCGCGCAGCTCCTCCGACACAAACGTGTGGTCGGCAATCAGAACATCGCCCTCCTGTCGGTAGGTGATCTCCGCTACCATTCTTCCGTCTTCCTGCAGTTCGAAACCGTACCCTGTATTAACCATTTCCTGCATGCGTATAACCTCCCAATTTGATTTTATTTGGCGCCCCGCTTAGTAAGCAGTTTCTCCAAAAAGGCCAAACCTCATCGGACCGGCCGTCCAGAGTATGATATATTTAAATCTTCAACAGCTACATTCTAAAACAAGGTGATTTCGTATATGGAACGTTCTTTATTTCAACATAGACCCGATGGGGCGGAAGGTCAAGTGCCGTCCGCCTCTCTGGCCTCCACCGAAACCAGCCGCACGCTGGTCGGTGACGCCGAACCCGATGCCTGGTATTTCCGCAGACTTGAAGAAAGCGGCATTCTTCTGAACCGGGCGCAGGTCCGCGCCGTGCGTCACGGTGACGGGCCCGCGCTGACGCTGGCCGGGGCCGGGTCCGGCAAAACGTCCGTGCTGGTCTGCCGGACCGGCTATTTGATCGGGGTACGGCGCGTGGCTCCTTCCGCTATTCTGCTCCTGACTTTCTCCAGCAAAGCCGCTGCGGAAATGCGCGAGCGGATTGCCGGACTGCCCGGACTGTCGGCTCATCATATCCGGGCTTTGTCCGCAAGGACCTTTCACGCTTTTTTTCTTCGCTTCCTTTACAGCCGCGGCTCCGCTTCCGAACTGCTGACGGACACAACCAGACAGCATATTATGCTGAAGCAGATCATGCGCGAGCTGGGGCTTCCTCAGGACGCTTACGAACCGGAGACGCTGCTCGCCCTGCTGTCCTCGGCCAAAATGAATCTGGTCAAGGTGGACGAGCTGCCGGAGGACAGTGAAACGGACCGGGAGCTGAAGCAGATTTTCCTCCGGTACGAAGCCGCGAAAGCCCGGCAGCAGGTTATGGACTTCGATGACGTGCTGACACGTTCTTATGATCTGCTCAAAGAAGACCCCTCCAGCCTGCGCTGGCTGCGCGAGCGGTTCCGTTACCTGATGGTAGACGAGTTCCAGGATACCAATCTGCTGCAGTATGAACTCGTCCGCATGATGGCTGCGCCCGCCAACAACCTGATGGCCGTCGGGGACGATGACCAGACCATCTATTCCTTCAACGGAGCGCGCAGTGAATTTATCCTGCAATTCGACAAACAATTTCCGCGGGCAGCGGTTATTACCCTCGACATCAACTACCGGTCCTGCCCGAATATTGTCGGTCTCGGCAATGACATGATCCGCCATAATATGCAGCGCCGGGTCAAAACGCTGAAGGCCGCGCGGAAGAGCAAGGGGGTCAAGCCGCTGTATCTAAGGCCTTATACAACGGATAAAGAAGCTGAATTCCTGCTGAACCGGATTGATCATGAGGTGGTTACCGGGAAAAGGCAATACGGCGATTACGCTATTCTGTACCGGGCTGCCAGCAACAACCGGGCCATGTTGGAGCAGCTGGTGCTGCGCGGTATTCCTTATATCGACTATGGGGACGGACAGCTGCTCTACCAGCAGCGGGCCGTAAGACCCGTTATCGATTATCTGCGGCTAGCGCTGAACCGCCGGGATTTCCAGGCCATCGAAAGTATTTTGCCGACCCTTTATATTAACCGGAAGCTGGGGATGGCCCACATTATGGAGCAAGAGAAGCTCCGCGCCAAAAAAGGGCCAATGGTGCATTTGCGAACCCTGCCCGGGCTGAAGGATTTCCAGATCGACAAACTCAACGGCCGGATCGAGCTGATCCGCTCCCTTCGCCGCCTGCCGCCTGTGGAGGCCATCCGGCAGATTCGCGCTGGCTTCTATAACAGCTACCTGGAAACCGACGAACGCCAGGAGGCGACCCAGCACCGCGAAATGCTGAAGGAGCTTCTGGACGAGCTGGAGACTTCCGCCGAACGTTTTGACGGCATTGAAGAATTCCTGGCTTTCGTAGACGAGGTCGTGACCAAAAATGAGGAAGGAAGGACCCGGAAGCTGGAGGATCAGGGGAACCGGGTCGCCCTGATGACGATCCACCGCTCCAAAGGGCTGGAATTCCCCGTCGTTTATCTGATCGGCGCTTCCGAAGGCAGCCTGCCCCACGCCTCTGCGCTGGACGCCGGCCGGATGAAGGATATTCATCCGAAGCTGACCGCCGGGCAGAAGAACGAAGCGGCGCTGGAGGAAGAGCGCCGCCTCGCTTACGTCGCCGTTACCCGGGCCAAGGAGGAGCTGGTCGTCAGCTCCCCCGCGCGCTACCGGGGCAAGAAGGCGGACGTGTCGCGGTTTCTGCTCGCCGCGTTTGGCGTTGGCGCAGCGGCGGAGACGGCCGGACCCGGGTCGCGCAACGGGTCCCGGCCGGACCTTGGCCCCGGGGCCGGCACAGCCGCCCCGAGCCGGATCGCCCGCGCCAGCGCCGCAGCGGCTGGCGCACGGGCGGGCGCGGCGCTCCCGGGAGGCTACCGCGGGAGCGCCGCGCGTGAAGCTGCCGCCGGCAGTGCGGCGGCAGCGGCTTCGGCCGCGCCGGCACGCGGACGCGTCGTGCCGGCGTGGCTATGCACGGCCCAGGGCTGCGCAGCCTGGGTCCGGATCGTCAGCGAGCGCGAGGCGAAGCTGACGGAAAGACTCTGCCCGCTGTGCGGCTCGCAGATGGCGAAAGGAACGCGGCAGGTTCGGCGTTAACCTGGCTAAGCCATCAGCCTGCGGCCAGCGGGCTCAGCAAGCCGCTAAGCCTCAGCCGCTTAGCAGTCCCATACAGGAACCGGGCGGGACAGCCCAGGTTCCTTATTTTTTTTGGCGTCCGTTCCTCCAAGCCCCTTCCTGCCCGCTTCACCTCTCGGCACTATGTCCTGCTGCCGCATTCCCGTTGTAACCTTAGAATCCGGCGCAGAACTATGCTAATATAGAACTGTGGTAGATTAACTTACATATATTTGCGTTTGAGAGAGGAGACGTTTGTTTATGGCAAAAATGCTGACACGTGCAGAGGTTCCGGTCGAGTCCACCTGGAATCTGGATGATCTGTTTGATTCGCAGAAAGGGTTTGAAGCTGCGCTCCAAGAGGCGCTGGATAAAGCCGAACATGTAACCCGGTTCAAGGGGCGGCTTCATGAAGGCCCCAGCGTGCTGCTGGACTGTCTGAAGGAACAGGATGCCCTGCAGGAGCTGGTCATGCGCGCCGCGAGTTATGCTCGCCTGCACCAGTCCGAGGACGGAGCCAATCCGGCCCACCTGGCGAACTCCTCCAAATCGGGGGATGTGATGTCTCAGATCCGCTCTTCGCTGACCTTTATCGATTCCGAGCTGCTGGAGCTGGAAGACGGCAAAATCGAAGCTTATCTGGCCGCAGAGCCCGGTCTGGCCGTTTATGAACGCAGCCTGAAGCTGCTGCTTGAAAGCAAGCCGCACCGCCTGAATCCCGAAACGGAAAGCGTGCTCGCTTCCCTCAGCGAGGTGCTGGAAGCTCCTTACCGCATTTATCTGCGCGGCAAGCTCTCCGACATGACCTTTGATGATATCGGCGAAGGAGAAGACAAACTGCCGAACTCGTTCCGCTTATATGAGAATAAATATGAAATGTCGCCGGATACCCGGCTGCGCCGCGAGGCTTATGCTTCCTTCTCCAAATCGCTGCACGGCTCGCGCCATACGTTTGCCGAAGCTTATGCCACCGAAGTCAAGAAGCAGGTTGTACTCTCGCGCCTGCGCGGATACGGCTCCGTCACCGAGATGCTGCTGAAGCCTCAGCAGGTAACGCTCGAGATGTACAACAATATCCATGACACGCTGCTCAGCGAGCTGGCTCCGCATATGCGCCGCCTTGCCGCCCTGAAGAAAAAGGAGCTTGGTCTCGATCAAATGCTCTTCTGCGACCTGAAAGCGCCGCTGGACCCCGATTACAATCCTTCCGTTACCTACGAGGAAGCCTGCGGGATTATCCAGGAAACCCTGACCGTGCTTGGACCTGAATACGGCGAAATCGTCAAGTCCGCTTTCTCCGAGCGCTGGGTGGATTACGCCGACAACATCGGGAAGTCGACCGGAGCCTTCTGCTCCTCGATTTACGGCGTGCATTCCTACATTCTGATCACCTGGGCCGATAATATGCGGGGAGCCTTTACTTTAGCCCACGAGGTTGGCCATGCCGGGCACCTGATGCTGGCAGCCCGAAATCAGGCTTTGGTGAACTACCGTCCGTCGATGTATTTCATTGAAGCGCCTTCCACCATGAACGAGCTCCTGCTGGCCGACCATCTGATGGCCAAATCGCAAGACAAACGGATGCGCCGCTGGATCATTTCCCAGCTGCTGAATACGTATTACCATAACTATGTGACGCACCTGCTGGAAGCCGAACTCCAGCGCCGCGTTTACCGTCATGCCGAAGCCGGCGAACCGATTACGGCTGATGTCCTGTCCCGGTTCAAGGGAGACATCCTCGCCGAGTTCTGGGGAGATGAGCTGGAGCTGGACGAAGGCGCGAAGCTGACCTGGATGCGCCAGCCGCATTATTACATGGGCCTTTATCCATACACCTACGCGGCTGGTCTAACGGCTTCGACCGCTGCCGCTCAGCTGGTCCGCGAGGAAGGACAGCCTGCGGTAGACCGCTGGCTGGAAGTGCTCAAAGCCGGCGGCAGCCGGACTCCGCTCGAGCTGATGGCCATGGCCGGAGTCGATATGACCAGCAGGGAGCCAATTTCCAAAGCAGCCGCTTATGTTGGTTCGCTTGTATCTGAGCTGGAGGCGCTATACGAAACGTCGGCTGCCCAATAAACTAATAGTCTGAATGGAATGCAAGCAGACCCAAGAAATTAAAAAATCGGCGACCCGCCGCCAGTCTTCCACTGGCCAGGTCGCCGATTTTTTGTCCGTTTTTTTATTTGTCATCAGCAGCAGAATCAAATAGGATGAACCTCGGACTCCATCCCACCCTCTGCTACCCGTTCACAAGGTATCGTAAAATAAAAAGTAGAGCCTGCTCCTTCTATACTTTCCACCCCGATCGTTCCGCCCATCAGCTCGACCAGTTTCTTGCTGATCGCAAGCCCAAGTCCTGTCCCGCCGTATTTGCGGTTCAGTTGCGGATGCAGCTGGGAGAAAGACACAAACAGCTGATCCCGCTGCTCGTACGGAATACCGATGCCTGTATCCTGCACTTTGAACGTTAAGGCTGTCCGCCGTTCATCCGCAGCATGCTCGGCTTCAAGCGTCAAGGTTACGCCGCCGAGTTCGGTAAATTTAACCGCATTGCTGATCAGGTTGACAAGCACCTGCCTGATCCGCATGGCATCCCCGATTATGATCGAAGGAATCTGCTCAGGATTCAGCAGCATCGCTTTAAGCCCGATCCCTTTCTCCTTGGCTCTTGGAGTGAACAGCTCAATAACGCCTCCCAGCAGTGCCTGAAGATGAATGGGTTCGCTGTTCAGCGTCATTTTCCCGGTCTCGATCTTGCTGAAATCAAGAATTTCATTCAGCAGATGCAGCAGGGCATGACTGCTGTCCCTGAGAATTTCCGTGAATTCCTGCTGTTCTTCATCCATTTCCGTCGTCTGGAGAAGATCAATCATGCCGATAATCCCGTTCATCGGGGTCCGCAGCTCATGGCTCATCATGGCCAGAAACTCCGATTTGGCCTGATCAGCCCGTTCCGCCGACTCTTTGGCATGGATGATTTCCTTCTCATCGGTTACGTCGCGGAAGACGATAACTACCCCTTTGCGTTCCCCTTTATCCCAGATCGGCGTAACTTGGTAATCAGCGAAGAAGCTGGTCTCATCCCGTTTCCAGAACACCGCTTCTTTCTTGGAATAAGGCAGCCCGGCCTGGACTGCCTTCAGAATCGGCGAATCCTTGGCCGTGTGGTAGCCGCCATCCTGCCGCGTCTCCCGGATAACCCGGGAGCAGGGAATCCCGATCATCGAAAGAGCATCAAACCCAAGCATTCCGGCCCCCGCCGGGTTGACAAATACGACCTTCCCGTCGTTGTCCAGCCCCACGATCCCTTCCGACACCGTATTCAGCAGCAGCCGGTGCTCCCGGCTCAGGCGTTCAATCTGCTCAATATAACGGATCCGGTCGGTAATATCGTTGGTAATGCCATAGACGCCAACAACTTCATCATCCACGACAATCGGGATATTGACCGTATTGATCTCAACCGGGTATCCCTTTTTATGCATAATAGTTAAATCATAACTTTGCGGCTTGCCCTCGCGGGCCTGATTAAAATGATAAAGCGTCCGCTCTATATCCTTTTCGGAGACAAGAGGTCCAAAATACATCCCTATCAGCTCTTCCAGCGAATACCCGGTCAATTTCTCCAGATTGGAGTTGGCCGTCAGGTAATCCCCTTCCAGACTCATGGAATAAACCGCCGAAGGGTTGTATTCGAACAGGGAGCGGTAACGCTGCTCGTTTTCCTTCAGTTTGAATTCCATAATTTTGCGTTCCGTTATATCCCGAGCGGTAGAAATAAGCTGGCTCGGTTCCCCCCGGTCATCGAGCAGGAACTTGCTGTTTGATTCAAACCAGACGTGGCGACCGTCCTTATGAATAAACCGGTAAGTAAGCGGAGGCAGCAAATCGCTGCCTTTGGATTCGTGACAGGCCTCTATATAGCTGCGAACCACCCCCACATCCTCCGGATGAAGGTAGTCATATACACAGGTGCCCTGCAGTTCGATCGGCGTGTAGCCGATCAGGTTATAACATGCCGGCGAACAGTACAAATAAACAAACCCCTCAACCGTACATTGAGAAATGAAATCCAGCGTATTTTCCGTAATCAGCCGGTATTTCCGCTCTTTCTCCAGCAGCTGCTGCTCCATTGCCACCCGTTCCGTAATGTCTTGGGCCATACCGATCATCTCGCAGGGCTTTCCTTCGTCCGTGAAAGAAACCTCCCACCGGTCACGGATCGTGTGAATTTCCCCGTTGGGAAGCTTAATCCGGTAAGTAATGCCTTCGCTGCTTCCCTGAATGGCTCGTTCCATTGCCGAGTTAAGCCTGTCCTTGTCTTCCTCCACAACTAGCCGGAGCAAAGATTGATGGTCTTTTTCCTTAGGAAACATCCGGTTGGCAAACATCCGGCGCATCTCCCGGCTGTAAGAGAGCTCCCCGCTGATTAAATCCCATCTCCAGGAGCCTACCTGTGCGATCTTCTGGGCTTTCGCCAAAATTTCATCCGAGTTCACCCGGTCGGTGACGTTCCTTCCTATCGCGAGAACCCGGCGGATTTGCCCTACCGGATCCTTGATCACATGGAAGGAGGTTTCGAACCAAAGATAATGCCCGTCTTTATGGCGAACCCTTCTTGTGAAAACATCCTTGTCCGAATAAAGTTTGCCGGGTTTGCTCATTTCTTCGGCATCATCAGGATGATAGAACGAGCTTCGGAGCTGTCCGACCATTTCTGAAGCATCGTATCCCAGCAGCCTGTTGACTGATGGCGAAATGTACTGGATAATGCCGTCTGGCGAGCTGATCGAGATGAGGTCCTGTCCATTTTTGGTAATCAGCCCAAACAGTTCTTCACTTTCTATATCTTTATCCGCAGCTTTAGGCAATGGAGTGACATCTTCCGCACAGCAGATCAACCGGGCCTCCTGCAGAGGAGATGCCTCATCCAGCAGCGACCAGCTTAGCCTGCGCAAAACGCCGGCCTTCGAATGGAGCTTGAGTTCAACTTGGTGTATAAACCCGGTCAGCGGATTCTTTCTAATCTCTTCATAAACACCCATTAAATCCAGAAAAGCCATGCCTTCAAGTTCATGGAATGGCATTTGGGCAAGCTCTTGGCTGCCGCAGCCAAAGAGCCGACCAAACGCTTTATTGCTCGTCAGCAGGACTCCTTCTACGGGCTGCACAACAGCCATGCCGACTGGCGCATTTCTAAAAAGCTGTTCCCATTGTCCGTGTTCCGGCCTCTTGTTCATTCCGACGCCCTCCCAGAAGCTGCTTTCTCTTACCTTGATCATAATTCGTTTGACAACCCTGCTGCAAGGCCCCGATCGAGGCGGGCAGGAAACCATCTTCTTACAGCTTATAGAACGAATTCCCTTTTCGAAATAGCCTTTAGGACTATTACCACCCATTTTGGACACAAAAAATGCCCCTGAACGGGGCGTAAAAAACGGGCCGATAAGCCTGCCATGAATTCGGGCCTGCAGCCCGGTACTGGGCAGTTCCTCGGCCCCTATCTTCAGATTCAAGGTTTCGGCAGCTCGGTCAAAGCCTTAAAGGTATAACCCTGCTTCCGGGTATCATCAATGATTCTCCCCAGCGCAGCAGCGTTGTCCTTAGAAACGGAATGCAGCAAAAGCACTTCTCCCGGATGGAGCTGGGACATGACCTTCTGATAGGCGTATTCGGCGCCGCGCTGATCATTGGTGTCCCAATCTTTATAAGCAGCCGACCAGAAAATGCTGCGGTAACCGGCGGCATTCGAGGCCTTAAGCGCACGGTCACTGAAAATACCGCGTGGCGGACGGACGAACTCCATTTTCTCTATGCCCGTCAGTTTGGCCACAGCCGCCCGCACACGCTCCAGCTCGGTCTTGATCTGGCCGTCCGAAATAGCCGACATATCCGGATGGCTCCATGAATGGTTGCCGACCAGGTGCCCTTCGGCCACCATCCGTTTGACCAGCTCCGGCTGGTCTTTCACATAATGGCCCGTTACAAAGAAGATCGCCGGAACCTGTTTGGCCTTCAGCGTATCCAGAATCGGTTTCGTATAGCCGTTTTCATAGCCATTATCGAAGGTCAGATAAATTTCCTTCTGCTTAGTATCTCCTAGAAAAACGGCATGATTCCGGTCAATAACATCCTTGAATCCTTCTTCATTAATAGAAGGAAGCTGTCCGTTCTGGCTGCGTTTAAAGCCAAAATGAAAGGTCCTGTCCGGCGACTGTGCCGCCGCATCCTTAACCTCCGTACAGGTCAAACCGATGCTGACCAGCAGCGCGGTTACAGCAAGCGTCCAGCGTCTCATCATCGTATCTCCTTTCGCCATCAATAGTCAGATTATAATCTCTGCCTGACCGGGCGAAATTATACATTAATCGCCTTTCTCCTGCTGAAGTCCCTTCCGGGCCAGCCGAATCCACTCCCGGGCAGCAAACGACATATACCGGTCTTTCTTCCAAATGATCCCTAGATTCCAGGGGATCACCGGGTCGACCAGCGGCACAATGGCCACGCGCTCCGGATCCATTTCCCGGCAGATCGTCTCCGGCAGCAGAGCAACCCCAAGTCCTGCCGCTACCATCTGGCTGATCAGATCCCACTGGGAGCTTTCATAAATGATTTTGGGCTGAAATCCCGCTCCCTGGCACTCCTTGATAATACGGTCATGCAGGGCAAAATCCTCACGGAACATAATAAAAAATTCATCCTGAAGCTCCCGGAGGCCCACTTCCCCGCATTCCGCCAGCCGGTGCAGCGAAGGGACGATCAAATTCAGCTTTTCCTCCACGAACGGGAAAATTTCAAATAACTCCTCCGACACCGTTGGGAGCACAACAACCCCCAAATCCAGCGAACCCTCCTGCACATCAATTTCTACCTTTTTGGCGCCGTCCTCAAACAATCGGATCGTAATGTCCGGATAACGCTGATGGAACTGCCCCATGACTTTTGGGAAAAAGCTGGAGCCAACCATAGGCGGCAGACCGATCCGAATATGGCCCCGCTTCAGATTGCGCAGATCATCCAGCTCTCCGGACAGATTTTGAAAGGAATTCAAGATCTCCTGCGCTCTTTCGACAATGATGCGCCCAGCATCCGTCAACTCGACGCTGCGGCCTTGTCTGGCAAACAACACGATCCCGAGCTCCTCCTCCATCATCCGGACCGTCTTGCTGATCGTTGGCTGAGTAATGAATAAGGCTTCCGCCGCTTTGGTAAAGCTGCGGAGTCTGGCTACCTCAACCAGATATTGGAGCTGCCTGATATCCACCTTTCTCCCCCCTCTTTCTATAACTAAACGGAATGTTAACCATTCTATATATGAATTTTACCTATGAAAGATACTGATGTAAAATTTCAGTAAATGAAACAAATCCATGATATCGAATTGAAAGGTGTAGAAGCCGTTATGACCAAAACGAAAGCCTTATTGATCGGGATTGTTCAGGTTGCCGTTTTGTTTCTGTTCTCCATGGGAATGAACAAATTGACGGACCTGCTCCATCTTAAAATACCTGGCAGTATTCTTGGCATAGTTGTTGTCTTTATCCTGCTTAAGACCAAAGTTATTAAGCTGGAGTGGATCGAACGAGGAGCAAACTGGCTGCTTGCCGAGCTGCTGCTCTTTTTTATCCCTTCCGCCGTCGGCATTATGCAGTATATCCCGATGCTGGAGAATGACGGCCTGCAAATCCTGCTGGTTGTCATCTTTAGTACCGTCATTGTTATGCTCAGCTCTGGCATCGTCGCATCACGAATTACAAAAAGAAAGGAGAACAAATCGGCATGATTCTAGGATTAATTTGTTTGCTGTTTACCCTCGCTGTTTATTGGGTATGTAAAAAAGTATACAAAAGCAAACCGCGGGTTTATTTCTCCCCGCTGCTGGTCACTCCTATCATTCTTGTAGGTGTCCTGCTTTTGTCCAAAATTCCATATCCAACCTACAATCAGGGCGGCAAGCTGCTGACGGATCTTCTCCAGCCGGCTACAATTGCTTTTGCGATCCCTTTGTATAAATATTTCCATGTGCTTAAGAAACATGCTGTCGAGATTGTGGTCAGCGTTTTGAGCGGCTCCATTGCCGCTATTATCTCATCGGCTTTTCTTGCGAAATGGATGCATTTGGACACCTCGCTGATTAACAGCCTCGTGCCGCGTTCTGTCACTACACCTATAGCGATGAATGTCTCCCAGGTTATCGGCGGCGTTCCTAACATTACAGCTGTCTTTGTCATTATAACCGGTATTCTCGGTACGATGATCGGCCCAGTGATCGTTAAGCTGTTCAGGATCGACAGCGAAGTGGCGAGGGGAGTGCTGCTGGGCACCAGCGCCCACGGAACAGGCACCTCCAAAGCTTTCGAACTCAGTTCATTTACCGGTACGATCTCCAGCATCTCGATGATTTTATCCGGATTGATCACCTTATGTATCGCTCCGATTTTCATCCTGCTTGTCCTTCATTAAGGCGGATGAATGCCTGATTACAGTTATCCTGATCTATTTTTCATAATCTCTTTTTCCGCGTTGTTTGTTGTTTGGCCGCCTTCTATGTAAGGCGGTTTTTTATATGGATTGAAGATGTCCACTGTTTACGCTAGAATTTACAAGAGTCTATTTTAAGAAAATCTTTATAATTTTGTAAACCATTATTCGGCTCTTATATCGATTTTCTTCAGGTTTCTCCTCAATAATTAAGGTTGCTTTGGGTCGATTCAGGAACAGAACTCAGAAAGCGGGGTTTGATTGTGCTTTTCAACTCGTACGAATTTATTTTTGTTTTTATGCCAGTTACGGTAATCGTGTATTTTGTGCTTAACAGGTTCAGACTTATTTTCTTAAGTGAGCGTTTTGCAGTAATCTGAGGCCTTGAGCCGTAAGGATTTTCGGACATAAAAAAGGGACTTCACCCCAACTTGGAGAAGTTTTCAAGTGACCAAACCCAAAAACCTCAAGGATGGAGGAAGTCACTTTGTATATTCTCCAAGAATGTCTGTTTTCCTTCGAAGAACTTTTAAAAATTCAACCCAAGGAGAGATTGCCGATCTTCTTCAGCTCTCTCGATCTGAGACCGTATGCCAAGGAACTGAGAAGCCGTTCACCCCGAGGCGCTGAGGGATACTGCAGACAAGGTATTCTACGAGCACTCTTGGCTGCGCCGCTTGAAGGAATAAGTACCTTTTCAGGGTTGCATAAGCGTTTGGATACGGATCTCCGGTTTCGTTATCAGTGTGGTCTTCCGCTGGATCGAGAAGCTCCTTCCATATCCACATTAAGCCGAGTTTTCTCAGAACTGACGAGAAAGGACTTGGCAAAACGGCTTTTTGAGGATTTGGTCACACGCTGTCAGCAGGAAGGTATCATAGAAGGCAGTAACGTCGCCATAGACAGCGCCGCTCTCCGCGCTTACGAGAAAAAGCAGCCCAAACGCAAAAGCGAGCAAACGGGTAATGCGAACTGGGGCGCAAAAATTGATTCCTTCGGCAATAAAATCACATGGTTTGGTTACAAAATTCATCTGGCGGTCGATACGAAAAGTGAATTGCCGATCGCCTTGGAAGTAACGCCGGCGCATGTCAATGATGGAGAAATGGCGCCGGGCCTGATCGAGAAAACAGCGTCCAGGACGAGCACACGATTTTTCATACTCGATGCGGGCTACGACCAAATGAAAGTTTATGAGGCCGCCCGCAACGTCAAGGCACAAGCCATCATTCCCCTTAATCTTCGGGGGGAGAAGGAACCGCCTGCTGGCATGACCTCGAACGGAACACCGTGCTGTTCCATGGGTTATGCGATGACATACTGGGGAGTTGACGGCGATATGCATAAATTTCGCTGCCCGCATGCCACGGGTAAAGTCGACTGTCCGCTTGGCATGGCTGCCTGCTCGTCTTCAAACTATGGAATGGTCGTCAAAGTAAATGCGAAGGATGATCTCCGGCGATACAGCATCCCTCATCGGGATACAAAGCGTTGGAAGGAACTTTACAATGAACGAACCAGCGTAGAACGCTGCAACTCCCGATTGAAAACCTATTTGACGGCAGACGCCGCACATGTCCGGGGCATTCAGAAAGTCACAACTCACCAGTATTTGAATGCCATTGTTCTGCTTGCATCTGCGCTCGCCGTTTCTCATCATTCAAAACGGGCTGCCGCTTAAAAAACGAGCTGTTCTAAAATTCTGCAAGTCTGCCCTTTTCTTCATCCATATAATACCATTTTCGAAAATTACCCCTTAACGACAGTGAATATGCTATCGCTTCTTCTCTGAAACGGAATTATGCAAAACACTCAAGTAAATTGTGGCTCGCGCTCAGCTCCCTGTTTTTCTACTGCTGGTGGGATGTTCGTTACCTGCCGCTGCTGCTTGGTTCCATTGCCTTTAACTATGTGATGGGACGGACGATCAGCCATTTGGGGGAGCCCGGTGACAAACCACGGAGAACAGCGCTGTTCATTGCCATTACCGTCAATGTCCTGCTGCTGGGCTATTACAAGTATGCGGATTTCTTCCTGACGAACGCCAATGCGCTGCTGAATCAGGACATGCCGCTTCTGCATATCGTTTTACCGCTCGGGATCAGCTTTTTTACCTTTACCCAAATTGCTTATCTGGTCGATGCCTACCGCGGTACGGCCAAAGAATACAACATTGTCAGTTATGTTTTGTTTGTGACCTTCTATCCCCATTTAATTGCGGGTCCAATTCTGCATCATAAAGAGATGATGCCCCAGTTCGATCGCCTGCGCGGGAAGCGTTTCGATTACAGCAACGCGGCCAAAGGTTTGTTTCTCTTCTCGGTCGGCTTATTTAAGAAGGTGGTCATCGCCGACTCCTTCTCGCCGATTGCTGCCAACGGCTTCGACACCATGACCCAGCTGAACTTCGTCCAGGCCTGGACAACTTCGCTGGCTTATACGGTCCAGCTGTACTATGATTTCAGCGGTTACTCCGATATGGCGATCGGGATCGCGCTGCTGTTTAATATCAAGCTGCCTATCAACTTTAATTCGCCTTATAAGTCCGTCAGCATCCAGGATTTCTGGCGCCGCTGGCATATGACACTGAGCCGCTTCCTGCGGGATTACATCTATATTCCGCTTGGCGGCAGCCGTAAAGGAACTGCACGCACCCATATTAATTCGATGCTTACCATGCTGATCGGCGGCTTGTGGCACGGAGCCGGCTGGACCTTTGTCTTCTGGGGATTTCTGCATGGCTTCGCCCAATTCATCCACCGGATGTGGCAGAAGACCGGCATTCAGATGCCCAAATGGCTAGCCTGGTTTATCACTTTCCAGTTTATTAACTTCGCGTGGGTATTCTTCCGCGCTACAAGCTGGGATGACGCCATCAAGGTGCTGAAGGGCATGATCGGCCTGAACGGGATCGGCCTTTCTACGCTCGACAAAACCACTGTTTTGTGGCTGGCTGTCTTCATTCTTGTCGCGCTGCTGTTCCGCAACTCCATGCAGATGGTGGAGCGCTTCAAGCCGGGCTGGTTCAGCGCTGCCTTCGCAGCCGCCCTGTTCGTGTTCTCTGTCGTTTATTTCAATAAAATCAGCGAGTTCCTTTATTTCAGCTTCTAAAATCCGGCCGGACCGGTATGTAAGGAGATTACAAAGTGAGATACAAAAAAGTGAAACACAAACTGTTTTTAGTTCAGTTTCTAGGATTTATTCTGCTGTTTGCTCTTCTGGTAGGCTCTTTTGTAGTCATTGTTGACCCGCTGCAGTTCTACCGGAAAGCTACCTTCTACACGCCGACATATTCCTGGCAGGAGCGTTACCAAAATCCGGGGCTGGCCCGAAATTATCACTATGATACGATCGTGCTTGGCAGCTCGATGACAGAGAACTTCCTGCCCTCCGAAGTAGGGGAGAAGCTTCACGGCTCGGTGCTCAAGCTGTCCATTGAAGGCTCTACGGCAAGAGAGCAGAACTTAACCGCCAAAGTTGCTTTTGGCACAGGTCAAGTTAAGCAGGTGCTGTGGGGACTGGATTATTTTGCGTTTCGCGGTAACCATGTCAGTGACCAGGGAGACTTTCCGTATTATTTATATGACAACAACATACTGAACGATTACAAATATATTTTCAACGAATCCAATATTACGAGCGCATACGAAGCCTTGAAGCACTCCAAAGCGCGCGCGGCTACGCACCCCTCCCTGGAGAAGCTGAACAACTGGGACCGGAGCGTGAAATACGGCCGCGACCCGGTCATCAAGAACTGGGAGTTTGCCCGCTATAACGAATCGGCTTACGGCGATAATGAAGATCCGCTGGAATCGGTGAAACAAAGCTTCAACGACAACGTGCTGCAGCTGGTCAAGGAGCATCCGGAGACGACCTTTTATTTCTATTATCCGCCTTACTCCATTTTGCGGCAGCAGGTCTGGTATACTACAAACCCGCAGCGCTATGCCAACCAGCTCGAGATGAAGCGTTATATGTACGAGCAGCTCAGTTCATTTGACAATGTCAGCATCCATGAATTCCAGACAGACAAAGAGATTACGTATACACTCGATAATTACAAAGATATGTCCCACCACTCGGGCGCAATCAACTCTCTAATTGTCGACGAGATTGCAAAGGGCACCCATCAGGTTACCGCAGACAATCTGGAGCAGGAAATCCACAACCTGAAACGTCAGGCGGAAAATGTAGTGATCAACAAGGATGACGGAACCGTCTACTCGCTGGATCTCAAGATTAACGGCGAGGAACGGAGCTTCGGGTTTATCCCGCCTTCCACCGGCGATACGCTGATGGCTCCTTTGAAGAAGTTCGCTGAACTGCTCGGTACAAGCTTCGATTATGATCAGGCCAGCCAAACTCTGACGCTGAAATATGGCGAAGATACGGCCGTACTCACCAAGGGATCAGACGAAGCCCAAGTGAATGGTCAAACGGTCAAACTTGCAGCGCCTGTCGATCAGATCGCAGGCACGATGGCCGCTCCGTTGGAATCCATTCCGGCGTTGTTCGGGGGAAAGGCGGAGGTCGGAGAACTGTCCGATTATATGCGGAGCGTGGAGATTACGATGCCTCAATAACGTTTTGCCAACCTTTCCTTATCTAAAAAATAGAAACCCGCAGAGAACGTTCTATTCTCTGCGGGTTTGTTCATTTGAACCTTTTCCAGGCTACAAGAAACTTATTTGCCTATAAATCCCCCTACTCTTTGCGGCGCATGGCCCGAAGAGCATCCCGGTAAGCTTCGTCAGCGCTTTTGATGTTCTGAACTAAAGGATCGTCCCCCGATTGTCGCCCTTCTCCGCCTTCTTCTGCCGCGAACCTTCTTAACGCATCACGATACTGCGCGTCCAGACTGCCTTGGCGGGCTGCCTTTAAATCCGCGCCGGCCGAGGTCACCGGCGGATGATCAACTTCAATTGCGCCTACAGCTGCAGCGTTATCCAGTGAAGCCGGATCAAAGGAGTCCGGATTCAAGCCGGGCTCTGCCGGCACAACCGCTTCCGGAGCTAAAGCGGCTTCTTCGGCCGGGGAATCGGCGGATCCGGCAGCCGGGGAATCAGCTCCAGCAATGCCGCCGCTTGCTTCACCTGCCCCCGAGGTTCCGCTATTCCTTCTGGAATTACGTACATTAAAGATGATTAGAAATAGAATTCCCAATATAACGAGGATGATGAACCCGTAAATCATGTTCTACCTCCCTCCCTGCTCCCTACCCCGCAGCAAGGTTGCGGCCAGCTCGGCTACTCGCAAGCCGAGCGCGCGGCCAAGGCTTAAATCCTGCTCGCTTGGTTCACTAGGCGGGCCTTCTGGCGTTTCTTCCACCGGACAGGTAATGCCTACCCCGTAATAAGAACCGTAAAGCGCATTCTCCCGGATAGTGCCCGGCAGCCCTGTAATGATCATCCCCTGGTGAAGCATGGGCACAATCAGGTTGAGCAGCGTGGACTCAAGGCCGCCATGCACGGTGGCCGTCGTGCAGAATACTGCCCCGACCTTGTCCACCAGTCCGCCGGTTGCCCATAGATATCCAAGTTTGTCTATCCACTCCTTCAATCCGTCGCTGATCGTGCCGAAATGACCCGGACAGCCCCAAATAATGGCATCCTGATCCGCAAGATCATGTACGGAAGCCTCATTTACATGATGCAGAGCCACCTTGGCTCCCGCCTCCTGAGCCCCCTGCGCAATGGCTTTGGCCAGCATCTCCGTATGGCCGCTGTCGCTGTCATACACTACATATACATTCATCAGTGTCTCTCCTTATTCTTCAGGTTTCTGGTTGATTTCAACCTGCTGCATAGTCTGGATGCTGATTGCTGAGCCTTCTTGTTTTCATTATTGATGTCCAAACCGCTCATAAATATTAGTATCCTTTCGAGCGGATAAGCGGCCCTGCTTTCGGAGAAACTCTCCACAAACCACAAATACCGAAATCAGTAAGGGAGATGAAACATTGCCATGAGCTCGAAGGCCATATTAATCAATGTAATCGTCATTATCGTTATATTGGTTGGTGCCGGCGCAGGAATTTATTACTATAACCAGTCCACCAGTTATGTAAAAACCAATAATGCCCAGGTAACCGGCCAGGCAGTTAACTTGGTGTCTCCTGCCGCCGGGCAGTTGAAGCAATGGACGGGCCAGGTCGGCAAAGATTTGACTGCCGGGCAAAAAATCGGCTCCATAACCGGCGGGGGAACGACAGTAGACGTCACTATGCCTGCGGCCGGTACCATCGTGCAAAGCACAGCGACGGAAGGTTCTTTGGTGTCAGCGGGAACCGTGCTGGGCCGGGCCTATGATTTTAACAACCTTTGGATCAACGCTAATATTGAGGAGACCCGAATCAGCGACATCAAAATTGGACAGACCGTCGATGTCTACGTAGACGCTTTTCCGGGGACGACCTTGACCGGTCGGATCAACTCCATTGGTTTGGCTACGGCAGGCACCTTCTCCCTGCTCCCGGCCTCCAACAGCAATGCCAACTATACGAAAGTCACTCAGGTTATTCCGGTCGTGATCACGATTGAGGGATACAAAGGGCTGGGAATCGTTCCGGGAATGAATGCCTCCGTCCGCGTGCACATTTAGGGGGCATTTATGGCACAAATCTCAATGGGCAAAACGCTGTCGGTTTTGATGCTTGGAGCTTTTATCTCCATCCTGAACCAGACGCTGCTGAACGTGGCGATCCCGCACCTGATGACCGACTTTAATGTCTCCGCGACAACGGTGCAGTGGCTGTCCACAGCCTATATGCTGGTTAACGGCGTGCTGATTCCGATTACGGCGTTCCTGATCGAATCCTTCGGGACGAGAATGCTGTTTATCTGCTCCATGCTGCTGTTCGGCATCGGCTCGATCATCTGCGCTGTCAGTCCAACCTTCAGCATCATCCTGATCGGCCGGATCATTCAGGCCAGCGGTGCCGGCATCATCATGCCAGTTGTCATGAACGTGTTCCTGACGGTATTCCCGCCTGAGAAAAGGGGCGCCGCTATGGGCACCATGGGCATTGCCATGATGTTTGCTCCTGCGATTGGGCCTACGCTTTCGGGCTGGATTGTGGAGCACTATACGTGGCGAATCTTGTTTATCATGGTCATCCCGCTGACCGCTCTGGATATTCTGCTCGCTTTTGCCTGGCTGCGCAACGTATCCAAGCTGTCCTCCCCCAAATTCGACACGCTTGGCACCGTCTTCTCCACAATCGGGTTTGGTGCGCTGCTGTATGGCTTCAGCTCCGCCGGCAGCGATGGCTGGACAAGCACCACCGTTGTGCTGTCCCTGATTATAGGCGGACTGTTTATTTTATTGTTTGTCATTCGAGAACTCGGCTTGGAGAAACCAATGCTCGAATTCCGGGTGTTCAAATATGACATTTTTACGATCTCAACGCTGGTCGGCGCAACCGTCAACATGGTCATGTTCGGCGGCATGCTGCTGCTTCCGCTTTACCTGCAGAATATCCGGAGCTTTACGCCGCTGCAGTCCGGGCTGCTGCTGCTGCCCGGCGCCATTCTGATGGGCATCATGTCGCCGATTTCGGGCCGTATCTTTGACCGGATCGGCGCAAGACCGCTGGCTGTCATCGGCCTGATGATCACGGCCGTGACCACGTATGAGTTCAGCAAGCTGACCGCGGAGACAAGCTACGGATCCATTATGACGCTGTATACGATCCGAAGCTTCGGCATGTCCCTGCTGATGATGTCCGTCCAGACGGAAGGCTTAAACCAGCTGCCAAGGCATCTCGGCAGCCACGGAACCGCCATGTCCAATACGGTCCGGCAGATCGCCGGCTCCATCGGCACGGCTCTGCTTGTTACGATTATGACGACTCGCTCAACGGTTCATATGGGGAATTTCAGCAATACGCTGACTTCAAATAACCCTTCAGCCGTACAAAACCTGAATGAGCTGGGTCAAGCATTGTCCGCTATGGGCGGACTTCCTCAGGAAACCGCACAAGCAACGGCTGCCCAGACCTTATACAGCCTGGCTGTTCGCGATTCCTCCATAGAGGGAATCAATGATGCGTTTATCGTAGCGACATGGATTGCTATCGGCGGACTATTCTTCTCGCTGTTCCTGCGCCGAAGCGTCAAATGGAAGCCGCCAAAGGTTGTCCAGAAGGAAGTCAAACCTGCACCGGCCCCTCCAGCGGCCGAATAAATGATTCCACCCGGAAGGCCTCTGCCGCACAAGCCTGCTTGTGTCTGCAGGGGTCTTTTTTGCTGAAGGAACAAAACCAGAACAAGATACAGCGAAAATGCCCACTGGAGACGTACTTTAATTTCCCTATAAACTGTGCTTGCATATCTCACAGATTGCAGATATACTTACTTCGTACAGAAGCACGGGAGAGGAGACCAACGATGTTTGAGGCTGAACAATGCAAGTCACCCAATTTCAAATGGTTTGGTTTAGCCCTCCAGGCGCTTGTTGTATTATCCCGGCTTGGTGAAGAACCTTATCCCAGCCATGCCATTGCCAAATCGATTGGTTCTGAAGCGACGCTGATCCGCAGAATTTTATCCCAACTGGCGTTAGGCGGTATTTTAGAGACCCGCGAAGGCCGGGTTGGCGGTTATCTTCTGAAGCGGTCTCCGGAGCAGATCACTCTGGATGAGGTTTATCTGGCTTTGGAGGGGAAAGATCTCCATTGGGGTGCGATGCTGGAAACGGTAGGTCATTGCGAGTTCCAAGACGATCTGAAGGGTTCTTTCTCGGAGATTATCGGGAGAATCAACAGCAGTATGCTGGACATCTTGAAAGACTACACCATTGCGGATTTGATTCAAAGCTGTACAAATAGAGAACAAATTAATGGAGGATGAGACCATGAGCAACCAACTTCAGGAGACACAGAATCTGACTACCATTCTGAAAGAAAGACGTTCTGTTCGTCATTATGATTCGAGCGTTAAAATTCCCCGGGAAGAGCTTCAGGAGATGCTGCAGCTGGCCCTTACGGCCCCTTCGTCTTCCAATATGCAGCCTTGGCGGTTTCTGATTATTGATGACCAGGAGCTGAAGGAGAAGCTGCTTCCTATCGCTTACAACCAGCAGCAGGTGGTCGAGGCTTCCGCCGTTATTGCCGTGCTTGTAGACATGAGATCTTACGACAAAGCTTCGGAAATTTACCATCGCACAGCTGAATTCGGCATTATGAGCGAAGAAATCCGCGATAAAATGATTGAAAATTCCGTCAAAATGTACGGCAGCTTGCCGCAGGAGGTTCTTCGCCGGATCAACACCTTTGATGCCGGGCTGATTTCGATGCAGCTGATGCTGATTGCCCGTTCCATGGGATATGATACCGTTCCAATGGGCGGCTATAACGCCGAGCAGTTCAAGGAAGCTTTCGAGGTTCCGAATACTTATGAGCCTGCGCTTCTGATCGCGGTCGGCAAAGCCGCGGAAGCCGGACATCCAAGCTCCCGTCTTACGCTGGACGAAGTTGCTTTCTGGAATTCTTTCAAGTAATAGACCGTTCTAATAGGACGAATAACGCGAACCTATGGAACTGTTCCTGCCGATGGCAGGGGCAGTTCTTTTTTACAGGCGGCATGTGCTCTGTTTGTCCCCCTTCATTCTTTTTCCTGTTCCTTCAGTTTGGTTTGGTCATCACCGGGAGCTGGTGGATCCTGGACAGTTTGGATTATTGTCGATTTGTTTCTGATTCCCCGCATGATTCGCGAATGGAATGACAGAACCGAGCAGGAGCTGATTCGCGAGCTCCTTACGTTCTGCCGTCCGCCCCACCCTCCGAATTGACGGGAGCAGAAATGCAGGCTTTTTTTGCCATGTGCGCAAAGAGGCTTTTTATTTTCTGATGCCGATCCGGCAGAGCATACAATGTCGCCATTAAGGGTAAACATGAAATAGAACCGGTTTAAAGAAAGGCCATTGAATGGAATAATAACAGTTAAGGGGAGATCCTAGTGAAAGTGATCATTACGCAAAGCGAAGCGATGGATAAAGGCATTTGGCCGCAAGTGATGCAGTGGTTCGGAATCGGCAACGAAGATGATACCTGGCCGACTGAAGAATTTATTCTGACTGAAGAGCAGGCAAGGGAAGCCGGATTGCTTAAATAAGTTGGGTTTGGTCACATCAGCTTGGTCACGGTCCCTCTCAAAATTGAATTGACAACGATAGTGATAATCATTATCATTTAAGTCAATGAGACAACTATATTGCTAAACTATGGGGGATTAGAGAATGTTGAATGTGTTTAAGAAAAAGACCGGCAGAACCGGTTTTGTCCTGCTCAGCCTGTTGATCCTGACACTCGTGCTGTCGGCCTGCGGCAGCAGCGCTGCGAACAACAGCGCAAGCAGCAGCAATACAAGCAATGCTGCCGCTTCTACGGAGCCAAGCGATTCCACAGCGCCTAGCGAAGCAGCAGAACGGACGATTAAAGATGCAATGGGCCATGATGTCAAAATTCCTGCTAACCCGCAAAGGGTGCTGGCTTCCTATCTGGAGGACCACCTGGTTGCACTTGGTGTGAAGCCGGTTGCTCAATGGTCCGTTGCTGACGGAAAAAGCATTCAGGACTATCTCCAGTCCTCTCTGTCCGGCGTGCCGACCATCGCTTACGATCTGCCGCCTGAGCAAGTGGCAAGCTTCAATCCGGATCTGATCATTATCGACTCTGAATCAGCGGTTGAGAAAGGCCTGTACGAGCAGTATTCCGCAATCGCCCCAACTTATGTATTGGGCGATGCCGTGCGCAACGACTGGCGCAAATCGCTCACTACAATCGGCGATCTGCTGGGCAAGTCAGCTGAAGCTGAAAAGGTGCTTGCCGATTACGACCAGAAAGCCGCAGACACGAAATCCACATTGGAAGCTGCCGGCCTAAGCGGACAGTCCGCAGCCGTGCTGTGGATTACACAGAAGGCCGTTTATACGGTTAAAGACAGCGTAGCCAGCGGCAATGTGCTTTATCACGATCTTGGCTTCTCTGAGCCAAGCCTTGTAACGGATATTTCCAAGGCAGCCCAGGCGGACTGGAACCCGGTGCCTGTAGAGCAGCTGTCCAAGCTGGATGCCGATCATATCTTTGTGATGAACAGCGACGGCCCCGATTCCGAGACGATCAAAAGCCCGATCTGGCAGGGCCTGAAAGCCGTCAAGAACGGCAATGTGCATGAAATCAGCGCTTCCGGAGGCTGGATGTACAAAGGCGCCGTCGCCGGCGGTCAGATCATGGATGATGTGCTCAGCAATCTCGTGAAATAAGGATTTCGATTGATAGAGCCGATTATACAAAAAAGCTGTTCCCACCGTTAAGCGGCCGGACAGCTTTTTTGTCGGCTGGCGGTTGTTTGCCGTTGGCTGCAAAGCTCGAGAACAGCTTTCATTCTGTTTTTGGCAATGGAAACGGAGGAACATTACTCGCCTACTTGTCCTCCATTACATAATTTCTTTTTGACATGTAAAAAACAGGGGGAACGCTCGCAGATTTGTGGCGAGGTTCCCCTATTTTTTGAGCTAAAATAAAATATGAGCACTATTTATGAATTCAGGAAAATCCGGAAAGTCTTACCCGGATCGCCGATAAACACGATTTTTCCGTTCTCTGGCAGCTCCACTCGGTTGTTCCCGCTGACCACCGAGAAATTCACGCAAGTCCCGGCAGCATCGTAGACCGCAAAGGCCGCTTGGGCCGGCAACTCGACGGTCATGGTTTTTCCGGCCGCTTGGGCCGGAACGCTGAACCAGCGTGCCTGCTCCGTCGGACGCAAGGTCACCGAGGACTTCTTGCCGGGATACAGCTCTTTGATTTGATCGCCGTTCAAGTATAGGGACCCGGCGGTCTCCAAATATTCGCTTCCGGCTTGGGTAAAGAAACGGAATTCCGCTGAATCGCGGCTGCCCGTAACGGGAACCGCATGTTTGCCCATCAACGAATCGGGACCCGTAATTTGTTTGTCCATCACGTAGCCGGGCAAGCTGTCGGTGCGAGTGATTTGGTAAATGGGCAGCGTCATAAAGTAAGCCAATGAGCTGTATTTCTCCGATACCAGGAAATAGGATTTCCCGTCGCGCTGCTTCCAGGCTGCTTCAACGTCTGGAGTAATCGCGTTCGCCTCCAGCTTCTCCGCAGAATACAGATTTACCGCCAGTTGTCCCAACTCGGGAACGGAGGCATATTGTCTTTCCCAGAGATAGGTGCGGCCGTTCTTCTCCTTCACGAAAGCGACCTTCAAGGTGCCGTCTTCGCTGACGAATGTTCCGTCCTTCGTATAGATCAGCTTTGGAAGTCCTAAGGATTGACCGGGCGCGAACGGGGAAGTCACGTTGATTTCACCATTAGCCACGTCGATGCGGATCAATTGATTCGTCGCCCCATAGAATCCGCTGTATTTTGTCAGTTCTTCCGGCATGTCGGCTTTTTCCGGTGTGCCGAAGCTCTTGGCCGGTTTCCGTTCCTTAATCGTGCCTTTGTCCTGTAGCACTTGGAGCAACAGCTCGTTCGCGAGAAGCTCATTCAGTGAGCTGGAACCGCCGGAGGAGAGGACGGCTGCGGCCAGGTTCTGTTCCGGCAAAACAACGAGCTCAGCATGGTACATCATTGTGTCCCCGCCTTTGGCCAACGCCTTGATGCCGTACTCGCTGAAAGGAAACAGCTTCACGCTATCCCAGCCAAGCCCGTAATCAACGCTGTTGTCGGCGTCCTGCGGCCATAGGCCCCTTTTATATTCCGGCTGCGCCATTGCGTTCACCGCTTGTGGGGATAGAATGTCTTTGGCTTCGCCCGTAAACAATCCGGCGAATTTCACCAAGTCCTCGGCGGTCGAGTAGATGCCGCCCGTTCCAATAACATTCACGGTCTCATTTGGCAGTTGCTCCGGGACTCCCGGCGCGTAAAGCGCGGCCATTTTGCTGACATCCAGATTGTCCTGCGAGGTCAGCGTGTGTTTCAAGCCTAGCGGCCCGGTGAATTCCTGATGGATATAGGCGGTAAAATCCATGCCGCTGACGCGCTCAACCAAAATTTCCGCCAGTGTAAATCCGTCGTTGCTGTAAACCGAATACGCCCCCGGGTCCGCTTTCAGGGATTGTTGGGCCAGTTGGTCCAGCAGCGTATCATGTGCGTAAGTATCGTTATCCTTAAATAAAAAGGCATTAGCGAGGCTGGATCCCTCGAGTCCAGAGGAATGATTAAGCAGCATGCGCGGCGTGATTTGCTTATATCGTTCGTCCTTCATCTTAAACTCCGCTATATAATTCACCAAAGGCGAATCGAGGTTGATTTTGCCTTGATCAACCAGTTTCATGACAGCGGCAGTTGTAAACATCTTACTGGTCGAGCCGATGCCGTACATCGTTTCGGAGGTCAGCGGGATGTTCCCGGCGGCATCGTTCTTCCCCGCCTCACCGGAAGCGATGATCTTGCCGTTGTCCACCATGGCGTACTGGACGCTGGTTGCTCCGTAGGTACCGGTGAGCAGCGCGGCCTTTGCGGCAGCGATTTCCTTCAGTCCCTGCGGTGCGGTGTTCGCTGGCGGCGCCTCGGCTGCCATGACACCGGTTGGCATCAAGAAGGTAAAAGCGAGAATGATGGCGAGATACACGTTTCGTTTTTTCTTCAATAAGAACCCCCCCTAAATTTTGATCTATTCCTAGTACGTTAAGAAAGGAAGAAAGGGTTCATGTTTCCGGAAAATGATGGAAGAAAGACCGCCCGGGACAATACACCTGTTAAACGACCGCTTCTTTCCACCATTTCCGCTTTTGGCTCATCGGCAATCCTCCTGTGCACCTGTCCCCTGAGTCCCCAATTCCGTTACCAGCCGTCCGGCAAACCTCGGAAAGGTTTTGGCCCCGAACGATACGTTTCTGATTTTGTCGATAAATACGTTGTCCCCTTCAAACCGGCACGTGACCGTATCAACATAAGGCGTTTCGATCCAGCGCCAGACCATCCGCAGCGTTTGCACATCCGGCCACTACGCGGCGGCATAGACGGCTTCGCGGAAGCAATCACGGCCGGAAGCCTGGCCTCGCGCAGCGCAAGCAGCAGCTCCCGGATGCCGGGATAGGCGTCGGCCGGGGTCAGGCGGTCCAACAGGAGACGATGGGCGGCGACTCCTCCATATTTATGACCGACAAGCTGGCCGTGATGGTTACAGGACGCTGGATCAAAGGCGACCTGGACAAATCCGATGTACAGTACGGTTCGGCTTCCCCGATGTAAGGCTCCGCCGCCGCCGAACGAAGCCCCATGTACCCGTTGCCGAGCGACATGACGGCTTCGGCTTTGCCCAGCGCCAGTGGCTGGAACTCCACCTCGGAGAACACCCAATTCTTTAATTCGTCTGACCGGGTCTCGTTGTAGCTAAGCATGGTATACTCCCTTTCCTGACAAACTTTATCTAATTTTGAAAGCGTAACCTAAATCGTTTTCAAAACGGATTAAAAAAGACCCGAAAACGATTTCGATTCCAGTAAAAAAATAAAGGCGTTACAATCGAAAACGTTTTCGGGGTTATTATTGCACTTTTACAGTCTCCCTGTCAATAATTTCGAACGGAAGAATTTTATGATACCCGGCCGTGCGGTTCTCCAGCATTTTGACGACCTGCTCAAAGGCGGTATAGCCGATCTTCGAAAAATCCTGTCTGACCGTTGAAAGCTTCGGCGTCGTATAGCTGGACAGCACGATATCGTCAAATCCCATAATCGAAAGGTCCTCGGGAATACGGACGTTCAGCTCCCGGCAGCGGCTCATAAATCCGATCGCCATCAGGTCGCTGGCAATAAAAACAGCCGTGAGCTCCGGGTGCTCCCGCAGATAAGACTCGGCCGCACCATATGCGTCCTCTTCGCTGAAGTTCGCTTCGATCACCCGGTTCGGATTAAAACGCAAACCGGCTGCTTCGATCGCTTCCCGGTAGCCTTGCAGGCGCTGCACGCTGACCGCGGCGAAGCTGTGCCCGTTAATCATGCCGATCTCCTGGTGCCCTTTGCCGATCAGATACTCCACCGCCTGTCTGGCCGCCCCCACATTGTCGGTAATGACCGATCCCGCATGAGGACCTGCAATCTCGGCATCCACCACCACACATGGAAATTCGCTGTTGACCAGCTCATCGAAATAAGGGTCCGTCGTCCGAAGACCCGACATCACGACGCCTGCGATTTTGTTCTCCTTGCAAAACTGCCAATAGGACTTGTCCTGCTGCTCCGACAGGCTCCGCGTATAAATGACCACTTCATAGTGATAGTGCTGCGCTGCCGCGTATACGCCGTTCATGATCTGGAACATGACGCCGTCCTTGCCGTTGGTCTGCTCGAAGTTGGAGATGATAAGAGCAATCGTTTTGGTAACCTTGCGCTTCAGGTTTTTGGCCAGCATATTGGGAAAATAATTTAATTCCTGCGCGGCCTGCATCACTTTCCGTTTAGTGGCTTCGCTCACATCCGCATAGCCGTTAAGCGTCTTAGACACGGCCGAAATGGAGACGTTCGCCCGCTTCGCTACATCTTTGATTGATACCATGGCTTCACCACAACATTTCTTTAACATTCTTTGGATTTCTTTGGATACAAATACTATTGTAGCGGTTACCGGCAAAATAGCAATCCTGCGCGCCATTGCGGAGGGCGGGCTGAAAGGCAAAGTAATGCCGTGAACACGAAGTAGCACCGGGAGATCAGTCCGGTGCCTCGTTTGGATGCTGCGATGCCGGCCCTTCATTTCGGCCGGTCCAGCCGGTATAAATGGCGATATCGTTCATGGTTGGCCATCAACTCATCGTGGGTGCCTCTCATTTCGATACCTCCCTGATTCATAAAAATAATTTCATCCATCTGGCGGGCAAAGGTGAGATGGTGCGTCACCCAGATCAGCGTTTTGCCTTTAGCCGCCTCCAGGACGGTCGCCATCAGCTCCCGTTCCGTCTTGGGATCAAGGCCAATGGTCGGCTCATCCAAAATAAGGACGGGCGTGTTCTGCAGCAAGACGCGGGCCAGCGCGACACGCTGGCGTTCCCCGCCGGAGAACCGCTGTCCGGTTTCGTGCATCGGCGTATCGAGGCCTGCAGACAGCGAGGAGATCAGCCCGCCCAGCCGGGCCGACTCGGCGGCCGCGGCGATTTGCTCGTCGGTGGCCGAAAGTTGGCCAAGCCGGATATTGTTGCCCACCGTCGTGTCGAACAAATGCGGGCTTTGGTTGAGCACCGCCGCATAATCGGGCATGTGCGGCGCGAGCTCCGCTGCCGGTATGCCATTTAGAGCGACTTCTCCCGCACTCGGTTCAAGCGCTCCGAGGATCAGCTTAAGCAGCGTTGATTTGCCCGCGCCGCTGCGGCCGATCACGGCAATCCGTTTGCCCTGCGGCAGCTCCAGGTTCACATGGGAAACCGAGGGTTGTTCGCCTTCGCTATAGGTGAAAGAGACGTTTTGGAGCGAAATGTGAACCTGAGCGGGCGGCGGCATGTCCGGGTCCGAGGATGCTGCGGACGGAGAGGCAGGCCGGACGGCTGTTCGGTTAAGGCCGCTGGTCTCTGTGATCCGGTTTAATCTTGCTACCGCGTCCTGGTATTGCGGAATCCGCTCCACGGCTTCGGAAATCGGCAGAAAGGCATCCATCAGCGGAAAAATAACCAGCACAAACGCGGCGATCAACGTAACGTTAATGCGGCCGTTCGCGTATTCCTGCCCGGACCAATACAGCGTAATCACTACGGCCAGGCCGACTGCGAGCTGGCCGATCAACGTCCGCAGCCGGGCCCAGCTGCGCAAA
This sequence comes from Paenibacillus yonginensis, assembly GCF_001685395.1. Taxonomy (NCBI): domain Bacteria; kingdom Bacillati; phylum Bacillota; class Bacilli; order Caryophanales; family Paenibacillaceae; genus Paenibacillus; species Paenibacillus yonginensis. The sequence continues at coordinate 4,541,092 of NZ_CP014167.1, read as the reverse complement.
GAACGTTCGATCCGGGTCACGCGGGTCTCGGCTTCTTCATAGCTGTCCGCAAAAGCGGCGGCACGTCCGCTGATGACCCAATCGCCGATGCCCATCACCGCATCGGTCAGCTTCTGGTAAAGCCCGCTGCGCTGTTCCTTTAGCTGTTTGTGTTTCGTCCGGGTCAGCCGGTAGGAGATATAAGGCAGCACGGCGATCAGAACCAACAGATAAATCGCAGCCAGCGCTGCGAAGCCGAGACTGAAGCGGCCGGCAAAAACAACGGCCAGAACGTACATGACCACGGCGGCTGCCGCCGGAAAAATCGTCCGGATATACACGTTCTGCAAATTTTCGATATCCTCCGCCAATACGCCAAGGATGTCCCCCGTTTTTTGACGAGAACGAATAAATAAAGCTTGAGGTTCTAGCAGCTTATACAGCTTGACCCGCATTTTCGACAAAATGCGCAGCACAGCGTCGTGGCCGGTCAGCCGCTCGACGTAATGAATCACCGCCCGAGCAATCCCGAAGGTGCGGACGCCGACGATCGGAACATAAACGAGCAGGATGTTTTCCGGTCTGAGCGCGGACTTCGAAATCAGAAAGCCGGAGGTGAACATCAGCATGGCCGCCGACGCCAGCGTCAGGATGCCGAGCAGCACGATCAGCGCAAACCGCCAGAAATAGGCGCGAAAAAAAGGTTTAAACCACGTTTCCCCGTTCATGCCAATGCCTCCCTTTCCGCATTTACCAGTCCGTAATAAACGCCCTTGCGGGCCATCAGCTCTTCATGGGTACCCATTTCCGCCAGCCTGCCCTGCTCCAGCACCAGGATCCGGTCCATCTCCCGCATCCAGTGCAGGCGATGGGTCGCCAGCAGCACCAGCTTGCCTGCAAACATAGGCAGCATCGTTGCCTTCAGCTCATATTCGGTTTCGATATCGAGGTGAGCCGTCGGTTCGTCCAGAAGCATCACGGGACGGCTGCACAAAAAAGACCTCGCCAGCGCGACCCGCTGCTCCTGACCGCCGCTCAGCGGACGCCCCCCTCCGCCGACCAGCGTTGCCAATCCTTGCGGCAGGCTATGAAGCAGCTCTTCCAGCCCGGCCGCTTGAACCGCCCGCCGGATGTCCGCTTCCGAAGCGTCCGGCGCGTAAAAAGCGATGTTCTCAGCGAGCGTTCCGCTGAACAGAAATGGCCGCTGCGGGATGTACGTTATCAGACTCCGCCATTCGGGCACGGCCAAGTTGTCCATCTCCATCCCGTCAATCCTAAAAGTCCCGGCGTTTGGTTTCAGGAAACCACCGATTACGTCGATCAAGGTGGACTTGCCTGCCCCGCTCTCCCCGATAATGCCGATTCGGCCCGTTCCCGGCAAGGTAGCGGTGATGCCGGCAAGGGAGTCCTTGTCGCCTTCCCCGTGGCTTACGGTGAGGCCGGACATTTTTAAAACGCTTGAGGGGGTCCAAAGAATCTGTCCCGGGGTTTGGTTCTTCATGTTTCGGTCGGGCATCGGTTCAACGGCATTTCCGGGCTGAGCTGCCAAAGGCGCGCCGGTTTGGCCAGCCTTCATAGTCCTATGTGAACCAGCGGTCTCGGGGTCGTCGGTCCCGGCAATAATCGCGCGGATCGTTTCACCCGCTTCTTTGCCGTCCATCGTCGCATGAAAATCCGCGCCGACCATACGCACCGGCAGAAAATATTCCGGCGCGAGGATCAGAACCGTCAGCGCTGGCAGCAGGGTAAGGCGCCCGTCAATCAGACGGAGCCCCAGGCTCACCGCCACCGACGCCACTGACAGCATCGTGAAGAAATCCAGGGCGAACGAGGACATAAAAGCTACCCGCAGCGTTCTCATTGTAGCTGAGCGGTAGGAGTCGCTGACTTTCTCGATGGAGCGGACATGGCCTTTGCTCCGGCCTAAATATTTCAGCGTCTCCAGCCCGCGCAGCGAATCCACAAAGTGGTTGGACAATACGCGGTACGTGCCGATCTGCCGCTCCGTCTGCCGACGCGCGGCCAGCCCCACCAGAATCATAAAGACGATCAGAATCGGCATCGTAATAATCAAAATCAGGCCCGACATGACATCCTGTGTAAACACGAACAACAAAACCAGGACAGGTGTCATTCCCGTGGCCAGCATGCGCGGCAGGAACAACTCCAGATAGGTTTTATACTTGGAAATGCCGTCCAGCACCAGGGTGACCAGCTTGCCTGTGCCCTCCCGGGAGGCAAAACGGGGACCCAGCCCAAACAGCTTGCCAACAAACGCCTTGCGCAGCTCGCTCCCGGTCCGCTCGGCAAAACGGTAGGCCAGCCGCTGCTGCAGCAGGTTCGTCAGCTGCCGGACCGTAAAACCAAGCAGGAACAATACGAGGCTGCCGTATTGTTCCTGCAGGGATTCGCCGTTAAACAGGCCGGTGACGGCATCCGCCAGCCACTTGGCCTGCATAATTACGGCAAGGGTATGAATGAACGTCAGCGCGGCCATGAACGCCATAACCGTCCGAATTCCTTTTAACTTCAGCAAGTTTTTGTCCATGTCCGTTCATTCCTGTCTCAATGATTAATATTCCAGATGCGATTTCTCGTGCACCCGTTTGTGGAAGACGAAATAACTCCAGATCTGATAACCGAGCACGAACGGCAGCAGCGACACAGCTACGATCGTCATGACCTTCAGCGAATAATGGCCCGAGGCCGCATTATGAATCGTCAGGTTGAAAGCCGTATCGATCGAACTGATCATCACATTCGGGAACAGCCCAGCGAACACGCCGACAATCGCCAAAGCGATAACCGCGCCGGTCATCCCGAAAGCCCAGCCGTCCCGTTCACGGCTCAGGAAATAACCGGCCAGCAGGAAAGCGGCCAGTCCCAACAAAGCCAACACGCTTAATACGGCGCCATGCGCTTCAAAGATATCCGTTGCAAAATAAGTGGCAATGCCGGTCAGGGCCAGCAGGGCCGCGAGCGGATACAGCATTTGTTTGGCCAGCTTGCGCGCTTTGTTCTGGAGTTCTCCCTCCGTACGGAGTACCGTGAACAGAAGGCCGTGCACAAAACAAAGCACCGTAACGGTAATGCCGCCCACCAGCGTATACCAGTTCACCATGTCGAACAGTCCGGCTCTCATCTCCATTTGCCCGTCGATCGGCAGGCCTTTCATAAAGCCGGCGAAGACGACGCCCAGCAGGAATGGAGGCAGCAGGCTGCCGATGAAAATGCAGACGTCCCACGTTTTTTTCCAGCGGTCGTCCTGCACCTTGCCCCGGAATTCGAAAGCGACCCCTCTGGCGATCAGCGCCAGCAGAAGCACAACTAGAGGTGTATAGTAGCCGCTGAACATCGTGGCGTACCAGTTCGGGAAAGCGGCGAATATGGCGCCGCCCGCCGTCAGCAGCCACACTTCATTGCCGTCCCAAAACGGGCCGATCGCGTTGATCAACACGCGGCGTTCCGTATCGTTTTTGGCAAGAATGCCTGTAGCCATGCCAACCCCGAAATCAAAGCCCTCGAGGAAAAAGAAACCGATGAACAGCACCGCCACCAAAATAAACCAAAGCTCATTAAGAGACAGCATGATACCCCTCCTTGCCGAATGGATCTGTGGAATGTTCGTCGTCGGAATGGTCTTTGGCGTATGGACCTTGTTTGATCACTTTCACCCAAAGGAACACCATCACGACGGCCAGCACGGTATAAATTGCGCAGAAGGCGATAATCGAGAACAGCAGCTGGCCTGCGGTCACGTTAGGCGACACGGAGTCGGCGGTGGTCATCAGCCCGAATACCGTCCAAGGCTGGCGGCCGAATTCCGTCATGATCCAGCCTGAAGTATTCGCGATATAAGGCAGCGAAATGCCAAACAGCATCAAACGCAGGTAACCTTTGTTCGGGCGGTCCATTTTTTTGCGCATCCACAGGTACAAGCCGTAAGCAGCAAACAAAATCATGAGCGAACCTGCTGCCACCATGATGCGGAAGCTCCAGAAGGTCGTGCGCACCGGCGGGATGTAGTTGCCTTCGCCGTATTTTTGCGTATACTCGGCCTGCAGTTCGTTCATGCCTTTGACTTCCCCGTTCAGTTTGCTGTAGGAAAGGAAGCTGAGCAGGTAAGGAATTTTGATCTCGAATTTATTTTCTTTGGTCTTCGGGTCAATCGCCGCAACGACCGTCCATGGGGCAGGATCGCCGCTTTTGCCCCAGAGGCCTTCGGAAGCTGCCATCTTCATCGGCTGGGTCTCTACCAGGTACTGGGCCTGCTGATGACCGAAGATTGCGGTCAGGAAAGAGGACAACAAAGCCACGATGACTGCGATTTTAAAAGAGCTTTTAAAGAAAGCATAATCTTTTTTCTTGAGCATTTTGTACGCGCTGATGCCGCAGATCAGGAAAGAGCCAGTGGCCAGCGCACCAAGGACGGTATGTGGAAATTCCACCCACAGCTGCCCGTTGGCGATCAGGGCGAAAAAGTCATTCATCTCCGCGCGGCCGTTGTTGACTTCAAAGCCTACCGGATGCTGCATAAACGAGTTGGCCGCCAGAATCCAAAGCGCGGACAACGTCGTCCCCAGGCAGACAAGCCAGATGCTGAGCAGGTGGACTTTCTTGGACAACCGGTCCCAGCCGAAAATCCAAATTCCCATAAAGGTCGACTCCAGAAAAAACGCGGCCAGCGCTTCAATCGCAAGCGGTGCGCCAAAGACGTCTCCGACGAACCGGGAATAATCGGACCAGTTCATGCCAAACTGGAACTCCTGCAGGATGCCTGTTACGACTCCGACTGCAAAGTTGATGAGGAACAGCTTGCCCCAGAACTTTGCCATTGTTTTGTACACTTCTTTGCCTTTGACGACATACATCGTCTCCATGACCGCGATCATAAACACCAACCCGATCGACATCGGCACGAAGAAGAAATGGAAGATGGTCGTCGCAGCAAACTGGATGCGTGCAAGCACTAACGGATCCATGGATCATACTCTCCTTTGAACGATAAGAATGGGAGGCAGGCTGCCTCTCTTGCTTGGAAAACTCACTGTTCTTATCATGGCAGTTCTTCAAAGGGGGTATTGTGATAAATGTCACAATAGAAAACGGAAATTTATAAAATTTGTGACCATAATCACAACTTTCGTCGAAATTGCACACAAATCAGGCAAAACCACAAGCGATTTCAAACTTTTTTTGCCTCAAAGCTCATTGACAGATTCGTTTTGTGATCTGCCTCACAACGTTCAATTTTGAAGGAATTTTATAGCCCAAACGGGCTATGCGGGGGATTCGGGATTCCAGTATGATGGAACATGTACCGATTATGAGGTTCGTACTGATAAGGAAGAAGATAAAGAAGGAGTGAAGATTCGACATGATGATTCTTATGTCTGCTTTGGTGGCTGTCAGCTTCATAGTAATTGGCATTTTCTGCGGAAAGATATTCAAAGAAGAAGATCAACTCGAACAACAAACGCACTAAACCTTAAATGCAAGCCATATCACATATTAACTATATATGAAACAATATAGATAACCGCCGCCTTTCCACATTAGGAAAGATCGGCGGTTTTGTTGTTCTGTCTTCTATAACTCCACGTCCGTAAGCCGGAAGGTCGTTACATCGACCAGGCCGCGGTTCGAGATGCGCAGATCCGGAATAACAGGCAGCGCGATCAGAGAGAAGGTCATAAATGGAGCATGAATTGTGCAGCCAAGCTCCTTCCAGCCCGCTTCAAGCCCACGAACCTCTTCCACCACCTGGTCCAGCGGTTTGTCGGACATCAGTCCGGCTACCGGCATTTCGACCAGGCCCAGCACTTTGCCGTCCTTGACGGCAATCATGCCGCCGCCGCATTCCGCCAGCTTGGAGGCGGCAAATACCATGTCCGCTTCATTTGTGCCCATGACGAGCAGGTTATGACTGTCGTGCGCTACGGTTGAAGCAACGGCACCTTCTTTCAACCCGAAGCCTTTGGCGAACGCAAGGGAAATATCACCCGAGCCTTTGTGCCGTTCAATGCAGGCGAGCAGCAGGACATCCTGCTGCGGGTCCGGCTGGATGTAACCGTCCTTCACCGTTAACTCAGCTGTCGCCGAGGCCGTCCGGGCGCTGTTCTCAATCACTTGAATCACCTTCACCCGGGTTGTTCCTACAACCGAAGTGCCGCCTGCTCCTGCCCCTGCTCCAGCAGTTGTCCGTTTGCTGCGCAGTCGAAAGTCCTCCGGCCGCAGCTTCCGGGCCAGCTGTACCGACTGCCGGGCTTTCTCCGGATAAACATAAGACGGGAACGGAATGACGATGCGCCCCTGCCGAGCAACAACGGCTCCATCGGCAATGACAAGCGAAGGAACCATTTGCTGCAAGTCATCAACGAGCAGGATGTCCGCACATTTTCCCGGTGAGATGGCCCCGAGGTCCCGTTCCATATTAAAGTATCTCGCCGTATTAATCGTAGCCATCTGAATGGCCGTTACCGGGTCTACCCCTTCCTCAACGGCCCGGCGCACGACATGGTTGATATGTCCTTTATCGACCAGGGTCTGCGGATAGACGTCGTCCGTCACCAGCGTAATATTGCCTGTAGGCGCATGATCCTCCGTGACCACCTTGATCACTTCCTTCACGTCCTGCCAGGCCGAGCCCTCGCGGATCATCAAATTCATGCCTAACCGCACGCGGGCGAGCCCCTGTTCCCGGGTAACCGTTTCGTGGTCGGACGTTACCCCCGAAGCGATATAAGCCTGCAGCATCTGCTGATCGTCACTTGGAAAATGACCGGTAACCGTCTTGCCCGCCCTGATCGTTGCCTCGATTTCGCCTTTCATCTTCGGGTCATCATAAACAACGCCAGGGAAATTCATCACCTCACCCAGTCCTGCAACCCCTTCCCAGCGCAGCCCGGCTTCGATGTCTTCCACCTCCAGAGAGGCGCCGGCATCCTCCAGACCTTCCGCAGCCGGCACGCAGGAGGGATAGGTGGTAAATACCTTCAGCGGAACCCCCTGCCCCTCCTCATGCATCCAGGCTACCCCTTCATTCCCGAATACATTGGCGATTTCATGGGGGTCCATGAATACAGCCGTCGTGCCTTTGGCCAGCGCGGCCTTTGCAAATTCGGTGACCGTCATCATCGTGCTCTCGACGTGCATATGTCCGTCGATCAGTCCCGGAACCAGAAAGCGCCCCTCAGCGTCTACCAGCTTCGTATCCGGTCCGATCGTATGCCCGGCCTTTCCGACGAAAGCCACCCTTCCGCCTGCAACGGCGATATCGGTGTGCTCCAGCAGTTCACCGGAATACACATTGACCAGGGTGCCATTCTGAACCACCAGATCCGCTTTCTCCCGGCCAAGGGCTACTTTCGCCAATCTGCCGCTGACCTCGTACAGCTCCTGCCTGCGTTTTGTCTCCATCGCCATTCCTCGTTTCTGCTCGTTATTTTGACAAATTATATAGCAACCATCCGCAAAGTCAATGGTGTGCAAGAGCCTTTTCAAGCTTGAAAACGCTGTCCCTGCTCCAAAAATAAAGAAGCTGCCGGAAGACGCCCGGCAGTTTCACATTCATCAGGAACTTCGCTTGAGACTGATCTCCTCCAAGCGGACTTTACTTTTCCATTTTATTTATATTGATACGTTCTCCAGGTATTGATTAAACCATCCGGCAATCCGGTTCAGTCTCTCCACCCGCAGAATAGGGCGGCCTGTCCGTGACAAGTCATGACTGGCGCCCGGGAATCGGACGAGTTCTGCCGTTTTGCCAAGGCGTCTGAGCGCCGTAAAGAGCTGCTCGCCCTGCTCGATTGGACAACGCAAATCCTCTTCGCCATGCAGAATAAGCAGCGGGGTCTCGACCTGCTGAACATAAGCCAGCGGGGAATGTTTCCAAAGCATTTCGGTATGCTCCCAAGGATTGCCTCCGCCGATCTCCATTTCCGTGAAGAAGTAACCGATATCGCTGACGCCGTAGAAGGAAATCCAGTTGGAAATGGAACGCTGCGTGACGGCGGCCTTGAAACGGTTCGTGTGTCCCACGATCCAGTTGGTCATAAATCCGCCGTAGCTGCCCCCTGTTACGACCCAGCGGTTCTCATCTATAAAAGAATATTGCTGCGTCGCATAATCCGTAAGCTCCATCAGATCCTGATAATCACGGCCGCCGTAATCGCCCCGGCAGGCATCAACAAACAGCTGGCCATAGCCATGGCTGCCTCTAGGATTGCTGTAAACAACCGCGTAGCCTTGAGAGGCCAGCAGCTGGAACTCATGCATAAAGGTGTGCGCGTACATGGCATGTGGGCCGCCATGGATCTCCAGTACCGCCGGATATTTGCCGCCTTCCGCGAAGCCCGCCGGCTTCATGATCCAGCCCTGAACCTGCTCGCCATCGGAGGCCTCAAACCAGAAGTTTTCCGGCTCGCTCAATTCCAGCCCGGACAGCAGTTCCTTGTTCAGCTCCGTAAGGCGTGTCTCCTCCCCCGTCACCGGGTCGAGACGGAACAGATCTCCCGGCTGCAGAGCATCTGCGGCGGCAATAATAAAGGTTCCCGAAGCCGGATCTGCCGCGAACCCGAATAGATCGCGTTCCCCTTGCGTTACAGCTTCCGGGGCACGGCTGCCGTCCAGGGCAAAGCTGTACAGGTGTACACTGCCTTTAGTCGTAACAAGCGTGTAGACCTGTTTCCCGTCAGGGCTGAACACAGGTTTATAGAAGGCGCCGCCCCGCATATCGCTTACTGCCGCCGCTGAAATCATCAGATCAAGCCCAGCGGTTACACAGGCGACTTTCCCGCCGGCGGCCGGCATCCGGTAGAGCTGAACCAGTGTAGCGTTGCTGTAGGAAAGATCGTCGCCCAGGAAGAGAAGCTCCTGACCATCCGGTGAATAAACAACCTGATGAATATCATATTGCGAAGACGTTAACCGGCGCGGCGAGCCGCCTTCCACCGCTAACTCAAACAGATCATTCGTCAGTTCCAGATCTGGGTCTGCCTGGGGATCGTCAAGGATTACGGCCGTAAAAGCCAGCTTGCCCCCATCCGGGGAACAGGCGAAGCTGCCGACATCAAAGCTGCCCTCTGTCAGCTGGCGGATCACTCCATCCTCCAGGCCGATGCGGTGCAGATGACGGTAACGGCCGTCCCATTCGCCGCTGCCGTCGAATTTCGGTTGGGTCCGCTTGCTGACGACAACCCGGTTAGGTTTGTCTTCGGCTTTGACCTCTTCCGGTCCCCCCACAGGCTGTTTGAAGAACAAGGACCGGCTGTCGGCCGACCAGACGAAACCTTCCACACCGTGAGGCGCTTGGGTCAGTACGGCGGCTTCGCCCCCGGCCTGCGGCATCACCCAGATTTGCGGATGATCCTTATATTTTCGGATAAAAGCGAGCTTGGTTCCGTCCGGCGACCAGACCGGAGCGCCATCCGTTTCTCCGGAGGTATAAACCTGATCGCGGCCTTCCTTGTCCAGCTTGCGGAAATGCGTCAGGTAACCTGTCCGCTCCTGATTGACTTTCTTGACCCCGTACACCACTTCTCCGGTTACAGGATTTACGCTTAACCCCGCAACCCATTTCAATTCATATAAATCCTCTGAAGTAACCCTGCGTTTTACCGTCATCCTAACCATCGCCTCCTATGTAATATATATGTCAGATTATAAGATCAAAACCTGTCCCGGATCCCCGGTAAAGTTATATCTATCTTATTCCCCTGCTGTAGGAGGCGTCAACCTAAGCGGAATAAGGACGTTTACGTCTTTTAAAGCCGGCAGCGAATAATCCTTGTCGATTCCTTTTGTAGAAAATAAATGAATTGCCTGGATTCGTATGCTACTATAACTTCATATACAGGCATTTATATGTTAGTTTATCTAACAATATTAGAAAAGCTGATTAACAACCCGGGTTTCGGATCGTTCACGTTCGGCTACAGCCAGGAGCTCCTCGCTGCAGTTCCCCGTTTCACTTTGCCTGTTGCTCCCCGGCAACGGCAGTTCTCCCCGCATTCTCCCCACAGAAGCAAAAAAGATCAGGCCGCCCCTCCAGCCTGATCTTTTTTTGGTTGCTTATCATCTTCTGTCCGATTAATGCGGCATGTTGGAAGGCATAAACCCTCCGATGTCAACACCCAGCGCTTGGGCAATCCGCATGCCGTATTGCATGTCTGCGCGGAAGAAGTTGCAAATCGCCCGAAGCTGAATTTTCTCATTCGTCTGCTTCAAGTCGTCTACGATATTGCTGATGAGATGGTCCTTCTCAACATCCGTGTAGCTGCGGTACAGCTCTCCAGCTTGTGTGAAGTCATCCGTCTTCTCAATTCTCTCCCGTCCGGCCTGCCCGCTGAGCGGCATGACGCTTTCCCTGTAAGCCGGATCCTCCTTCACGTTGTCCGTGTAACTATTTGGCTCGAAATTGATCGGCGAAGGGTCCTGGTTCACATTCATCTGTCCATCGCGCTGATGATTCCGCACTGGCGCATAAGGGCAGTTGACCGGAATTTGCATATAATTAGCGCCCAAACGATAGCGCTGCGTATCCGGATAAGAGAAAAGGCGGCCCTGCAGCAGCTTGTCTTCGGACGGCTCGATCCCCGGTACGGTCGCGCTTGGCGAGAATGCCGCCTGCTCAACCTCGGCGAAGAAATTCTGCGGATTACGGTTCAAAGTCATCGTACCCACCTTCATTAGCGGGTAATGTTCCTCGGGCCATACCTTGGTCGGGTCCAGCGGATCATAACTCCAGAGATCCAGATCCTCCACCGGCATCAGCTGCACATGCAGCTCCCACTGCGGGAAATCACCTGCGGCGATATGTTCATGCAAATCGCGTGTGGCATGGTTGAAATCTTTACCCTGCACTTCCACAACTTCTTCCGCTGATAAATTCCGAACTCCTTGTTTCGACTTCCATGTATATTTCACGTAAGTGACTTTGCCTTCGCTGTTCACCCATTTGAAGGCGTGAACGCCAAAACCGTCCATCTCCCGGTAGTTCGCCGGTGTTCCATGATCCGAGAACAGCCAGGTCAGCATATGCGTCGATTCCGGCGATAACGTCATGAAATCCCAATACCGCCCAGGCTCCTGCACATTCGTAGCAGGGGAAGGTTTCAGTGAATGCACCATATCCGGGAACTTCAGCGCATCGCGGATAAAGAATACAGGCAGATGGTTGCCGACGATATCATAGTTGCCTTCCTCCGTATAAAATTTCACGGCAAATCCGCGCGGGTCGCGGGCCGTTTCCGGCGATCCCGCCGAATTGATGACCGTCGAGAAACGGACAAACACCGGTGTTTCGCGGCCAGCTTCCTGAAGGAAGTGGGCTCGTGTATAAGCCCCCATCCCCGCTTCCGTTACAAAAACTCCATGTGCTCCGGCTCCGCGGGCATGAACGACACGTTCCGGAATACGCTCCCGGTCGAAATGCGCCAGCTTCTCCAGCAGATGATAATCTTCCAGCAGCGCCGGTCCCCGTCTGCCTGCCGTTCTGGAATTCTGGTTATCGCCCACCGGCGCGCCTTGATTTGTCGTCAATCTTTGATCCATATTATGAACACCTCATCGCGTGAATTTAGACTTGATCTAAATTTGATTCTAACATCATTGCTCTCATTAATCATGAAGGGCAAATGAAAGAAACATGAATGATCCTGAGACTAAAATGAAGAAAAATGAAGATCAATGAAGATCAATGAAGAGCCATGATCAATGTGGATCTATGTGGATCATTGAAGACAAGATCAACGCGGATCAGGCCTCCTTAACCCAGAGAAGCTCGACTTTGTGACGCTCGTTCATGATTTTTCAGCTAAGAGGGCATAGTAAATGGGGATTCTTATTCAGGGAAGGAGGGGCAGCCATGGACAGCACGCATGAGTTTGTGGAGAAAGTGCGGCAGCACCAGAAGAATCAGGAACGGAACAAAAAGAGGGGCCAAGGCACTCCTAATGCCGTACTGCCGACCAAACGGCACGGGACCAACAAATAGCCGATTGGCGAAAGAGGCAGCAACAATTCATTATAAAAGGAATAACAGGAGCGGGCGCTGCCTGCTCCTGTTATTCCTTTTCCGTCCTTTTCTCACGGCGTCCCGCTCACCAGTTGAACTGCATTTATGCTCTTTCCTCGAGGTTAACAAGAGACGCGGCCGAAGCGGCAGATGAAGACCGTGACCAGAACCGATGACCCCAGCCGATACCCGCCAGGCCAACGGCAGAAAGAAAGCACCCCGCAACCGTAAAAGTAAGGCGGGCCCCCAGCGTCTGCACGAGCGTTCCTCCCAACAGCGGAGCCGCAATTAGCACAGCGCTGAGTACGGTATTTTGAATGCCAAATATGCGTCCGGTCATGCTGGCAGGGGTTTCTTTTTGCAGGGCATAATTAAAAGTGATCAAGAACATCCCATTACCGATACCAAGAAGGAACCCACACATCAGCACAGCAACCGGAACCGGCATCGCCGCCTGCCTAAGAAACGTGAGTCCGGCTGCAGATAGGCCGATGAGTACATATCCTCCTCCCAATTTCCAGCCGTATGCCGTGCCTGAACTAAACCGGCCCAATAACAGCATGACCGCAGTCCCGGCGCCTGCAGCAGCAATAAAATAACTCATCAGATAATTGCTTGCCGGATCTATTTCCCGAAACAGGCTTGCAAACTGAAAATCAATCAGCTGAATGACCGTTGCCCCGATAAAGGCAAACATTCCGATCCATGCCAAGCATGAAATTCATATCTCCTAAATCTTCTGCACCTTCACCAGATTGGTTGTACCGGCCTGCATGACCGGCAGCCCAGCCGAAAGGACGATTGTATCTCCTTTATGAATATAACCGGTGGCCAGCGCATTGCGGATCGCTGATTCGAACATGTCATCCGTTGTCTCCACTTTGTCGCCCAGAACCGGAATGACCCCGGAAAGAAGGCAAATTTGCGGCAGCACGTGCCGCTGCGGCGTAACGGCAATAATCGGCGCCTCCGGCCGGTATTTGGAGACCATCCGTGCCGTAAACCCGCTTTCGGTCGATACAATTATCGCTTCAGCCTTCAGTTCAAGCGAGGCATTTACGGCGCTTTGGCTGATGACCTCGGTAATATCGGACGGATGCTGCATTCTTTTTCGGTTGAATTGTTCCTGATAGTTCAGGACGCTTTCCGCTTTCTTGGCAACGGTCGCCATCGTCTGAACGGCCTTGACGGGATATTTGCCCGCCGCCGATTCGCCGGACAGCATCACGACATCGGCGCCCTGCATGACAGCGTTGAATACATCGCCGACTTCGGCGCGTGTCGGACGCGGATTCACCTGCATCGATTCCAGCATGTGTGTAGCGACAATGACTGGCTTGCCGGCAAAGTTGCACTTCTCAATCATTTCCTTCTGCAGCATCGGAACATCCTCTACCGGAACCTCCACCCCCAAATCGCCGCGGGCTACCATTATGCCGTCCGAAGCCTCAATAATATCATCGAGATTGTCGATGCCTTCTCCATTTTCGATTTTAGAGATAATCTGAACATGAGCAGCGCCGTGCTCCTGCAGAATTTTTCGAATTTCGCGAATATCGTCTCCCCGGCGGACGAAGGAAGCCGCGATCATTTCAATGCCCTGCTCCAATCCAAAATGAATATGCCGAACATCCCGCTCGGTAACACCCGGCAGCGTCGTCCTTACTCCTGGCAGGTTAACTCCTTTGGTTGGTTTCAATGGGCCTCCGCTGATCACCTTGGCCCGCATTTCCGTTCCGTCCACCTTGACGATATGCAGCTCAATCAACCCATCATTAATAAGCACTCTATCGCCCGGCTTTACCACCTTTGGCATATCCGGATAATTGACGGAGACCCGCTCGGCATCCCCTTCTATCGTTTCCGTGGTCAGCGTAATCGCAGCACCCGGCTCCAGCATAACCGTACTTTCCTTCAGCTTGCCGATCCGGATTTCCGGACCTTTAATATCCATCATCAGCGGGACAAACGTGTTCAGCTCCTCCGCCGCCCGGCGTACACCTGCGATTCTTCTGGCGTGATCCTCCAGTTCGCCATGTGCCATATTCAGACGTCCAACCGTCATGCCTGCCTGGATCATCTGCTTCAATACATCCGGTTCGTCACAAGCAGGGCCAAGTGTACATATGATTTTTGTCTTCTGCACTTTATACAACCTCCTTCAGTTATAAGGTGAATCCCCCTACCTATCCTTACCCGGTTCTTCAGCCTTCCACAAAAAAGCCCCCGCTGCCGGGGGCTCAAGCTGACCGTCGATGAACTCTGCCAGCCGCTGTATCCTACTCTTTCGGGGAGTCCAGATACTCGTCCAGAATACCGCTGCCATCCTGGCTGTGGTTCTTGAACTGAGCTTTTCTTCCGGCTCTCCGTTCGCCGCGTCCGCCGGCAGTATCGCTTTGGCCGTTGTTGCTGGCTATTTGACGTTCATGCTTCTGATGTTTGTCTTTGGTCATGGTTTGCTCTCCTCCTGAACTAAAAGGGCGGAAGCGCCCAGAATTCTCTTCTCCATGCTGGACGAATCAAGTTCAGCCATAGTATGCCTTGTCCCCCCGCGGGACATGCATCCGGCAGCCCAGGCGTCCATTTCCTTTGCGGACAAAACGGCAACAACGGGGCCCCCCTTGCCACACTGCATCCTGCTTAACTCTCTTCCTGATTGGAGTCCTGACGCTGTGAACCGCTTTCGCGCTGGTTCCCCTCCTGTGCTGCTGGTCTCTGCTCATGGGTTTGCTGCCCGCCGGCGGCCTGCTGCTCATTGCCGGCTTGCTTCTGTTCTTCGGACTCAAAAGACTGCTGTTCATCAGATGTTTGCTGCCCGTTTCCCTCCTGACTCACGTCCTTCGATTGCTGCTGATCTTTATCCTGGTGATCTCCCGAGGAATTCGGATGGTTTGAAGGATCTTGACCAGCTGGCAAGTCCTGGCCGCCTGCAGAGGTTTGATTTTGATCTTCGTTTGTCTCCTGACCGCTTGTTGCTTTCTGATCCCCCGACTGCTTGCCCGGCTTCCCGGACCTGAACCGGATGGCCGATACAATTAACAGCAGCAGCGGAATCACGTAGCCGTTCAGGGGTAGAAAAATGCTGATCCATAATCGGTTCATGATCAACTCGTTCGGGAGGTTGCTTCTGATCAGGAGAAAGCTTAGAACAGAAGTGGTCAGTACCGGGACGATCACAAAATGCTTCCAACGTTTCTCCTTCCCTACCCATTGGGCTAGCCCATAGCCGGCAATGAATAAATAGATCGACATCTTTACAAAAATGCTGACCAGCCAAACAGCCATAATCAAAATATCCATATTTTGAATGAATTCCATTAGATAAACAAGCTTTACCATATCAAAAAATGGATATTTCAGCTTGGAGGCAATATGCCAGCCAAAGGTCATCAAAACCCACAAAATCCCCATCGTAATAAAGAAAGCAGACATAAGCAAACCGGAAAGGGCTGCTCTTTTAGTTTTTTTGTCCGGTTTATCGACAAAGGCAATAAGCATCATGATGTTAACCGACTCCGCGAGCAAAGAGGCCGGAACCAGTGATCCGGTAAGGATGGGCCCCATGCCCGTCAGACCATAAACCGGAAACAAAGCTCTCCAATCCAGGTTGTTCAGCGTAAACCCAAAGGTGAGGATCATAATCACAATCAAAATAGGTGCCCAAAGTTGTGTACAGCGTGCAATAATTTCTATCCCCCCTTGCAAAACGGTGTAAATCATCACCAAAAGCAAGGAGCCTATGATCATCCAGGCCGGGGTCATGAACAAAACGTTGGTATGCACAAAATGATATTGATCCCGCATAATCAACGGAATAACAATGAACCACTGAGCCATATACGGGATAACAACCAGCTTCCCCAGCCACTTGCCTAATATCACCGTACTAAATTTAACTAATGTCTGGTTAGGATGCCTTAAAGATACAATCGTACCCAGATAAACCGCACCCAGACCAACCAAACCCGATATCATGGAAGAAAGCCAGGCATCCTGATGACCACTCCGAATGACAAGATTTATGGCGATCAGAAGATTGATCCCTACATTCAGCATCAAAATCATCCAGAAGAGCTGTTGGTTGCTGATCTTCATTCACTCTCTCTGCTCCTTTTAGGAATCACGGACTGTTCATACAGTCCCGTCCCCGTAATCTCCAGGTGCAATTTCACGTCTACCTCTGCCTGCTTAAAGGTCTGATCCCAATTGGGTTCAAGCTTCTTCCATTTATAAGGATGGAACATCCTTATCGTGTCCCCGAAATCAAACACATCCGTTCCATATTCGGTTTGAACTCTTTTGATTACCCGAATAACATCCGCTTGGAGTTGCGTCCGGAATTCCTGCTCAAGCTTCCGAATCACCTGATCTTTCGAAACATCCAGAGGCGTGTTGTTCTCCAGAATCTCTCCCCTGGCCTTAAGCCGGATTTTGAATGAGACTGTGCCGTCCTGAAAGATCGGGGTAACTTTGGAGCGAAGATGGCTTAGACGTATACTGACCGTATTTTCTTTGCCTTCGATGGTTCTAGTAACGTCTCTTTTCTTCAGTTCATCTGCTATCCATAGCCGTATCCAGAAATCATCAGTATTCAAATAGCCCACAAGTTTGATATCTTCATCCATAATCGCAATCCCATCAATCTCCAGGGTTGGCTGCGGCGGACTATCGCTTTCCGTTTTCTTGGGCACTTCCCGCTCCGGGTTCACGACCTCCAGAGTAGGTATGACCCCGCATTTGTTTTTGTTGATTTGGATAAAGAAGTCCAGCAGGGAACGGCTGATTGGCGCTCCGAGCTTCTCCTGGATTTTCTGTACGGCTATTGAAGGGTTGGTCTCCAGCTTGTAATACAGGGCCATTGCCTCCTGCGCGGTTCCATTCTTGACTATAAAAATATTGCTGCGCGGCCGGACATTCGGACTTCTTGTATATTCGTCCATTAAATGGGCCATGCCGTGTTTAGCCAGACTCTCGCCGATAAATATATTCCGGCGATGCCCGGAGAAGGTGACACGAGACAGCTTCTTCTGCATATTCTGACCGGCATCGGTAATATCCTTGCCGATCGCGCTTTCCGTAATGAACCCAGGGCTCCCCCCGCTTCCTTCCTGAGATTTGACAGCCATGGGAAGGACAATGTTAGCCGTCGCCAAGTAACGCCCGTCTTCAAGCAAATCCATCCCCCATCCAAGGAGGATGGCCCGGTCATTCAACTCCAGGCGATCCCAGCATCCCGTCAGCGGGAGCATGCACAGCAAAACAAGCGTTATCTTTCTCCACATGCTGTCATTCCCTCACTTTTTCTCAAAATTCAAGCAGCTACTTCCCCGGTGAACGCTTCCGGTTCCGGCCGGTAAGTGTACCCATACGTTTGTTCATCTTCCACTTTGGCGCGCGGATCAGGATGTCCCGTAAATTAGAGGATTCAAGCGGTGATGCCGGTGCCATATACGGAATTCCAAACGGCCGAAGCGACACCAGATGCACTGTCATCAGAATAAGGAACAGCATGACGCCGTAGAAACCGATGAAGCCGGAGATCAGCAGCAGCGGAAACCTCAGCATGCGGAACGAGGTCCCGATGTTGTACATCGGGAAAGCAAACGACGCGATCCCCGTCAGCGATACAATGATAACCATCGAACTGGAGACGATTCCAGCATCAACTACGGCTTGTCCGATAACGAGTGCTCCCGCGATACTCACGGCAGGCCCCACTTGTTGCGGCAGGCGAATGCCGGCTTCCCGAAGCCCCTCAAAAATAATCTCCATCAGCAGCGCTTCAATCATTGCCGGGAAAGGCACGCCCTCACGCGCCGAGGCAATACTGATGAGCAGCGGACCCGGAATGACCTCCGGGTGGAAGGTTGTCAAGGCCACGTACAAGGAAGGCAACAGCAAGGAAATATGAACAAAAATATACCGAAGCCACCTTATAAGGGAAGCATACATCGGTCTTTCGGTATAATCGTCGGCCGCCTGCAAGCCGGCCCAATAGGTCATCGGGGCAATAAGCACAATCGGCGAGTTGTCCACAATAATGACGACCTTTCCCTCCAGCAGGCTCGCTGCGGCGACGTCCGGCCGTTCCGTATTCTGTATCTGCGGAAACGGGGACCAGACGCTGTCTTCGATGTATTCCTCTATGTCCTGGGAATAAAGCAGTCCATCGACATCAATATCCTTAATCCGCCCTTTGACTTCCTCAACCAGCGAGTTCTTGGCAATGCCGTCGATGTACATCAGCGCAATGTTGGTGCGAGTAAAGGTACCGATCGAAAGCGACTCCGCTTTCAAACGGGGGCTGACGATACGACGCCGGATTAATGAGGTGTTGGTGCGCAGGGATTCGGTAAATCCGTCACGCGGCCCGCGGACTACCTTCTCCGAAGTGGGTTCGCCAATGGATCTTTGCTCCATTTTGATCAAATCAATGATCAGCACCTCTGATTCTCCATCCATCAGAACGGCCGTCTGGCCCTTCATAATGCTCTGAAGAATCGGTTTGAACTTATTCTCACGGGAGGTATGCAGGGCCGTCACCAGATATTCCTCAGGCAGTTCGGTTCCCTTCTGATCTCGGGACGGATGATCTTCGGATAAACCCGGCTTAGGCTTAGATGAATCATCCGAACGATTCGACGAATCCGATGGATCCGGCTGTTCAGTCTGCCCCGCTCGGCTGGATCGGACTGTCCGGCCCGTTCCTCCGCCAGGGCCTTCCATCAGCGGTCTTAATACGGCTTCCTCGACCTGCTGGGAATCGCACATGCCGTCCAGATAAACCAGAACCCCATCCTTACCGGAGGAGTAGAGCTTAAAAGGACGGTAGATGATATCCGAGCAGTTCTCCAGGCTTGTCTTCAATCGTGCCAAATTAGCCTGCAGATCAGATCCCAGCGGAGCTTCGCCCTCCGGTTCGCCGGACGAGCTACCGTCCCCCCTCTTCTGACTGGAGCCGGAGTCATCGAATTCCGGCTTGGAACGGCTTGAGCTTTCGCCGCCATCCGATTTGGAAGGTGAAGCGGAAAACGGCTTGTCCTGGCTGTCCGGCCCGTTCGCATGGTTTTGTACTCCACCAGAGGTTGGGTTCTCATCCTGGCTCTCTTCCTGCCCTTTCTCTTGCTCACGGTCCATTTCCCGGCTTTGCTCTTGCCCTTCGTTGTTCCCTTCACTTCGGCCTTGGTTTTTTTCCTGGACTCGGGCTTGGCTGCTTTCTATCTTTTGATCCTTGCTCTCTCCCTGACCTTCTTCATCCCCGCCGTTTTTGTTTTGATTTTGGTTTGGATCGGCGAATTCGGCTGGAGAGTGATTCGCTTCGCTGCCCGGATTTGGGTCCTCCTCCTGCTCACCGCTTTGTTCATCAAATTCCCGGCTCATTTCTTCTTTGTAGTCCTGAGGCCGCCTCTGATTCCGGCCTGGCTGGTCTTCTCCCCCGTTCTCCGCCAGTTGCTCCTCCCCCAGCTCCTCCCGGTTCATCAGCTGTTTACGCTGCTGATCCTCACTTTGGGTTTGGCTTCGAGTTTGGCCCTGGGTTCCCTTTCCGCTTTGGACTTGATCCAGGCTCCCGTCCAGGTCCTGATCCAGATCAAAGATCTGTGCCTGCCCCAGGTCTTGTTTCTTCGCTTTATCCTGATCTTGATCCTGATCCTGAGCCAGCTCTTGGACCAATTCCTGAATCAGTTCCTGAACAAGCTTATGATCCTCCTCCTGCTGCCATTTCTGCTCTTGATCCTGATCCGGTTCGTCTTTTCCATTATTATTTTTGTTCCTGAACCATGACACGCCCCTCACCTCTTGGTGTTGGTATTTGCCGCTTTTAGCAAAAATATGCATATTGCTTGATGGAAAAACAGCGGACGAACCCCCGACTTCGTCCGCCGCTCAGGATCGGGGAATAAAAGGGCCCGATCGTTGCCTTTTTTCCGTTTGGAGAATAAAAAACAATAAAGGCACCCCATTTTCGCGTAATGGGATGCCTTAGAGACTGCTGTTATATGAATCCAACTAAGCTTTGAATTTCTCTACCGACTGGCGCAGCTCCTGCGCCATTTCGCTCATCGACTGCACCGAATGGGAGATTTCCTCCATAGAGGCCTGCTGCTCTTCCGCCGCAGCCGCCACATTTTGTGTAAATTCGGACGTTTGCTGGGAGATTTCCGCAAGTTCCATTATAGAAGCGGTAATTTCCTCCGAGCCTGCCGACATTTGCTGCGAGGAAGCCGAAACCTCCATAATCTGTTTTGTAACCTCTTCTACCGCATGGATGATGTCTGCAAACGCCTCATGAACCCCGTTTACGATACCGGACATCTGCTCCACCTCTGCTGAACCCTTCTCCATGGTCTGCATCGCCAGGTGAGTCTCCGTACGAATGACCTGTACCAGGTCATAAATCTCAGCGCTGGAGTCCCGCGACTGCTCGGCAAGCTTGCGGATCGAATCGGCTACCACCGAGAACCCGCGTCCGTGTTCCCCGGCCCTGGCCGCCTCAATAGCCGCATTCAGCGCCAGCAGATTGGTCTGCTTGGCAATTTCAGCGATCAGATTCGTAATGCCGCCGATCTGGTCGGACAGCGCTCCTAGCTTGCCAATCGTTGCCGACGCTTCGCCCACCGCCAGCTGAATCGCCTTCATCTGCTCCAGATTATGCTCCACCTTCTCTCCACCCTGTCCCGCGATGCGAAGCGCGCTGCTCGAGGATTCAGCTGCGGAGGAAGCGGACTCTGCGATACGCTGAATCCCGACGGACATTTCCTCCAGGCCCCGGCCGCTCTCTTCCGTGCTCCGCTTCTGGCGTTCAGAGCCTGCAGCCACCTCGGAAATCGAGTGGGAAATCGACTGGGCGGCTTGTGTTGTATGCTCGGAGCCCATTTTAAGGACTTCTGCCGTCTTGGAGACCTCTTCGGAGGACAAGGTGATTTTGGCAATCATATCCCGGATATTTACGATCATGGTACTAAAGTGCTCGGCAAGCTTGCCGAGTTCATCCTTGCGTTTGATGGTCAGCGTCTCGGTCAGGTCGCCTGCAGCCACTTTTCTGGTGAGGCGTGTAAGCACACCAATCGGTCTCAGCATCAGATAGATAACCACTGCAAGGATTAATACGCCAAGGATACCCGCGCCAATCCCGATAGAAATCGCTCTCCATAAACTGTCCCGCAGCTGGTTCAGAATATCCCCGTAGTCAAAATCAATAACTAATACGGCAATCTCCTTGCCGTTTTCATTCTTGATCGGAGCCATAACACTAATCCATTTGCCCAGATCATCCGTATAAACCTCAGTCATGCCTTGCCCGTGTGCTTCTGCCGTATCCATTGCTTTCTTATATTGATCTTGGAGGACATAAGGCGTCATCGAGGTGATTCCGGACTGGTATAAAGCTTGATTGCCGAACAGCACTTTACGGCTTGGCTTGCCGTCGAGCTGCTCTTCTTTCTCCTTGGGCTGAAGCAAATAAGTGTTCTTGATCACTCCGGTGCCGCTGAACATGTCCATCATTTGCTGAGTCGACTTAAACCAGACCTGCGTCAAGTCAGGGTTGGTGTTATCCCCCAATCTCAGAATGGATTGCTCCAGGGTCGAAGCTTGATCCTCTAATGGTTTCTGAATAAGGGCCAGATTTGTTTTCAACTGGCTGTAGTACAAATTCTTTTGCTCGTTATAGGATACCAGGACCATACCCGTGATAATGAGAATAAAGCATACAGCAGCCAAACCAATTAAACGCGTGATCATACTTTGTTGGATTCTCTTTATCATGCTCATCACTCCGACCTCTCCTCTAGTTCCCTCTTTAGAGTTTTTTCGTCAGAATAGGTCGAAATATTTAGGTTTTAGCGAAAAATCCCCCATTTACGCGATTAAACAGCCAAATATTACGTTTTATGTAAGGGATTCGAGCTCTACCTGCGCCTGTCTCCCGCTTAGCTGGATTCCCGTGCGGGGACGGCCGGCCGTCTTCAAATCGGCTTGCAGCTGCTGAAGCAGGGCTTTGGCCTGCTCCCCCTGTTTGCCGGATATCTTTACAGTCAGAAGCACCGAATGACCGGCCTGCAGCCATTTCTCGGCCTGGCGTTTCTTCGTGTCGTAATCATGCTCTTCAATTTCAGGGGTAAAGCGGAGTTCCTTGGATTTGGCCGGCCCGGCTTTTTTCTTGGCCTGGTCCCGTTCCTCGCGAGCTTTCCCGGCTCCAACCAGCCGGCAGGGCGGCGGGCTGCTCATCAGCGATTCGCACACCAGATCGACTTTGTATTTCCTGGCCAGGGCCAGCGCCTCCAGTGTCGGCATAATCCCCAAATCCTCACCGTCCAAGCCGGTAAGCCGGACTTCCGAAGCTTTGATTTTTTCATTTTTGATCATTTGTCACCCTCCAGGCCTTTTCGATATAATGGTGTTAAATTGGAAAGGTTCTTACAGAAAGGAATGTAACCTCTATGGATAGCAAAATGGATGCCAAAGAACGGGAGCAGCGCATCATCGACAGCTACCGCCAGGACGAGCATATGATGATTCTTGTCTTCGCCCAGTGGTGCGTGAACCACGATCTGAATCCCGCCGAAGTTTATGTCCAGGCTTACCCCGATCAAGGCGACAATCCGGTCCTGAAGCAGATGTCAGAGTTGACCGTGCCGAAGGAAGAAGCCGGCGAAATTGCAGATGACACGCTGCTTGGCGTATTGTCGATGTTCGGCAATGAGGATTTGGCTTTTGTTGTAACGGAAGAAATCGCCAAACAACAACAGCGCCGCAAGTAGGTCCCGCTGCCGGCCGGATTGTTGATCGGCAAACCTTAACCCTGCAAGGCTTTACGGGCGCTGAGAATATATTTGGACTGGTCCAGCGGATTAACGCCTCTGCGCTGCCGCTCTGCGACAAAACCTTCCGGACATTCTTCATAACCGGCAAAAAAAGTAACCATCGCCCCGCGCCCTTTGGTCAGCGAACCAAGCTGGGAAGCATATTCCATGGATTCAGCCAGCGGCACCTTGCCCGTAAGGGTAATTCGCTCTCCCTGCAGGACAGGCGTTTCAAACACGCCCCGCATCTGGACCAGGTCATTCATCACCCTCCCTGCATTCTCCTCCGGCACGTTAATCCGGAAGTTCAAGATGGGCTCAAGCAGTTTAGTCCCGGTATTCGCGAGCCCGTCCATGATCCCCATCGGCGTCGCTACGGCAAAATCCAGCGGATGTGTATGCCAAACGTGGTGCTGCCCTTCGATCAGCGTCACCTTCAGATCCACGACCTCCCAGCCGTACAACCCCTGTGACAAAGCCTCGGGAACACGCCGCCGCACCTCGTTCTGATATTGCAGCAGAAGGTCTTCGGTCCGTACCTTCGCGTCATATTGAAGCCCGCTTCCCGGCGGTCCCGGCTCTATGGCAAAGCGCAGAATGGCCCAGCAAGGCTTCGGCATCAAATAAGCAACGTAACCTTCGCCTGCTCGGACCGGCGTCTCCTTATAGATGACAGATGGTTTGCCGAATTCGGCCCGGAGTCCGTACCGGCTCTGCAGGAGGCTTGTCAGCATCTCCAGCTGGATCTGCCCCATAACCTTAACGTGGAGCTCCCGTTCGTCCTGCATCCACTGCACATCCAGCAGCGGATCTTCATCCGACAGCTCCTGCAGCGCTTGCACCATCCGCGGATAGTCCGCTTCGCTTGCCCAGTGAGCCTGAACGGTCAGCAAAGGCACGGCAAGCCTGGCTTCGTCCGGAATATGGGCCGGGCTGCCCAGCACATCCCCTATGCGGACAGAGGCCAATCCGCATACAGCGGCGATATCCCCCGCTTCCAGCACACCAAGGTCTTCCGATTTATTCCCGTCAACCTTGCGAATCTGCGTCACCTTTTCCTCCAACTGCTGCGTATAGTTAAGAACCAGATCACGATTACGGATAGCACCTGAATATAACCGGACATAAGCCATCCGGCCCATCGTTTTGTCGCGTTCAATCTTGAAGACAATGCCGGAAAGCTCCTTGTCCTTGTCCCCACCCGGTCCCGGCAAATAATCCACGATAGCATCCATCAGCGCCTCCACGCCAATGCCCTTGCCAGAGGCGCCGTAGAACAGCGGGAACAGCCTGCCTGAACAGGCCATGTCCGCCGCAGCTTGTCTCCACTGCATCACCGGCACCTTTTCTCCAGCCAAGTAACGCTGCAGCAGCGCCTCATCCCGCTCCGCCAAGCTTTCCAGCAGCTCGATTCCTGCAGCCTTCAAGCGCCCCGCAGCTTCAGACAACGTCTCTCCGGATACGGCAGTGTTCGTTCCATCCTCCAAACCGTCCTCCAAAGCGGCCCATAAGTCCACGGCCCCTGTGAAAGACTGCTCCTGCCCTACGGGCAGCTGAAAAGGAACCGCGTCCGGCGACAGATATTTGCAAATATCGGCGAGCAGCGCCTGCTCGTTGACGCCGGTCCGGTCCATTTTATTGACATAAATAAGGGTTGGTATCTTCAGCTTCCTTAATGCGCCCCAAATCAGCTCAGTCTGCGCCTGTACTCCTTCAGCCGCCGATACGATCAGCACCGCGCCGTCCATCACCCGAAGGGATCGTTCCACTTCAGACAGGAAATCTACGTGTCCAGGCGTGTCTACAAGGTTGATATGAACCCCTTTCCAGACGAAAGAGGTGGTTGCCGCCCGAACCGAAATGCCGCGCTCCTTCTCAATGTCGAGCCAATCAGTAACAGCTGTGCCCGAATCTACGCTGCCCAGCGACCGCGTACGCCCGCTTTCAAACAGGATATGTTCGGTGGTCGTTGTTTTTCCGGCATCCACATGTGCAAAAATCCCTACATTCCGGCGCTCCAAACCCGAACCGGATGGTCCGCTGTCCGGATTGCTGCCGTTTCTTTCGTTCCCTTTCAAGGTTTGATCCATGGCTGTGTTCTCCTGTACCGTGATGATCTCGTTATATGAAGTTAGTTTATTATAGCAGATGGGCATTTCGTCAAGCGCAGAACCTTGAAACCACGACAAAAAAGCCGCCCCGAAGGGCGGCTCTGCGTATAAAACCTATATTGTCGTTAGAGATTAGTACGCCAAAGCGGACAAACCTTTGATGCGGGCCAGGTAACGGATGTTACTTGCCTCTTTCATCAGGGAAGCCGGCATCCCTTTCAGCTTGGTTGAGCTTCCGCCCACCATTGCGATGCCGTCTTTGCGGCCCAAGCTGCCGAGTGTACCGGAGCTTACATAATGGAAGGATTCCATCGTGCCGCCTTTAACGAATACGGACAGGTTGTAACCAACCGTCTCACCCATATGCCAAGCAATTTGTGCAGTTGGCGGGTAAGGACGTTCTGCTCCTGGAGCAAAGACTACCGCGCTGTCGCCGGCAAGGAAAATGTCTTTGTGGGACGTAGATTGCAGGGTTTCCGTTACCGTTGCCCGTCCGCGATTGACTTCAATGCCGCTGTCCGCTACAAGGGAGTTGCCTTGTACGCCGCCGGTCCAAATGACCGTGCTGGAATCGATAGAGTTGCCGTCTTTCAGGAATACCTTGTTGTCCTTCAGCTCCGTAATTGGAACGCCGGTAACGAATTTCACGCCGCGGGCTTCCAGGCTCTTAGTAGCCCGTTCAACGAGGTCTGCAGGGAAACCGGCCAGGATCGTAGGGCCAGCTTCGACGCAATAAAGGTTGATTTCATTGAAATCAATTCCTCTTTGACGGCAAAGCTCCGGCAGCTCATCCGCAAATTCGCCGACAAGCTCTACGCCGGTCAGACCGCCGCCGCCGACAACAAATGTAGCGTCCGCTTTGTTTTTAGACTGTTTGTAAGCATCCAGACGGGATTTGACGGTTTCAAAGATGCGGTGAGCTTCGTCCACCGATTTCAGCGTCAAGCTGTTCTCTTTGAGTCCTGGAATTCCGAAGTAAGCTGTTTCGCTGCCTAGAGCGATTACAAGAGCGTCATATTTATAGGTAGCACCGCTTGTCAATTTCACTTGCTTCTCATCCGGAGAAATTTTCTCAACCGTGTCCACAACCAGCTTCACCTGTTTGCCGCCGAGCAGCTTCTCAAGCGGAAGAGCTACAGCTTTCTCATCAAGGTTGCCGGCAGCCAGACGGTGCAGCTCCGTAATAATTTGGTGCGTAGGGTATTTGTTTACGACTGTGATGGTAGCTTCTTCGGCGCTCAGATATTCACGCGCAGTCAGCGCGCTCAGAAGTCCACCATATCCGCCGCCCAAAATCAAAATTTGCTTCGACATTTCCATCCTCCGTTCGTTATGCTATTTCCGATTAGGTCTTTTTATTTCTTCTTTTCGTTCGTAACATCCAGGTAAGCCTGTGCAAATTTCAAGGCTTTTTGGATATTAGGGTCCTTGAGCATCTTCAGAAGACCAAATACGCTAACCGTGGAATTGTCTTTCTTCGCGCGGTCATTCGCTTCAATCGCCGTTGCAGCGGCATTCTTAGCCATGCCTACAACCGGACCAACCACACCGGTGAAGCCGGCTTTGATATCCTCTACAAACACTTTGTCTGTAGCCAGGCTTTGCATCACATCATAAGCTTGAGTCAGCGTATTCACCATTTCAGTCAGCTTTGGCAAATTGTCCACAAGAGAAGTTAGGGATTGCTGTACCTCAGGCTTGAGCAATTGATCCACAAGATCCTTTGTGCTTGCAGCCGCCGTTTCTTGCGTTCCTTGTGTTTCCGATTGATTCAAAGTTTGTGACATTTGGAACGTCCTCCTTTACGCTTAATTGCAGTCCGTCATAATTCGGGCATACTGATGCCTTCGAAACGGATAGGAACGGCCCGTGCAGAGTAGAATCCCCGCATAACCCCCGTTTCGAATCCCATCAGCCAGTGCATGTTCCCGATCACCCACTCGTCATAATTTACCCATAAAAAAGAGCCCCTACTCCACGGGCCTTCCCTGGAAAACCAATCCACCTATCCGGGATTGCCTTCACAAAACTTTGACGAAAAGATGAATAACCACACAGCCGAAACGAACTCTCTACCCCTATATTACACCTTTTAAATATCAAGATGAAATAAATTTTTGAATTTTTCTAAAATTTGCTTTCATTTTGTGTTATTTGCAATTGCTTTATTCGATAAGTTTCGACTTGAAGCGCCGGAATTGGATATACTAGCTTTAAATAAAAAAGCAGATTCCTGTCTTTTTCACGCCAAATATCCATAAATTAAATTTCCGCACTTTTATCTATTGCAAAATTTAATTTTGCAGTGCTATAATGATAAAAACATTTCGCACAACTATTTTGCATACACACTCTAACTTCAATAATAAAATTCAAGGAGGCTGCTGAGAAATGAATAGAGTTGCCACAGAAGAACAATACCGTGATTTGATCAACAACGACGGATATACCGTTATTAAATACGATGCCACCTGGTGTCCTGATTGCAAAAACCTGGACCGTTTCATCGGCCCTATTATAGAAGAGAATCCGGATAAACAGTTTTATGCGCTGGATGTCGAACAGCTTGAGAACATCGCCCAGGAGAATGAGGTGCGCGGCATTCCCAGCCTGCTGGTCTACAAGAACGGGGAGAAAATCGCCCACCTGCACAGCAAATTTGCCAAAACGCCGGATCAAATCCGCGATTATCTAAAAACCCTGGTTTCCCAAGTGTAAATAAAAGAAGAAATAAGCTGGTTCCGCGTAGGAACCGGCTTTTTTGTATGCTTCCAAATTCCGGGTTCATTTAGTCGGGGACAGGTAAAATGTATATTTTTAACAAACAAGGTGTTGTTTTAAACGCTTTCCGGGATTACAATGAAACCACCTTAACTTGTTCCAATTTGTTTTGTAAGCGGATTCATTCGTGAATTGAAGATGAGTTAGAATTGAGTTCAAGTTAAGTTCAAGATGAGTTCGAGTCGGTTGACAGCTGTGAGTTAGCACTCAGAGAGCAGCAGAAAGAACGGCCCTACTCGCCGTTGGATGGAAACGAAGTTGGATGGAAGCGAAGCTGGATGACCCGAATCTGATTCCCTATCAAGGAGGAATTTGTATGATGATTCATTTGCTCGATGATATCCCCTTAGACTACATTTCCCTGGAAAAAGGCTCACTGAACAAACTGGCCCCGTACGTGATGAAAGCCGGCTACAGGCACCCGCTTATCGTAGCTGACCGGAACACCTATGAAGCGGCAGGCCGCGCCGTGGAAGCCGAACTCGGAGGTCTGGGCTGCGCGGTCACCCTCTGTCTGATTCAACCGGATGCAACCGGAGACTGTATTGCTGACGAAAAATCGCTCGTTGAGCTGCTGCTGGCTGTCACGCCCGGAACCACCGACTGCCTTCTTGCCGTCGGCTCCGGCACGATCCATGATATCGTCCGGTTTGCCGCCAGCAAAACCGGCATCCCATTTCTGTCCGTGCCGACGGCGCCTTCCGTGGACGGCTTTACCTCCAAATGCGCGCCGCTCATGATCCGCGGCGTCAAACAAACCGTCTTGGCCGCCGCGCCAAAGGCCATTTTCGCCGACCTGGATATCCTGACCCGGGCTCCGCAGGAGCTGGTTGCTGCCGGGTTCGGCGACATGCTGGGCAAGTTCACCTCCCTGTTCGACTGGAAATTCTCCAGTCTGACGGCTGATGAACCTTACAACCAGCGGGCGGCGCAAATTACGGAAGCTGCGCTGCAGGACTGCGTCATGCACGCTGATGCGATTGGCCGCCGCACGGAGGAAGGCATCCGCGTGCTGATGAACGCCCTGATCGAATCCGGAGTGGCCATGCTGCTGTTTGGCCAGTCCCATCCCGCCTCGGGCGCCGAGCACCATCTCTCCCATTATTGGGAGATGAGCTACCTGAAGCGCGGACGCAAAGCGCTGCTGCACGGCGCCAAGGTTGGCGTAGCCTCCGCCGAAATTTCGCGGCTCTACCATGACGCCGTGGACCGGGCGCAGTATCCCGGCGATGAGCCGGAGCAGCTGCTTTGTCACGGCGCCCAGGTCCGCGAATGGCTCGCGGCTGTGCCGTCGGCGCCGGAGATCCGCCGGCTGCTGGAGCTGGCCGGCGGCCCGTCCAGCCTTGACGAGCTCGGCATCGAAGACGAGCTGTTTGCGGAAAGCCTCCGCGAAGCCCACAAGCTCCGCAGCCGCCATACCCTGCTGCGGGCATTAAACGAAGCTTAGTACCTTACGATCCTTTAACCGAAACACCGGTCATTCCCGAACTTAGGTTTCAAAGGAATTTCTCAATATGGAACATTAGAAAGCCAAACTTAAGAGGTCCCGCCTTCCCCGGCGGGACCTCTTTCTGATGCTGCCTATTAAGCGCATATATTCCACACTCGCTTTGGTGGGACCCTGATTATTCAGCTTAGGCTAATGTGGCTTAGATTTATTTAACTGCAGCTTATCCCTCTCTTGCCTCAGTCTTCATCTCATACAAAACCCGGGCCATCAAATCCTGGCCGTAGTTGCCGAAATGTTTGCCGTAGATCGTCATGCCGCGTTTGTTGACTGCCTCTTCGGCGACGCCCAGCCGGAAGGTCAGCTCGCTTTTGTAATCCAAGCCAATCTGCTCCAGCGTCACATCCGAAATCCGGCAGCCGTCGATAAAGCTGCCCTCCCGGTTGATGCGAATCAGCTTCAGCATCCCGTACTGATTCAAATGCGGCGGCCACCAATCCGGATTGAAGGTGCCGCGGGTATCTCCGAAATCACCGGGACTGGTCCAATACCCAAGCTGTACTCCGTTCAAATAAAAATAAATGTCCGAAGGATAATTGTTATCGTATCCGGGTGCTTCAGAGCCCAGTTCCAGGCAGAACTGGATCTCGCGAAAGGTCTGATTGGATTTCAAATAATTAGGAATCCGATATTCTACAAAACCTTCGGTGAGCCATAAAATCTCCGCATCAATCCGCTGCGGATCGGCAAAATAACGCGGATCGTCAAAATCGCCGATAATGCTGTCTTTGGTTGCCAGACCGCAGGTCGGCGTCACTTGATAATTGCTGTAGTGCCCGATCTGAATGTCCACTTCATACAAGTTCTCCGTATCTTTGCTGCGCAGATCCACCATCAGCTTATCTTTGTTCAGATAACACATCTTCTGAATGCCATGTTTGCCGACGGACGTATTAATTTCAATCAGTCCACTGTCCTCCAGCTTTTTGATGTGCATCGTGATTGCCCCGTTGCTTAAGTTGAGCCTGCTTGCGATTTCATTCAAATTCAGCGCCTGGTTGGAAGCCAGAAGCTCCAGAATCTGAATCCGGATCTCCGAGCTGAGCGCTTTAAAAATATCAAGGCCACTCATCAAGTCTTTAATATAAATCATCGCTAACCTTCTTCCGCTGGTTGCCCATTTTATACTCAAGCCTAAACGTTCTGCAGCATTAACGCGGCTTTTGTTTTATATAATTATAAAGCAAACAGCAAATAAAGCAATCAAATCAGCCCTTCAATCCCAAACTCCTTTAAATAACAAACCTATAACTTCTCTACATAAGCCGAAAATACTAGAAAAAACGCCGCTCACCGGCGTTCAGCCCCTCAGAGTCCTTTCCTCCTCCATTTTAATTCAAATAAACCTAAAAAGATTTATATTATATAGTTTACTTCCAGAACCTCCTGTGGTATTTTATATCTGTAAGCGGATTCAAACTAAATTATTCTAATTAATTCGCACTTAACTAAATCAAAGGGGGAAGGTTTCAGCATGGCCGATAGTGTTCAACAAGCAAGGATCATTGTAGACAAAACATTCCGAATTGCCGAAGTCGACAAAAGGATTTACGGTTCTTTTATCGAGCACCTGGGCAGAGCTGTATACGGCGGCATTTACGAGAAAGAGCATCCTACAGCAGACAGCCGCGGATTCCGAAACGACGTCAAGCAGCTTATCCAGGAGCTCGGAGTGCCGATCATTCGATATCCGGGAGGCAACTTCGTGTCGGGCTATAATTGGGAAGATGGGGTTGGTCCTGTAGAGCAAAGGCCGCGGAAGCTGGAGCTGGCCTGGAGAACGACCGAGCCCAATTGGGTAGGCACCAATGAATTTGCTGCTTGGGCCAAGGAAATCGGTTCGGAGGTCATGATGGCCGTCAACCTGGGAACCCGTGGAGTAGACGAAGCCCGCAACCTGATCGAATACTGCAACCATCCGGGCGGCAGCCAGTGGAGCGATCTGCGCAGACAGCACGGCTTCGAGCAGCCCCACCGCATCAAAACCTGGTGTCTCGGCAACGAAATGGATGGTCCTTGGCAGATCGGCCAGAAGACACCGGCAGAATATGGACGTCTCGCTTACGAGACAGCGAAGGCCATGCGCCTTGTCGATCCGGATATCGAGCTGGTATCCTGCGGAAGCTCCGGTTCGTCCATGCCGACCTTCCCTGAATGGGAAGCCATTACCCTGGACTATACGTATGAAGTGGCCGATTTCGTATCCCTCCATCAATATTACGGAAACCGGGATAACGACACGCCTAACTATCTCGCCCGCACTATGGATATGGATCATTTCATCCGCACGGTCATCGCCACCTGCGATTACATCAAAGCCAAGAAACGCAGCAAGAAGACGATGTATCTCAGCTTCGATGAATGGAATGTCTGGTATCACTCGAATGATGCCGACAGCAGGATTGACCCATGGGGCATTGCGCCTCCGCAGCTCGAGGACATCTACAACTTCGAAGATGCGCTGCTCGTCGGCAGTATGCTGATTACGTTCCTGAAACACGCCGACCGGGTTAAAATGGCTTGCCTGGCCCAGCTCGTCAACGTTATTGCTCCCATTATGACCGAAGAAGGCGGACGGGTATGGCGGCAGACCATCTACTATCCTTATCTCCACGCTTCCCGGTTCGGCCGCGGCGTGTCCCTGAATCCGATCATCGAATCACCAGTCTATGATGCCAAAGACTATACCGATGTGCCTTACCTGGACAGTGCCGTCGTATATGACGAAGAGAACGAAACGTTAACCCTCTTTGCCGTGAACCGGCATCTGGAGGATAGTCTCGCCTTAACCTGTGACGTGCGAGGATTCGAGGGCTACGGCGTTGCCGAGCATATCGTGCTTCAGTCCGATGACCTGAAAGCCGTCAACTCCGCTGATCAGGAACGGGTTAAACCGCATTCCGGCGGTGACGCCTCTCTCCAGGACGGCTACGTGCAAGCCCTGATTCCCAAAGCTTCCTGGAACGTGATTCGCCTGGCCAAAACCAAAGCTTGACCTCGCGGCTGCATGCGGCTACCGGGCAACAACGTACACAGAGCTAATGTTTATTATCACTGAATGCCAACCACCTTCATATCTCCGTTTCATCCATGAACAGCGGATTGTTTCCCAGCCTGTATATCCGCATTCCGGTTCCGCCCAGGACATCCCCATTGTCCTGGGTTCGTCCCGGAGCTTTCCAGCCACCATTCATTTCAGCCCATCTCAGCTCTCTCTATATATAAACGCCTTTAAACCTTTTTAAATTGTCCGTGCAAATCGCCCGTGCAACTTGCTGCTACGGTTTGCTTCAAATTTTCCGAATTTCGGAATATTCCGACTGCCCGTATGAATGCTGTGGTTCACAATCGGAAGGAGGTCCAACCATGAAGGTTAACAAGTGGTTTATCCTGCTCGCTGCACTTTCGCTTGTGCTGTTTATGAGCGGCTGCGGCAAATCCTCCGGCAGCGCCGGCGGCGAACAATCCGTCCTGGACGGCGGCGCCGGAGACAATGCAACCGAACTGTCCTATTGGACGTTCGTGGAGCTGCACGGCAAACATTTCGAGAAAATGCTGGAGAAATGGAACGCGGCGAACCCTGATCGCCAGATCAAGCTGAACGTCACGGTGATGCCTTATGACGATATGCACAACAAGCTGTCCATCGCCCTGCAGACCGGTACCGGAGCTCCGGATATCGCAGATATCGAGCTGGGCAAATTCCCGGACTTCCTGAAAGGCACACCTCAGCTTGAGCCTCTGAACGACGTGATTGATCCATACAGGGATACGCTTGTTAAATCCCGCGTCGACTTATACAGCAAAGACGGCGTTAATTACGGCATTCCGACCCATGTCGGCGCATCTGTCGCTTTCTACAATACGGAAATCCTGCAGGAAGCCGGTGTCGACTACACCCAAATCGTAACCTGGGACGATTTCAAGAAAGCCGGTATCCAGGTCTATGAGAAGACCGGCAAATCCATGGGAACGGCCGACACAAGCGCCACCTGGCAGGAATCAATGCTGCTGGCCCAGCAGGGCGCCGACTTCACGGATGAACAAGGCAATCCGAAGGTAAATTCACCGGAAATGGCCAAAGCCTTAACGATTCTTAAAGATCTCCAGGACAATAACGTGATCTCCACAATCGCCGGCGGCCAGCCGGATACCGAGGAAGCCTACGGCGAGTTTAATTCCGGTAAATATGCGACCGCCTTCATGCCGCTCTGGATGATGTCACGTTATACGAACTACATGCCCGATCTCTCCGGCAAAATTGCCATCGCGCCGATTCCGGTCATTGAACCCGGCATGCCCAGATCGGTTGGCGGCGGCGGAACCGGTACAGTCGTAACCAAAACGGCCAAGGATATTCAGCTGGCCAAAGACTTCCTGGCTTTCGCCAAGCTGTCGGAGGATGCCAATATCGAAATCTGGAATACGCTAGGTTTCGATCCGGTCAACATGGACGTATGGAACA
Source organism: Paenibacillus yonginensis (assembly GCF_001685395.1). Taxonomy (NCBI): domain Bacteria; kingdom Bacillati; phylum Bacillota; class Bacilli; order Caryophanales; family Paenibacillaceae; genus Paenibacillus; species Paenibacillus yonginensis. Next base: position 4,507,431 of record NZ_CP014167.1, on the reverse strand, counting down.
TGCAGGACGTAACCCACAACCCCGATAATGAATTCGTCAAATATTTCATCAACAATCCGTTTGATGTGCTGAATGAAATCAAAGACGAAATCAAGCTGATCAAATCGGTTCCGGCCTCCCCTACCATCAACAACGTGCTGAATACGGTGACGCTGAACGAAATTTTCGAGGACGGCAAAGACATTCAGCAGGCGCTGGACGACGCCCAGAAGCAGATCGAGCAGGAATTAAAATAATCCATCAGGCCCCATTCGCCTTTCGCCTGGAAATCTGAGAGAGCTGCCCCTCTGCGGGGCGGCTTTATTTAAAAAGGAGTTGCTTGGCGATGATTAAACGATTTTTATATTCCCAAAAGGTCGCCCCTTACGTATTCGTCCTCCCTTTTGTGCTGGTGTTCGCCATCTTCTGGGTTTACCCGCTGCTCAGCTCCTTTCAAATGAGCTTTCAGCAAATCACGCTGGGGCAGGATTCGAGCTTCGCTCGCTTTGACAACTACAGCAAGCTGCTGACCGATACCGTGTTCCTGAAGGCTGTTGTGAACAGCGCCATCTACATGGTGCTTACGCTGGTCATCCTGATTCCTTTTCCGATGCTGTTTGCGGTGCTGATCAACAACCGGCTGATGTGGGGACGCGAATTCTTCAAATCCTCGTTCTTTTTCCCGGCTTTAACATCCGTTGTTGTGGCGGGCACGATCTTCCGGCTGATGTTCGGGGAAATGGAGGGCTCGCTGATCAACAGCGTGCTTGGACTGTTCGGCGTGGAGCCGGTCAAATTTCTGAAAGGCCAAACGACTGGCTTTGTAGCTTTGCTATCCCTTGCCACCTGGAGGTGGACCGGTGTGAACATGCTTTATTTTCTGTCCGGCCTCAAAAGCATTCCAGACGACTATTACGAAGCCGCCTCCATCGACGGAGCCTCCAGCTTCCAGAAGTTCACCCGGATTACGATGCCGCTGCTGAAGCCGGTCACCATCTACGTGCTGACAATCAGCATTTATGCCGGACTTGCCATGTTTATTGAAAGCATGATGCTCTGGAACGGCAACAACTCGCCGAAAAATATCGGCCTGACTATCGTCGGTTACCTGTACCGCCAAGGCATAGAGAAGAACAACCTCGGTTACGCCGCCGCGGTCGGCATCGTGCTGCTGCTGATCACCATGATCATCAATCTGACGCAGCTCGCGTTCACCGGCCTGTTCAAGAAGGAGGATTAGCCTATGAGCGTCACACGCAAAGAAAGGGTCGTCCGTATCTGCCTGGTTGTCCTGTTTACCGTCCTCTGCTTTTTTATCCTGGTGCCTTTCTATGCCGTCACCATCTCCGCTTTCAAGCCGGGTGAAGAGCTGATCCGGTATGGGCTGAATCTGCGATTCGATTTGAATGTTATGAGCTTGGACAACTTCGTTTATCTATTCACCGGAGACCATGCTTATTTCACCTGGTTCTTCAACTCGCTGCTGCTGACCGTGGTTCAGGTCGTGCTGACGCTGCTGATCAGCGCCACGGTTGCCTACGGCTTCTCGGCTTACGATTTCCGCGGCAAAAACTTCCTCTTCATCTGCGTGCTGCTGATCATGATGGTTCCGTTTGAAATCTTGCTGCTGCCCTTATACAAGCTCATCTTCAACATCGGCTTGATGAACAGCTATTCCGCTATCGTCTTGCCAAGCATTGCCAACGCGGCGACGATCTTTTTCTTCCGGCAGTATTTAAGCGGGCTTCCAAAGGAGCTGATTGCCGCTGGCCGGGTGGACGGAGCAACCGAATACGGGATTTACGTCCGGCTGATCCTGCCGATCATGAAGCCGTCTTTTGCAGCCATGGCGATTCTGAACGGGATGAACAGCTGGAACAACTTTCTGTGGCCGTTTATGGTGCTCAGCAATGAAGGAAAATACACGCTGCCGATCGGTCTCAAGACCCTGCTGACGCCGTATGGCAACAATTACGACCTGTTGATTGTCGGTTCGTTTTTCTCCATTCTGCCGATCTTCCTTCTCTTTATCGCCTTTCAGAAATACTTCATCGACGGCATGACCGCCGGAGCGGTGAAGGGCTGATTTTTCCAAAAAAACATGTTTGTAATTTCCTCTAACGGGTAACTATAAACAAAGTAGACCACATCAAGTCTTAAGGAGGCGTTTCACCATGGGTCAACCTAATGAAGAGGAAATCCGCAACAAACCAAATAAAGAAGGCGATTCTCTGGCCGAACAGAAGAAAATGGAGAACGGTGTAGATATCGAACCCGAAGCAGACGAATGGGTAGCCAAACCGGTTGGTTATACCGAATCCGACACCACTTCCAAAAAATAAACGCAGCATAAAAGCCGCTCCTTTAATGGAACGGCTTTTTTTCTGCGCTTGTTGCGCGTGTTCATCTTCAACTTATTGATTTCAAAACTTAAGGAGTGTACTGCTGAACAATTTTGACGACTTTACCGTCTTTAACGGTGATGTGATAAGGGAACATGGCTGGATCCAGCAGCCCGCCTTGGTTGAATACCTGGATAAATTTGCTCAGCGTAATCGCTTCGTTTGGCTGAATATCCGCATTCTCGGGATGACCGTCCCGGTCATAAAGCTGCATCAGCACCGCCGCATCGGGACTTACCGGATAAACCACGTTATCCTCCGAACGGTTCACTATGTAATAGCCATCCGGCGCTCCCCCTAACTCGGCATAACCTTCCGGATCCTCCTGCTTGAAAACCGTGTCGGCAGCTTCCCCCTGATACCAGCCGATCGGGTCTACGGACAAGCTTACCGTTCCATCTGCTTGGTTAAGCGTATGAATATAGGCGGTAAAAGTGGTCGATCGGGAAGCCAGCTCCGTTTGTGCAGCTGCAGCAGCGATTGAGCCGGTGGCGTTTCCCTCGCCGACAGCATCCTTAGGCATTAAAAACGACAATCCGGCAGCAATCAGCACAAGCAGCATGAGCGACGATCCCCATTTTTTTAACATTTCCTGCACCCCTCTTACGCGCCCTTCTCTTCCTTTGACCCGGGCACTTTATTTATCATTCAATAACCATCTGACAAAATTTCAAACCGTTATTTGACTCTTTTTTCTTAACTTGATCATAGTCCGATTCCAGAAGAAACGGGTCTCAAAAACGTTAAAAATGTTTACAAACTGTTTATTTGTTCTTATATTGCATCTATAAAAAATCAGAGTTGTTTGGCAGGTTTCCCTTTAATTTCATTCCTAATCCCCAGGAGGCGGCCGATATGCCTGAAGCTGAACTGAAGAAACTAATTTTCAAAGATGACGGCGTAATTCCGAACCATCCGCATCTGCCGGTTCTTATTTACACCGGTGCGCTGGAAAGCAATCCGCAGGGAGCCGAAGCTCTGTTTAACAAACATAACTGGCGCAACAGTTGGACGAACGGCGTATTTGACTATCACCACTATCACAGCAATGCTCATGAGGTGCTTGGCGTGATCAGCGGATCGGCCCAGCTGCAGATCGGCGGAGAACAAGGCGAGCGGCTTGAGCTTCAAGCCGGGGACGTCATCGTTCTGCCCGCAGGAACCGGACACAAGAAAATCAGCGCCAGCCCCGATTTCCGGATTGCAGGCGCCTACCCAAACGGCGTGGAATACAATACACGAACAGGCAAGCCAAGCGACCGCCCGGATGCCTTGGAGGAGATCAGCCGTGTGCCTGTTCCCGATATGGATCCCGTATACGGCAAACACGGTCCTTTGACGCGGATTTGGAGCCTGCATTTGCCTGAGAACCAAGGTTAAAGCAGGCGGATTCAGCCAGACAAACGACTTGGTTCGACAAAATGTTCCACGTGGAATCCAGTCTTGACATTTATTGTCGAAACAGCTGCGGAAATAGCCAAATTCGAACATCAGCATACCCCTTTGAAGACAGAAGAAGGAGCAGGCATGAGTCTTCATTGCCTACTCCTTCTTCTGTTCTATCGAGGAAGCCGCTTCCGGCTGTTTAACCACCGAGGACAGGAAATCATCCACGTCCCGGTCGGCTTTGCTCTGATTGCAGGCGTTGCAGGCGCATACGCAGTTCAGCGGCGTGGTATGTCCTCCCTTGGCACGGGGAAGCAGGTGGTCAATCGTATCTCCATAGCCGCCGCAGAAATGACAGGTATAACGGTCACGTTCGAGGATAAAGGTCTTGAATTCCCGGTTCGTAAACAGCCGGCGGATGGTATGTCGGTTCACGATCACCGCCGCTTTCTCCCGCACCAGCAGCCTGGCCAGCTCCAGGTCGATCTCCTGCTGCCAGCGCCGCCCTTTATCGCTTTTGCCGCGCATGCGGACCAGACCGGACCGCATCGGTTTGAGCTGCTGAGCGTCCTCCGGCGCTGCCATCCCCTGAGGAAACCCGGGAGCCGTCAGCTGCCCCGGCGTTTTGGAGCGCGGCCCGCGAGGCGGTTCTGCGCGAGGCGGCCCTGCCTTCACCTGCAGTCCGCCGGCTGAGTGAAGGCTTGCCTTCCCCGCTTCCGCTCCCGGTTTGTCTGCCGATAGAAGCCGCTGTTTGGAGGGCGGTTGGGAAGGCGCTTCCGGATTTGGTTTTGGCGCCGCATCCGCATTTGGGTTTGTTTTTGGGTTTGTTTTTGTCTTTTGTTTTGGTTTTGGTTTTGGTTTATCGCTTGATTTAGCTCCCTCAGGTTGTTTCGTCCGGTCTAAAGTGTGTGTTCCCTCGGCTTGAGCTTGTGTCCGGTCAGGGGTCTGGTTTCGCTGCTTCCCCCCGCCCGGAATAAGCCGAGAGGCAGTCTCTTGAAGTATAGCGTTGTCCAGACCGGCTCGCTTTGGCTCGGCAAGTTGCCTCCGCTGGAGCTCCCGGCAGTCCCTGCAGGGTCCCCGGCGTGAGCCGGCACCCGCTCGCCGGCCTGTCCGTCTGCGGAAATCCTGAACGGGCTTGAGCTGCTTGCAACACATACACATTTTCATCTGAGGCTTGTCGGTATCTGTCATCTGGTCGTCTAAACGGATTCTAAGTAGCAAGTCCGTTCCTTCTGTCACCTCGTGTCCTGTTAAATAAAGGCATGTATGTCCATATTATAACTATATCGTTCGTACGGAAATGTTCAACTGTCCGGACCAAAATCCGTTCTTTAGCATCATGATTAGAAGGACCGGCTAGCCGGGTAACTTTGATATATGCAGATAAGGAGGCCATTCAATCATGAAACGAAATCATACGATAATGCAATTTTTCGAGTGGCATTTACCCGCAGACGGGAAGCATTGGGCCAAACTGGCCCAGCTTGCTCCGCAGCTGAAGGAATCCGGCATTGATGCCGTCTGGATTCCCCCGGTGACAAAAGCGCAAACGCCGGAGGATACCGGTTATGCCGTTTATGACCTATACGATCTGGGTGAATTTGATCAGAAAGGAAGAGTCAGCACCAAATACGGCACCAAAGACGAGCTGATCGCAGCCATTCAGACCTGCCGAGAGCACGGAATCGAGATTTATATCGATGTGGTCATGAACCATAAGGCCGGAGCCGATGAGACGGAAAAATTCAAGGTCGTCGAGGTCAACCCCGACAACCGGACGGAAGTGATCTCAGAGCCTTTTGAAATCGAGGGCTGGACGAAATTCACGTTCCCGGGCCGTAAAGGGAAGTATTCCCCTTTTACCTGGAATTTCGAGCATTTTAACGGAACGGATTTCGATCAGAGCCGAAAACGCCAGGGCATCTTCCGTATTCTTGGCGAGAACAAAGACTGGAATCAGAACGTCGTACACGAATTCGGCAATTACGATTACCTGATGTTCGCCAATATTGACTATAACCACCCGGTTGTCCGCGAAGAGATGATCCAGTGGGGCGAATGGCTGCTGGATACAACCGGCTGCGGCGGCCTGCGCCTGGACGCCATTAAACATATCAACCACAATTTCATCCGGGAATTTGCCGTCGCCATGAAGGAGAAACGGGGAGACTCCTTCTACATGGTCGGAGAGTTCTGGAACCCGGATCTGAACAACTGCCGGCAATTCCTGGACAATGTCGATTATCAGATCGACCTGTTTGACGTCTCCCTGCACTACAAGCTGCAGGCAGCCTCCGCCTCAGGAAAAAACTTCGACCTGCGGACGATCTTCGAGGATACGCTGGTAGCCTCCCATCCCATGAATGCCGTGACCTTCGTGGACAATCACGATTCGCAGCCAAGCGAATCGCTGGAGTCGTGGGTACAGGACTGGTTTAAGCCGAGTGCTTATGCGCTTATTTTGCTTCGCAAGGACGGGTATCCGGTCGTCTTCTACGGCGACTATTTCGGCATTGGAGGAGAGAATCCTCTTCCCGGCAAAAAAAAGGCTCTTGATCCCCTGCTCTATGCCCGGGCTAACAAAGCCTACGGCGAGCAGCAGGATTATTTCGACCATCCGAACACCATCGGCTGGGTCCGCTTGGGCGATCCTGAGCTGCCCGGCTCCGGCTGCGCCGTGCTGATAGCGAACGGTGCGGAAGGCAGCAAACGCATGTCCGTCGGCGATCGCCGGGCGGGAGAAATCTGGACCGATCTGACCGGCAACCGCAAAGAGCAGATCGAAATCGGCGAAGACGGCTTTGCCGAGTTTAAGGTAAATGGCGGCAGCTTATCGGTGTGGGCTTTGGCAGACGGGGAATAGACCAGGTCTGTTTATTGATGTTAATCGAAAAGGTACGATCAATGTGAAAAAGCGTACTTTCCAAACCCGATATCAGAAATCAATAGTATTGTTAAGATTAGATATTTCAGGCAGTCCGCACAGAAATCCCGATGATGAAGTGATTGAATGCCCGCACCTGCATAGTTATCGTGAGGGCTATGGCACAAGCTGGGCATATCCGATCGACGGAAAAACATTTTCAAACTTAGAGAATTTAGCGCAGGCATTAAAAGACTTTCTTGTTTATAATCATGTAGAAGAGCCTTACCCATCTATAGCGCAAATTCAAACTTTGATTTAAAACTTGATTTGATTGGAGGGGATTCTGTTGCAGCTTAAAGATCAATTGAAAGATTCTTACCTGGGTTGGGTAAAGGAGAATATCTCTTTTAAGGATCTGGATCATGCCATTGAGATAACACCCGAGCAGAAAACCCGACTCCAAATTGTTCACTTTCATTAACGATATGGATAAAAAAATCCCTGAGGATATTCTCAGCGCGTTTAATCAATACGAAGTTCAAGCGGTCTTGCGGTTCAAGAGAGAGCAGTACCTTGACGAGTTGATCGCGTAGAAAGCCCTTAAAGGGCTTTCTTTTTTGGCCTAATGCCCCTCCCTATACCCATCTCCTCCCTCCTGTTGTACACTAGTCATAGATATTTTTTTGACTACGGACAAAGGCAGGTGCCTGGGGGACTTATGGAACATTTAATCAACGCTAACGTGCAAGACATTCAAATCAGCGGCATCCGCCAGATCGCCAACAAGGTTGCGGAATATCCGGATGCCTTGTCGCTGACCATCGGGCAGCCGGATTTCCCGACTCCCGCCCACATTATTGAGGCGGCCAAACAGGCTTTGGACGAGGGGCGCACCGTCTATACGCCAAACGCCGGACTTCCGGCGCTGCGCGAAGCGGCGGCCGATTTTCTCCGCCGCAAATACGGCTTATCCTACAACGGCGCGGATGAGGTGATCGTAACGAACGGGGCCAGCGAAGCGCTGGATATCGCGCTGCGCACGCTGCTGAACCCGGGGGACGAGGTTATTCTTCAGGGACCGATTTATCCGGGATACGAACCGCTCATCCGCTTGTCGGGCGGAGTTCCCGTATACGTCGATACACGCAGCACCGGCTTTAAAATGACGGCCGACTTGATCGCTGCCAAACTCACGCCACGGACCAAAATCGTTGTGCTCGGCTATCCCTCCAACCCTACTGGACGGGTGCTGACCCGGGAAGAGCTGGAAGGCATCGCCGCTCTGCTGGGAGATAAAGAGATGTTCGTCATCTCCGACGAGATTTATAGCGAGTTGATCTATGAAGGCGGCCATCATTCCATCGCTGCCATAAACGGCATGCGCGGGAAAACCGTCGTCATTAACGGGTTATCCAAATCTCACTCCATGACGGGCTGGAGGATCGGCTTTACTTTTGCGCCTGCGGAAATTACGAAACATATGATTAAGGTGCACCAGTACAACGTCACCTGCGCCAGCTCGGTCAGCCAATACGCGGCGCTGGAGGCGCTGACGAACGGCTATGACGACGCGCTGCCGATGCGGGAGGCTTACCGGGAACGGCGCGATTACGTCTACGACCGTTTGACCCAGATGGGACTTCCGCTTGTGAAACCGGAAGGGGCCTTTTATCTTTTTGTGTCGATAGAAAGGTTTGGTTTGAAGTCCATGGACTTCGCTCTCAGGCTGCTGGATGAAGCCGGTGTGGCCGTGGTGCCGGGCAGTGCATTCTCCGAATATGGGGAAGGTTATATCCGGATTTCTTATGCGTATGCCCAAGAAGCGCTGGAGCGGGCGCTGGACCGCTTGGAAGGTTTCGTAGGCAAGCTGGAGCAAGGGTAGCGTACTGTAGAAGCTCATTCCTTAGGGAGTGGGCTTTTTCTAGTGAAATTCTTGTTCAAAGGAACTATTACAATGGAGGTGGCCGCTTTACCTATGAAAACGTTAATTATTTATGCGCATCCCAATCACGATAGTCTCTGTTACGCATTCCTGCAAAAGGTGCTTCAAGGCTGCGAGGAGAACCCAAATTCAGCCGAGGTCCAGGTGCTGGATTTGTATGCCGAAGAGTTTAATCCGGTGCTAGTTTTTAACGAGAAGCAGCGCAGAAGGGATATGCACCAGAACCCGGCCCTTGAAATATACAGGCAGCAGATTACGTGGGCGGACCGGCTCGTGTTTATTTATCCGATCTGGTGGGGCCGCCCTCCGGCCATGCTGCTCGGCTATATTGATCAAATGTTTGCGTCCAATTTCGCCTACCGGGATAAGAAAGGCCCATTTCCGGAGGGACTGCTGAAGGGCAAAAGCGCCGTCTGCATCTCCACCATGAAAGGTCCGGCTGGTTATCCGCTGATTTACCTCAATAATGCCCCCAAAATCCTGATGAAAAGGGCTCTATTAAATTTTGTAGGCATCAAAAAAGTGAAAATGTTTGAGTTCGGCAGCATGGAGAGCCCGAAAGGCCGGCAGGCAGAGAAGCTGGAGAAGGTCTACAGATATTTCTTAACTCGTTGATTTTCTAAGCCGTGGTTTCTTAAGTCGCTAATTTCTCTCCTAAGCAAAAAAATTTCCCTGAACAAACGTTTTTGAAAAACGTTCTGTCCAGGGGGATTCGTGATGAAAGCTCTATTTCGATCTGTAAATCCTATTCATCAGGCCTCCTGAAGCTGGGCCGCCGGTCCAAAAAACTCATAATGGATCCGGTCTTCCGGAACCCCCATTTGATTCAAGGCAGCGTAAACTGTCCGCATGAACGGAACTGGTCCACAGAAATAAAAATCGGCGCCCGGATCGGCAATCTGCCGAAGCCAGGTTTCGTCGATGTACCCGGTTTGATGACAGCTGTCCCCTTCCAGCGGATTTTTATAACAGGTATAGGAGCTCATTTGCTCGTGTTCCGCCTCAAGCTCTTCGATATACAGCTTCATCGCATGGTAACTGCCGTTTTCCGCAGCATGAATGTATGTCACCTTGCGGTGCGGCTGCTCTTTCAGCAGCGTTTCCAGCATGCTCACCATCGGCGTCAAACCTACGCCTCCGCTGATCAGCACGACAGGAGTATTCCGCTGCTGATCCAACGTAAAAACACCCGCTGGCGCACTCACGTCAACGACGCTTCCTTCCAGCACCTGATCATGAAGGTAATTGGATACAACACCCGCCGGTTTCCCTTCCCCGGCCTCCTCGCGCCGGACGGAGATCCGGTAGACCTTGCCGCCTGGTGCGGCAGACAAGCTGTAGTGACGGATATGCGTATACGCCGAGCCTTCCGGCTGCACGCGCAAGGTGATGTATTGGCCTGGGAGATAAGAAGTGATTTCGCCGCCGTCCTGCGGTTTTAGATAAAAGGAAGTAATGACTTCGCTCTCCTTCACTTTCCGCTCCACCACAAAAGCACGGTAGCCGGACCAGCCCCCTTTGGCTTCTTCAGCTTCTTTGTACATCTCGGCTTCAATGCTGATAAAAACATCGGCAATCACGCCGTAAGCCTGACGCCATGCCTCCATAATCTCCGGCGTCGCTGCCTCTCCGAGCACTTCTTTGATTGCGGCCAGCAGATTTTCCCCGACAATCGGGTAATGCTCCGGTTTGATCTGCAGTGCGCGGTGCTTCTGAGCGATCTGCTTCACAACCGGCAAAATGTTCTCCAGCTGGTCAATGTTGGCGGCAGCCGCGTAAACGGCACCGGCCAGCGCGGTCGATTGTTTGCCCTGCCGCTGATTGGCTTGGTTGAATATATGGAGCAGCTCCGGATGAGCTTCGAACATTCTTTTATAGAAAACGGAGGTAATGGTTTGACCGTGAACTTCCAAGACCGGAACGGTCGATTTTATAATTTCTATCGTCTGCTGACTTAACATGAGGGTTCCTTCTTTCCATGGGATTCGTTAAATATTTAAAATTTGTAATAACAAATCCATTGTAAAAAAGGACACCCTATAAAAAGGTGATTATAGTCACACCTTTTAGACAGGCTGGCCCGACTTCCAGGTCAGATAATCGGCTACCGTGGAAACCGCCAGGCTGATGGCCTCTTCCTTCGGCTCCAGCTTCGCATGATGCAGCCCGTAAGGCGTATCTACGCCCAGCCAGAACATGAATCCCGGAATCTCCGCCAGGAAATAACCAAAATCCTCGCCCGTCATCGCTTCCGTGCATTCAAACAGCGTAACGTCTTCCCGCTGCTCAAGCCATCCCATGAACTCCCGGGTCAGCTCCGCTTCATTGTAGACCTGGCGGTAATTCGCGCCATAGTCGATTTCAGCCCGGCATTCAAAGCCGGTTTCGATGCCGGAGACCAGGTTCTCAATCCGCGATTTGATCTTCGTCATCGACTCCGCTGACAACGTGCGGATCGTGCCTTCCAGCCGCGCCCGCTCGGCGATGATGTTCTGCTTTGTGCCTCCGTCAATCTTCCCGACCGTGATGACGGCCGAATCCAGCGGATCGATGTTGCGGGCAACGACTGTCTGCAGCTGGCCGACCAGCTGGCAGGCCGCTACCACCATGTCATTGGCTTTATGCGGATAAGCTGCATGCCCGCCAGTGCCGACAAGGTCGATGAACAGCTCCGAGGTATTGGCGAACAAAATGCCCGGACGTGTCGCAATTGTGCCGACCGGATACTCCGGCGCGACATGCAGCGCCACGATCTGGTCCGGCATCCAGTCCGCCAGCTCCGCGCTCTCCAGCATCGGCAGCGCCCCGCCCGGCCCTTCTTCCGCAGGCTGGAAGATAACGATAAGGTCATCGCTGATCGAATGCTCGCTTTGCGCAAAATAAGTGACGATGCCCAGGCCGATCGTCATGTGCAGATCATGCCCGCAGGCGTGCATATAACCCTTGTGCGTCGAACGGAATTCATAGCCCGTCTCCTCTTCGATCGGCAGCCCGTCCATATCAGCGCGGTAGCCGAATTTGCGGCGCGGTTCGGCACCGGTGCCAGTGATTTTCACCAGAATGCCGGTTCTCCACGTCCGGATCTCCATCCGTTCCTGCGGCAGCCCTGCCAGAACATTCAGCAGATATCGCTGGGTTTTAAATTCTTCAAACCCCGGCTCCGGAATTTGGTGCAGATCGCGGCGGATGCCGATCCAAATTTTCTCTCGGTCCTTCACCCATTGGTTCATAACATTCTCCCCTTGTCTTAGGTAGACAGAAAGCCCGGCGGTGTACGCCGAGCTTTCTAAGCTTGTTTAATTATAAAGCATCTTCAAGTTCAGATTTAGCCGGTTTGTAGACTTAACTGGTTCAACTTCCACCGTTCACTTACAGCGTACGGAGCTCGGCCAAAATTTCCGTTTTGGATTTGGTTTTGTCATCCACTTGTTTGATCACACGTGCTGGCGTACCCGCAACTACGGTGAACGGAGGCACATTTTCAGTCACGACAGCGCCGGCCGCAACGACAGCCCCTTCGCCGATGCGTACGCCTTCAAGCACAACGGCGTTAGCGCCGATCAATACGTCGTCTTCGACAACTACTGGTTGAGCGGAAGGCGGCTCGATAACGCCTGCCAGCACCGTACCGGCGCCGATATGGCACATTTTGCCGACTTGTACACGTCCGCCAAGGACAGCACCCATGTCGATCATGGTGCCTTCGCCGATAGATACGCCGATGTTGATTACGGCGCCCATCATGATGACGGCGTTGTCGCCAATGCTGACCATTTCACGGATGTAAGCGCCCGGCTCGATGCGAGCGTTGATGTTTTTCAGATCAAGCAGCGGGATAGCGGAGTTGCGGCGGTCATTTTCCACAACATAATCTTCGATATTAGCGCTGTTAGCTTCAAGCACGCCTTGAATATCAGCCCAATCACCAAATACAACGCCGCTGCCGCCGGTGATAAACGTCTTTACGTTCTCCCCGAACGATACGGCATCCAGATTTCCTTTAAGATATACTTTAACCGGCGTTTTTTTCTTGCTGGTTTTGATCAGATTAATAACTTCCTGCGTGTTCATTTCAGTAGACATGGGATTGCAGCAGCTCCTTTACGGCCATTTTAGGGCCCTTGACGGACGAGCCGTCCGGGCACAAACTATCTCTTTTATAGCATACAAAGGGGGTTGTCCGCAATTGAAGGTCGCTTACTCTAAAGGTTCGGATCTAAACGGCCTACTTCAATATACAGTCTTTGACAACCGTCTGTCCTATTTAAATCACAGTTTGGAAAACTACCTGGCACCGCCATCAGCGATTCTCAAACCCGGAGCCTGTAACGCAAGGCGACTGCCTGGACGGCAAAACCAAAGAGCCAAGCGAGAACAGATCGCTTAGCTCCTTAATTTTTCATAACTATCATTCTAGTTCAGTTCAAGCCGGTATTTCAAATCAGGATTCGATTAAGCCTTTCTCGACAAGGAAATCATGGGCCACTTGATCTTCCTTTAATCCCTCGATGTCCACTTTCCCGTTCAAATCCTGCATATCTTCTTCCGTAATGGAATCATTCATTGTTTTCAGCACATCGGCAATCTCCGGATATTGATCCAGCGTGTCCTGGCGTATGATGGGGGCCGCATAATAAGGCGGGAAAAATTGTTTATCATCCTCCAAAATGACCAGGTCATTGGCTTTAATTTGAGCATCCGTAGAATAAGCATTCGTTACGTCGGTTTCTCCGCCTTTGATCGCTTGATACATGATGCCGTGGTCCATCCCTTTTGCTGTTTTGAAATTCATATTATACAGCTTTTGTACACCCGGATAACCGTCGTCCCGATCCAGGAATTCAAACTCTACGCCCAGAACCAAATCAGGGGATACTTTGGCAAGATCGGAGTAGGTCTTCAGATTATATTTCTCGGCCGTACTCTTGGTTACAGCCAGAGTATACGTGTTGTTAAAGCCAAGCGGGTCAAGGAACACTAAATGATCCTGTTTAACCAGTTCTTTTGCACGGTCCAGCGTTTCCTCGGCCGTCCCCGTTTTCTCTTGGTAGTAGTTGGCCACTACTGTCCCCGTGTAATCGGGATAGAGCTGAATTTCGTTATTCTTCAAAGCCGTCCAGACGACGTTGGAACCTCCCAGGTTCAGCTTCCGGTTCACCTTGATGTCCGTTTTGGCTTCGATCAGCTGAGCCATCATTTCGGCCACCAGTATGTTTTCGGTGAAATTCTTGGAACCCATCGTAATTTCTTTGCCGCTGTTCGCACCGGCCGTATCTTTAGAGCTGCCACAAGCAGCCAGAATCAGAATTAAAGACATAAGAATGGCCGAGGAGCTAAATAACTTTTTATAAAAAGGGTTCATCGTTATTCCTCCAAACGATTTCGAATTGATAAGACTATCAAGGATGATTAGACTTTCAGTCCTTTTGGTGTGGTTAATTTCTCAAGCAAGCCCAATAAATAATCAATGAGGATAGCCAGCAAGGCAGCCGGGACCGCACCGAGCAGCGTCAGCGCTTCGATATTTCTCTGTATGCCGAGGAAAATAAATTCCCCAAGCCCTCCGGCCCCAATAAATGCGGCGAGTGTGGCTGTGCCGATATTAATGACCGTAGCCGTTCGCACCCCTGCCATAATGACACTCATAGCAAGCGGCAATTGAACGCGGAACAGGATCTGCCGGCTCGTCATGCCCATCCCCCGTGCTGCCTCAACAACGGCCTTATCCACATCGGTGATTCCGGTATAAGTATTTCGGATGATCGGAAGCAAGGAGTAGAGGAACAGAGCGGCAACTGCGGTGTTCATGCCAATCCCGAAGAGGGGAATCATAAAACCTAACAGCGCAAGACTGGGAATCGTCTGCAGTATGCCGGCTGTCCCCAGCGTAACGCCCCTCAGACGGGGAACGCGCGTAATACAGATGCCTAAGGAGATGCCGACAAGAATCGCAAGAATCATAGAAAGAAAGACGAGTTCAATATGGATCAACAGCGCAGATAATAAATCCTGCCATCTGCTGTCAAGCTGCTGAGCGATTTGCTGCATGAGCGACTTCTGATTCATGCCCCAGCCTCCTTCTGCCCGTCAGACCATTGTGCAGTAAAGGCGGTAAGCAGGCTGCTTCGGGTAACAACTCCCTTGATGATGCCTTCATGATCGACAACGGGAATGATGCCGTAAGGAGCTTCGCCGATTAACAGCAGCGCTTCTTTGGCGGTTGCCGTTTCTTCCAAGACAATCGCCGGCGGATGTGTAACTTCGCCGATGGTTTCATGATGATCCAGTCCGGCCACTACATCGTAAGCTGAAGCTATGCCCATCAGTTTATTGCTAGAATCGCAGACAAGAAGTGTATCTATCTTTTTCTGCCTCATGTAAGTCAGTGCTTTGCCCAGATTTCGGTCCGGCAGGGTAAGGGATGGATTATCCCGCATGACGGAATGAACAGGGATATATTCGGGGTTTTGAAAAATTCTGTTCTTCCCAATAAAATCTTCAACAAACACATTCGCCGGCTGACTTAAAATTCGTTCAGGAGAATCTAATTGCACCAGCTCCCCGTCTTTCATGATTGCAATCTTATCGCCAAGCTTCAGAGCTTCATCCATATCATGGGTAACGAAAACAATGGTTTTCTTTACTTCTTTCTGAAGTCTAAGCAGCTCATCCTGCAGTTGTTCCCGAGTGATCGGATCAAGGGCTCCGAAAGGTTCATCCATTAAAATAATGTCAGGTTCACCGGCTAACGCTCTTGCAACGCCTACACGCTGCTGCTGGCCGCCGGACAACTGTTTGGGGTATCTAGAGGCATAAATTTCGGGGTCAAGTCCTACGAGGCGGAGCATATCCTGGACTTTCTGATGTTTCCGCTTCTTATCCCAGCCCTTCAGCTGAGGAATAAGTCCAATATTATCTTCGATGGTGTAATGGGGAAACAGTCCCACTTGCTGAATGACATACCCGACATTTCTGCGGAGCTTATCAGGATTCTGGAGATTAACGTCTTTACCCTGGATGAGTATGTTCCCGGACGTATGTTCAATCAGCCGATTAATCATTTTCATCGTTGTTGTTTTGCCACATCCGCTTGGGCCAATCAGCACCAGAATTTCACCCGCAGCGATTTCAAAATTCAAGTCTTTAACAGCCATATGTCCGTTTGGATACCGTTTGGTAACATGTTCGAATTTAAGCATGGCACTCTCCCTCCTACACTTGCATTCAGAGTTGGCGTGAGCCCTAAGTGTATGTCAATTAATATAACAGACCTCTACTAAACTGACAACCTCAATAACATATATAAATTGTATGTAAATAAATGGTATACTTGCCTATAAAAAAACCAGACCCTTCGGATCTGGCTTTTCTTGCTTTAATGGGTAGGCTCTTTTTTATTAATAAAAGCCTCCGTTCTTTCGTTCATTTTATCATCCCCGACAGCTATAATGATGTCATTTTCTCTGAGCACCACATGCGGTCCTGGCGATATCGTAATTTCGGTGCCTCTGCGCAAGGCAATGATCGTTGCCCCTGTGTTTTGCCAAAACTGCAGGTTGCCAATTGTTTTCCCTACGACATGAGAATGCTCTTGAATTTTGATTTCAACGGGTTGGTAAGGCTTCAAATTCTGGAGCCTGTCTGACGCCTCCATAATTTGATGCACCAGCTCCTCAAATTTCCGGTCCATTTGTTTCTTCTCTTCAAGCAGCTGCTGCAAATCCCGCTTTAACGATTGAGCAGTCTTTAAGTGGTTATTGCGAATCGTGTATTCAAGAGCTTTCTGGTCGGAAAGAACAATAATCTCCTTGCCTTGAGAGACGGATACAATGTTCTCATCTTTAAGTAAAGCGACGGCCTTACGGATGGTTTCAGGAGATACATGATAGTGGCTGGCTAATAAGGAGCGACCTGAAATCTTGCTATTCAAAGGGAATTCCCCTCTGACAATTCTCCCAGCAATATCAAGTGCAATTGTTTTATATCCCGCTTTTTCCTGCAAAATCCATTCTCTCCTTAGTTGAGGTTCTGCCTGAATCCATCAGGCCAATCAAACTCCTAGTCAATTATATTCGTTTTACTTTACGCGAAACCAGCCGCACCAAATCCAGCGTCAGCACCGACAAATAAGTGGAAGCAGGGTAAGCGAGATACCGCGGTTCCCATTGCGGATTAAATTTCTCCTTGTATTTCCGAAGGCCCTTAAAGCCATACCAGTGGCCGCCATGCTGAAATACCAGGCCGGCCAGCCGCTCCTCGCGCAGCGCCCGGTCCTTCTGGCCAACGCTGGATAGCGGCGCGTTCCCCAGGTTGAAGACCTTGAAGCCGTTCTCTTTAGACCATTCCAGCAGCCGGATGAACAGGTTGTCCATCGTCCCGTTCGGTAGATCAGGGCGGTGCCGCATCAAGTCGATTGATACCGTCTCTCCCCCATCATAGGAAGGGGCGATCGAAGCGAAAGCAACTATGGCGCCTTCCGGGTTCTTCAGCAGTGCCAGCGGCGCTTCCTGGAGATAAGCCGGCTCAAACCAGCCAAGCGAGAAACCTTTCTCCTGGCGGCCTTTCAGCCAGGCATCGGAAACTCCTTTCAGTTCGTCCAGAAGTTTGTCCCCGTATGGAGGAGCTGCGATCTCAAAAGTATAGCCTTCCCGTTCAAAGCGATTTCGGACGCTGCGCAGATCCGCATTCCTTCGGCCGGCTAGCGAGAAATCATCCACATGAATCAGCGCCTCCTCGCCGAGCTTAAAGAACCGATAGCCGTTATCATGATAAAGGGGCAGATAAGCCGGCGTAACCTGGTAGAATACGACCGACAAGCCGTAAAGATCGGCATAATGCTGGAATTCCGCAATGGCGGCGGATACCAGCTCTATTTTGCCAAGCGGATCCCCCAGCACCACCAGTTTATCCCGCACTTTGGAATAGGGAAGCAGCACTCGGCCTTCCTGGGCCCAATAAAAGCTTTTGTCACCAAGGAACAGCATATGGGTCAAGGCATTCCCTTTGTTATCCCGCAGAAATTTACGCAGACGGTCCAAATCCTCAGGAGCCGCCCCTTTAACCCGCAGGCTGTTGGGCCGCAGCGAGAATATGAGAATCAGCAAAATCCAGGCGCCGACGAGTCCGACCAGCGTATTCACCGCATAAGCCCGGGACGGCATCCGGCCGATCAATGGCTCCTTCAAATGCAGATGCTTGAAGAAGCTGTAATGAATATGGCTGCCAAGCCAGTAATAAATAAAGGCAATGACCACGGAGATCACCAGCCACAGCACAACCGATCTGCGGATGATCGGAGCTCCGCTGCGGTAGAAACGCCCTCTGGAGATCCAGAGCATGAGCGCAACCAGCAGCAGGAAGACGGCTTCCTCATAATCAAAAGCTTTCGTGAACGTAAACACCGCACCGGCCAGCAGCATGATGCTGGTCCAGACGTAAGCCTGCCGCACCCGGAGCGAAATGCCGCGGGAGAGCACCACAAGCACAAATCCGACAATAACGGAAAGCTGATGCGACAGATGCATAACCGGCATGGACAAAATCTCCTGCGACATTCGGATGCGATACAGCAGCCCCGGCGTTGCTGCAGACAACAGCAGGATCAGGCCGCTGAGCAGCACCAGTTTGCCCAGCGCCCATACGCCGAGATCGCTCAGGAACCGAAACTGTCCCGGCCAGCCCCACAGCTTCTGCCAATACGTAAGCGGAACCTCGAGCAGCTGCCGTTCCTCCTCCTCTGGGCTGGACCTCCGCCCCCGGAAGCCCAGCTCAAGGATCGAAAGAATCAGGCCGATGCAGAAAGGGATGATGTAATAGAAGAACCGGAACAGCACGATGACCGCTAGTGCCCGTTCAGCCGGAAATCCCATCAGCTTCGTGCCAAGCAGCACGGTCAGGTCGAAAGCCCCAACGCCTCCCGGCGCCATGCTCAAAATGCCGCCGACCGCGGCGACCGTATACAAACCAAGCATTTCCCGCCACGTTACGCCCCCCAGCACGTAATGGGCAATCAGGGTGAACGTCAACCCGGCAAACAGCCATTCCACAAAAGAAGCCCCGATAGCTTCCAGAATCGTCCGCCAGGGGAATAAATCTTTGCCTTGTTTATGGAACCACTTGGCAAACAGCTTTGTCCGCTGCAGGGCGACAAACAAGGGCAGGTAAAGCGCGATAGCCCATACAGCCAGGTTGATCCATTTATGCTCGTGCAGCAGCGCTTTGGCTTCAAACAGGCCGAAGATTTCGAGCCAGGCCATGACGGAAAGTCCGTTTAGCACAACCGGTGACAAAAAGACAACCCCGGCCGTGATTGCCCCCATCGGCACACCGCTTTTCTTATACAGCAGCGTTCTTACGCCCGCCCCGGTCAAGCCGGCGAAGCCAAGCAGATTGTTAAAAGTGTTGGAGATCCAGGAGTACCGAAACGTTCTTCCGGCGCTTACCTGGAAGCGGAACTGACGCCGGATCACAAAGTCGTAACACGACATCACCGCCACCGAAACAAGCGCCAGGATGAGAATTTCAGCCAGCGCTCCAGGCGGAATCCGCCTCAACTCGGCCACCATGACCCCAAGCCGGACTTTCTTTAATTCATGCTGTCCGGCCCAGACCACCAAACCAAAGATCAAGACAGGGATCAGTATCCGAACGGTTTTGGTCTGAAAGGCAGCCATCAGGAACCGGACGATGCGGAGACGGGCCAGCTTGTCTTTCACCCTATCCTTCCTTTCTGGGAAAAAATGAATCGGCCAGCAAAGTCTGCTTAAAAGTTCCGTTTTCCATACGATTCATTTTTCAAATCCCTTTTATCCTTTATGCATCTTAAACTCCAGGAACAGCTCGTTATAATGGCCGAGCATCCGTTTGCCCAGGTTCTTGTAAACCTCCAGGTGGCTTGTCACCTCGGAAGGAGGGTAAAACCGGGTATCGCCGGAAATGTCTTCGGGCAGCAGCTTCAGCGCTTCCTGATTCGGCGTGGCATAGCCGACATATTCGGCGTTCTGCGCCGCTACGTCCGGCTCCAGCATGAAGTTGATGAACTTGTGCGCGCCATCCAGGTTCTTAGCTGTCTTCGGAATAACCATGTTATCGAACCAAAGGTTGGAGCCTTCCTCCGGAACCACGTAATCCAGCGTGTCGTTCTCGTCCATAATTTCCGCTGCATCGCCGGAGAAGACGACACCCGCTGCGGCTTCGCCGTTCGCAAGCAGCATTTTGATTTCGTCGCCTACGATCGCCTTGACGTTAGGAGACAGCTTTTCCAGTTTGCGCAGCGCTTCCTGAAGATGATCCTCGTTGGTATCGTTCAGAGAATAACCCAGACTGTTCAGGGACACGCCCATGATTTCACGCGCCCCGTCAGTCAGCAGCACGTTGTTCCTGAGCTCCGGATTCCAAAGGTCGTTCCAGCTGTTGAACGCGATGCCCTTGGTCAGCTCGGGATTGTAAACAATGCCGACCGTCCCCCAGAAATAAGGCACCGAATATTGATTGTCCGGATCAAAGTCAAGGTTTAGGAACCTCGGATCGATTTTGGACAGATTCGGAACTTTGCTGTGGTCGATCGGGAGAAGGAGATTCTCCTCCTTCATTTTGTCGATCGCATAGTCGGAGGGCACCGCGATATCAAACGTAGTTCCGCCCTGCTCAATTTTGGTGAGCATAGCTTCGTTGGAATCGAACGTTTGGTATATGACGGTGATTCCGGTTTCTTGTTCAAACCTCGTAATCAGGTCAGGGTCGATATAATCGCCCCAGTTATAAATCGTAAGCGTATTGGAGCCGGAGTACCCTTGACTGGAATTAAGCTTGGCGGCAAGCGCCATCAAGCCGAATGCCACAATCAGCACGACTGCAAATATACGAACCAAGTGCTTCATTCAGGCACCCCCAATTCAGCTGCACGCTCTTTTTTGCGGTTGCGCATGCTGCTCCTGGACACCAAATAGTAGCCGACAACAAGGATCACGGTCAGCAGGAAGATCAGCGTGGAGAGCGCGTTGATCGACAAAGACACGCCCGCCCGGGCCCGCGAATAAATTTCGACGGATAACGTCGAGTACCCGCTGCCGGTCACGAAGAACGTCACCGCAAAATCATCCAGGGAATACGTTAGCGCCATAAAAAAGCCGGACAAAATCGCCGGGCTGATAAACGGCAAAATGACCTTCATCAGCACGTCGCGGCGGCTTGCGCCCAAATCACGCGCGGCATCCACCAGCGTCGGGCTCATCTCCTGCAGACGCGGCAGGATCATCAGCACGGCAATCGGCACGCTGAAGGCGATATGCGACAGCAGCACCGAGGCGAATCCCAGCCTGATCCCGGCGATCGTAAACAGAATCAGGAACGAAGCGCCGATGATGACGTCTGGACTGACGATCAGCACGTTGTTGAGCGACAGGATCGTATTTTTCACCCGTTTCCGGCGAATCCGGTCAATAGCCAAAGCACCCACAATCCCGATGATCGTTGCGATCGCAGAGGACAACAGCGCAATAACCAGCGTATTGATCACGATGATGATCAGCCGGGTATCATGAAAGACCTCGCTGTACCATTCGAGCGTAAACCCCTCAAAGCCGTGCATATTGCCGCCGCTGTTGAAGGAGTAATACATCAGATAGAAGATCGGCGCGTACAGCACCACAAACACGATAAACAGATACACCTTGCCGAGCCTGTTCTTGTCAGTCATTTCCGCACCTCTCTTCCCCCGCCGAGCACCGGCATCAGCACCGCCATGATCAGGATCAGGAAGACGGCTACCGTCGAGCCCATCCCCCAATCCTGCGTCACTAGGAAGTGCTGCTCAATGGCCGTACCCAGCGTGATCACCTTGTTGCCCGCAATGAGCCGGGTCAGCATAAAGAGGGACAAAGCCGGAATAAAGACGGCCATACAGCCGGAACGGACACCGGACAACGTCAGCGGAAAAATCACCCGCCGCAGCGTGACAAAGCTCGACGCCCCCAGGTCGCGGGAAGCCGCAATCAGCGTCGGATTAATGTCCTCCAGGGCGTTAAAGATAGGCATGATCATAAACGGGATAAAAATATAAACCGACACAAACACAAAGCTGAAATCATTAAATAAAATCTGATGTTCGCCAAGGCCTATGGCTTTAAACAACGAATTGACCGGCCCATACGTGCCAAAAATGCCGATGAAGGCATAAGCCTTCAGCAGCAGATTGATCCAGGTCGGCAAAATAATCAGCAGCAGCCAAAGCTGCTTGTGTTTGGTCCGCGTCAGCGCATAAGCCGCCGGGTAAGCAACCAGCAGCGAGAATAACGTAATGAGCAGCGCATACCAGAACGAACTCAGCGTCATTCGCATATACACGGGCGTAAAAAAGCTCGCATAGTTGGACAAGGTAAAATGCCCTTCAATGTCAAACAGCGAATAATACGCAACCAGAACCACGGGCAGGGCGACAAACAGCACCATCCACAAATAATAAGGGATGAGGTACAATCCGCGGGAGCTACGTGACATGGCCGGATACCTCATAGGATTCCAGGCGTTTGTCGAACTCTTCTTCGGTTTCTCCGAATCTCATGACATGGATCGCTTCCGGTTCGAACTGGAGGCCGATCATACTGCCCGGCTCCGCCCGTTTGGTGGAATGCACCAGCCACTCCTGGCCGGATTCGTCATAACAGCTGATCTCATAGTGCACTCCGCGGAACAGCTGGGTGTCCACCTTGACGCGCAGCTTGCCTTGTTCCAGCGACGTAATCTCCAAATCCTCCGGACGAATCACGATCTCTACATTTTCATTCGGGCGCAGCCCTTGGTCCACGCACTCGAAACGCCGGCCGTTGAATTCCACCAGGTTATCTTCGATCATCACCGCAGGCACGATATTGGACTCGCCCACGAAATCCGCGACAAACCGGTTGATCGGCTCATCGTAAATGTCGTTTGGTGTCCCGCTCTGCTGGATCACGCCCTGGTTCATGACAAAAATTTCGTCCGACATGGCCAGCGCTTCCTCCTGGTCGTGCGTAACGAAAATAAACGTGATGCCCAGCCGCTGCTGCAGTTCGCGCAGCACGTACTGCATCTCGGTTCTAAGCTTCAGGTCAAGTGCCGACAAAGGCTCGTCCAGCAGCAGAACCTCGGGTTCATTCACGATCGCCCGGGCAATGGCGACGCGCTGCCTCTGGCCGCCGGACATTTCCGTAATCTGGCGTTTCTCGTAGCCCTCCAGATTCACCAGGCGCAGCGCTTCGCTGACCTTCTCTGAAATGACGTCGTTCTTCATCTTCTTGATGCGCAGCCCGAAAGCCACGTTCTCATAAACATTCAAATGGGGAAACAAAGCATAGTCCTGAAAAACCGTGTTGACCTGCCGCTCGTTCGGCGGAACTTTGTTGATTTTAACATCGTTCAAATAAATCGAGCCCTGCGAGGGTTCAATAAAACCTGCGATCAGACGCAGGATCGTCGTTTTGCCGCAGCCGGACGGGCCCAGCAGCGTATAAAATTTGCCGCGTTCTATCTCGAAGCTGACAGCCTTCAGCACGGGCTCGTCCTGATCGTACTGCTTGGTCACCTGGTCGAAGCGGATAATGGCGTTCTCTCCCATAACAGCCTCCCTTGTCTCTTTAATCATTTCTATATTTTACCCAACATTCGCCAGGAATGATACTGGATTATACAATCTTCGGGCCCGGTTAATCGTCTTGATCAGCCAAAAAAAGACAAATCAAAAAACGGGTCCGAAAACCCGTTTATCCCCAGTAAGCAGCGAACTCCCGCCGGCAAGCGAAACCGGGACGCGTGTTCGGATGCTTCCGAATCTTTTTCCGCGTCATCCCTTCCGCTTCCCTAACGGCCATCTTGGCTGCCCGAATTATCTGCTTTGTCTGCCTTGTCCGCGTTTTTTTCTGAGGTCTGCGAAAGATCGGCCTCAAACAGCTCCTGGACATAAGCCTGCAGCTTCTTTTTATCTACCGTAAGCACGGAAGCTCCTTGAATCGTTTCTGCTTTCACCAAAGAGTTCGGCGGAATCTGCTCGCCCTGAATCCTGGAGGACGGAATCTTGAAAGCCAACGTTCCCAGCTTCAGCATATCCTCCGTAGACATATTAGTTCTTATATAAGGCGCAATAGAATTAAGAAGCGAAGGCATTTTAAACAAGGATGAAGTTGATTGTACTTCATTCATAACGGCCTTCAAGAACTTTCTTTGACGTTCCGTACGCGTGAAATCCGATGTGGCGTCATGACGGAACCGGACGTATTGCAGAGCAGATTTTCCATCTAAATGCTGATAACCTTTCTTCAAATCAATGTCATATACATGGTGGTCTCCGCCATCTTCGTATTTCATGTCTTTCTCCACGTCGATATCAATCCCGCCGAGTTGATCGACCAGCTCCATAAAACCGTCGAAATTCGTATACAGGTAAAATTGAATAGGAATGCCCAGCAGCTTGCTTGTAGTCTCCATCTGCAGTTCGGGACCGCCGACGCTGAATGCCGTATTAATCCGGCTGGACCGGTAACCGGGAATCTCAGTATAAGTGTCCCTGAGCACGGACATCAAATATCCCTGCTTCTTCACGGGATCGACGGAAAGCACCATCATGGAATCCGATCTTCCGGACTCATCGTTCCTTCCATCGGCGCCCATAACCAAAATATTAACCCGCTCTTTCCCCTCCCATTCGGGAGGTTTGTAGCTGCTGGCCACATTGTCTTCACCGGCAGCTCCGCTGCTGCCGTCGTTCTGGCTGCTGTCTGCCGAAGCCTGTTTGAAGGGCTGCTGAATCTGCTGCGTAAAATGATAAATGGAATAAAGATAATAGCCTCCCACCCCCATGACGGCGACTATCAAGGCTAACGAAATCTTGACCAGGAGTTTGCGCATTTTTGTGTTACCTCCAAAGCTTATTCGTCTTTCATCATATTCACTCTCGTTCTTTGTGTCAATTTTTTAGTGAATTATATGGATGAAACGAAATAACTAATCCATTTTTGATTTCCTTTTGAAAGATATGCTTTGAATTTTGCCAATTGTCCCGATAAGCGCAATAATAAGAGATATTCGAAGTTTCGAAGGGAGCTGTCTGATTTTGAGAGAAGAAATGGTGAAACGATTTATTTCCTATGTGAAAGTCGATACGCAATCCAATGATGAAAGCGAAACCTGCCCCTCCACGCCCGGGCAGCTGACGCTGGCCCGCCAGCTGGTGGACGAGCTGAAAGCGATCGGGATGACGGAAGTGACAATGGACGACAACGGCTACGTCATGGCCACCCTGCCGGCCAACACGGACAAGGAGGTCCCGGTCATCGGATTCCTGGCGCATGTGGATACGGCGACTGATTTTACGGGCGCCGGCGTCAATCCGCAAATTGTTGAGAACTTTGACGGCAGCGACATCGTTCTGAACAAAGAGCTGAACGTCGTTTTGTCTGCCAAGGATTTCCCGGAGCTGCCAAGCTATAAAGGCCACACGCTGATCACCACGGACGGCACGACCCTGCTCGGCGCGGACAATAAAGCCGGCGTGGCCGAAATCATGACGGCGATGGATTACCTGATCCAGCATCCGGAGATCAAACGCGGCAAAATCCGCGTAGCCTTTACGCCGGACGAAGAAATCGGCCGCGGGCCGCACAAATTCGACGTAGCCGCCTTTGGTGCGAAATACGCCTATACGATGGACGGTGGTCCGCTCGGCGAGCTGGAATATGAAAGCTTTAACGCTGCCGGCGCCAAAATTACAATTAAGGGCACCAATGTGCATCCCGGTACGGCAAAAAATAAAATGGTCAACTCCATCAAAATCGCCATGGAGCTCCAGCAGAAGCTCCCGGCAAAGCAGGCTCCCGAGTTCACCGAAGGCTACGAAGGTTTCTATCACCTGCTGAGCATCACGGGCGACACGGAGCAGACAAAGGTCCAATACATCATCCGCGATTTCGACCGCCAGGAATTCGAGAACAAAAAGGCTTATTTGACGAAGGTCGTAGACGAGCTTAAAGCCAAATACGGCTCCGAGCGCATCATCCTTGACCTGCATGACCAGTATTACAACATGAAGGATAAAATCGAGCCTGTAAAAGGCATTGTCGACATCGCTTACCAGGCAATGGAGTCGCTGGGCATCAAGCCGATCGTCAAGCCGATCCGCGGCGGCACCGACGGCTCCCAGCTGTCCTATATGGGACTGCCTACCCCGAATGTGTTCACCGGCGGCGAAAACTACCACGGTAAATTCGAATACATCTCGGTAGACAATATGGAAAAAGCCGTTCAGGTGATGCTGGAAATCATCCGGCGTTTTGAACAGAACCCTGAGGTATAGAAGCTGCTCAAAAAGATACGAACAAAGGACACCCGCGAGGGTGTCCTTTGTTTTTCTATGCTTGAATGAGCTTCGTTTTCCTTGTTGTGCTTGAGAATGCGCCTTCCCGCGACTTCGCTTACCAGTTATTCCCGGATACCCGGTTGACGGTGAAATTCGGGGATTTGCTTTCACCATAAATAGCTGCAATGCCCGGGTTATTGACTTTGACATTGGCGAAGCTGGCTCCGCCGACCACCGGCCCCTGCCCGTCTTCGGCTTTGGCAACCAGCTTGATGCCATACCGGGTCGGGTTATTGATCGTGATGTTCTCCAGACGGATATTCTGCATCGGCAGATTCTCCGGCGCTTTGGACTGGAACATCAGGCCGAAGTATACCGGGTTGTTAATGTCGACGTTTTTCACCAGGATATTCTTGAAGTCCCTGTCGCCGCCATAAAACCAGATGGCCCCGAAGTTCTGATAATCGTTGATCTTGTCGTCGGCCCCAACGCTGGTCCAGAAGTCGCCGCCGGTCCGGTCCAGAGTAACCCCGTCGATGACGGTGTCGATGGCGCCAAATCCCAGCGTGTTATATCCGAAGCTGAGGCTGCTGACGGTGAGGCCCGGATAAGTCAGCGTATCCGCGCCGTACAGGTTCTGGAACAGGTTATCCTGGCCGCCGTAAACGGCAAAAGCCGCGGCACGTCTCACGTTGGTGGCAGTCAGGTTGGTATACTTGTTGCCTACGTTGTAGGAGCCGCCCGCATCGATAGCGCTGAACAGGGCAAACGAGTCGTCGCCGGTGGCGCGGGCATAGTTGTTGTCGATGACGTTGTAGGACGAGCCGTTGGTCATGTTGATGCCGTCCGCAAACATGTTTTTGATCCGGTTGTTCTTGAATGTATTGTGGGAAGAGTTCACACCCCAATACAGACAGACGAAATGCTCGGCCCAGATATTCTCGATCGTCACGTTCTGCATGCCGTTGCCGTCAATGAACTTGCCCGGTCCATCCTGCCGGTAGATGTAGTTGCCCCAGGCGGACAGATCCCTGATCGTAGAACCGTTTGCGGCGGAGCTGATGTTAAACCCGACGTCCGTATTCGTCTGATCCTGCGGGGCCATCAGCTTGGTGTACCATGGGCCTGCGCCGATAATTTCAGTAGCGCGGCCGTACAGGAAAATTTTGGACGAAATCGTCCATTCCCCGGCAGGAATAAAGATACCTTTCTTTGATGTGTCCTGACGGAACTCGTTCAGCGCCTGCTCGATGGATTTGGAAGCCGAAACCTGAACATATTTGCTTGGGTCCGGGTTGGAAGCAGGAGGAGCAACGTTTTCCGTCTCGATCATGTCCACATAAATCCACGGAACGTCCCCTGCGTCTTTTTGAATCTTGATTTTTGTACCGGCCGGATATACCTGATCCAGCATCAGCTGCGAATCCTCGTACAGCCAGTAAGCCTTGGAGCCGGAGTTGTCATAGCCCAGGCGCCCAAGCGTTGAAGGCGTGGCGTACAGGTAAGAGAACTTGGAGGTCACCTTAAAGTTGCCTTTATCCACCCCGTTAGCATATATGCTTACCGTACCGGTGGTATTTTCGGCAACGGCGTTCCGCAGCACAAACGCATTGGCCGGCGAAGTCAGCGTAAATTCCACGTATTCACCGGTGGCATCGAGATAGACGGCCGAACGGCCGGAGGCTTCACCGGCAAAGTCGCCCGGTGTAAAGTTTGGAGCCAGCTTCGTTCCATTGGTGTTGTTCGAGGAGGACTCCGCTTCCAGGATGGTGAACGGCATATTTGCGCCCCGGCCGGAATACAGGCTGGAGGTGCTGGTGTTATTCGCCTGTTTGACCGCTGCTTCGTTGGCATCCGGCGCGATCGTTGTCGTAACGGTGTAGCTGCCGTTAACCGCCGTCCAGGTTCCAACCGTTACGTTCGCCGACGCTCCTGCAGCCAAGCTTCCATTATAAGTTCCGTTAAACGTTTGCAGGGTGGCTCCGGCAGCGTTCTTCAGCACTACCGTGATAGCATGGGCGCCGCTTGCCGAGGCGATATTCCCCTGATTCTTGAGATTCACGGTGAAGGTGACTGTATTGCCCGCGCTTGGATTGCCGGGCGTCCAGGACGTCGTCCCGATCAGATCGGCGCTTTGCACCTGGCCTACGACAAGCTGCGAAGGATTCGTATAGCTGTTGTTCGAATCGTTCGTTTCAATGATACTGTTGCTTTCATCGACCTTGGCGGTCACCATATAGGAGCCGGCATCTTTTGCGCCGATGTTCGCGGAGACATTAGC
Source organism: Paenibacillus yonginensis (assembly GCF_001685395.1). Taxonomy (NCBI): domain Bacteria; kingdom Bacillati; phylum Bacillota; class Bacilli; order Caryophanales; family Paenibacillaceae; genus Paenibacillus; species Paenibacillus yonginensis. The sequence goes on along the minus strand of NZ_CP014167.1, from coordinate 4,479,249 downwards.
CGAGGCGCCTGGTGCCAGCGCACCGACGGAAGCCGTCCCGGCAAGAGTAGTCCCGAGATAGAAATTGACATTCGTTGCGGCAGAGGAGGCGCTGCCGATATTGCGGACCGTTGCGTTAAGCGTAATGGCGTTCGTCTCAATCGGTGCAGCCGGAGACCAGGAGGCAGCGGTTACCGTCAAGTCCGGGTTAGGGGCCGGTGTGCCAAAGATCTGGAATTCGGCAACTTGCCCGCCCGGTGCTCCCGAGTTGGCCGTAAACCGGAGCTGCAGGCTGCTCGCAGTTGCATTTACGGGAATCGTTACCGTATTTTGCGAAGCGGGATTAAACGTATAGGAAGCAGCGGAGACCAAATTGGTGAAGGTCGCCGAGTTTTGATCGTGTCCCAGCACCTGAATCGTCTGCGTACGGGAAGCCCATTCGCTGGCCGGATTCAGCTTGAGCACAACCGACGTGACGTTGGCGTTGGCGCCAAGATCTACAGTAAGCGTGCTTGGATGCCCGCTGCCTTCCCAATAGGTATTCACATCGTTATCGTTGGCATTGGCTGCTACAAAAGTAAAGGTGGAAGATGAAGCCGAAATCGCTTTGCCGATCGCAAGGTTCGTTCCGCCGTCCCCGCTCGAACCGCTCCGTGTCACGGAGTTGCTTGGGGCGGATGCGTTGCCTGCGGCATCCTTGGCGATTACGTAATAGGTTACCGTCAAGCTGGCCGGCTGCGTATCGGAAAAAGTGACGGTCGATCCGTTTACGCTGCCGCGAAGCTGATTGTTCACGTAGATATCGTATCCGGTGACGCCTACATTATCGGTGGATGCGTTCCAGGTGAGGCTGATTGTGCCTGGCAAAGGCTGCGTGAAAGCCAGGTTGGACGGAGCCGAAGGAGCCTGGTTATCCGCTGTGCTGCCCTGCTTAAGGTTGATCCAGTTGATATTAAAATCGAATCCGCTGGCATAAACGCGAAGTGTCTGCGGTCCCGCATTAAGCGTTACGTTAGCGGTAACAGTCTGCCAGCTCTGCCAGCCGCCGGTGTTGGGCACAGCGGTAGTGGCCAAGGTCGTCCCGCCGGACTGGAGCTGAATTTCACCGCTGCCCGAATTGCTGGCTACCCGGTATTCTACGGTATAAGCACCCGCGCTTTGCACGTTCACGCTGTAGTCCATCCAGTCGCCTACATGGATCCAGCCTACATTAAGGCCGCCGCCGGTGTCAGATGTCGGTTCGGTTTGGATGCCGCTCATCGCGCTGTAGTTCTCCGCTTCAATCTTGCCCGGAATGGCCAAAGGCTCGGACGGAGTAGAAGTAGTCCCGTAAACCTCCAGCTCAGAGAGCTGTCCGGCCGGCCAGCCTGTGTTGGCGGTCACGAGAATCCGCACGTAACGGACGCTGGCTGCAGGGAAATCAATGGTTACGGTATTGCCGGCATTCGGATTAAACGTATAACCCGCCGATGCCTTCAGATTCGAGAAGCTGGTTCCGTTTGTGCTTCCTTGTACGGACAGGGTTTGCGTGCGGCTTTCCCATCCGGAAGGCAGCTTCAGCACAACCTGATCCACCGCGGCCGCACTTCCGAGGTCTACCTGGGCCCATTGCGGGAAGGCATTATTAGAGCTTTCCCAATAAGTCCCTGCGTTCCCGTCCGTGATGTTGGACGCCGCATACACATCGGCATGCCCGGATTCCGAAGCCGGTTTGCCCGCCGCTAAATTGGGTCCACCCGCTGCTTGTACGGGCTGAGTCCCTCCAAAAGAGGTGAAGAACGTTCCTGCGATCATCGTTACAAGGCATATCCAAGCGAAGAAACGTCTCTGGCTTTTCACGAATGACATTCTCCCTTCATTAAGAAAGATTAGAATGAATACTTGACATCCCTGTTGTGATTACCTCGGTTTCCTGGACGTTTTGTTCCTTTCTGACTTTTGTGTAAGCGGTATCACAAAATCGCGTATGCTCCCCCCTTTTTGGATGAATTAGTGCTGCATGGAGATCATAATTCGGAAACAATTCCATAAATAGGGGTGATTCTATGAAAAATATGTGCGGAATTACCCACTTTCGCCGATCGCATTCCGATCCCGAAGGACGCTGAATTCCCTTAACTATTCTTCTGTTGTAAGATAGGGGTGATTACGCTCCAATCCCCATAAGGAGGAAGATGAGCAAAATGGGTTTCTTCAGGAATTAAAGGAGCGAATAGACCATGAACACTTCCCTACCCGAACACGATTTCCTGCAGCATACCTTGATCGAAATCGCGGAGGTCCGCTCCAGTAACGATATACCGCCCTGGTTGGCTTCGTCCGAGCCGCTGGCTCATCATACGATTCTATATGCCTCCTCACCGGGGCAGACCTGCCTGGCCGAGGACGGCGAGCAGCTTCCGCTTGCGGAGGAAACTTTATATGTATTTGTTCCCGGCAGCCGGGTTGCTCTGAATTCCCCTTCGGCAATCGGGCAGAAAGCGGAGTATTATTGGATAACCTTCGATCTTTACCGGCTGGCCGAAAGCTCACGGTCCTACCGTTCCTACGAGCGGGTGCTGGATTTTCCCGGTGTCCGTCAGCATCCTGTCAGCAAGAAACGCTTTAAACGGCTGTTTGACGCCATGAGGCCGGGCAAGGATATGCCCGCTGCCGGTCCGGCTGGACGGAGCCGCTTTCTGGCTCAGCAGCAGCTGTACAGCCTGCTTGACTTTCTGCTGTCCATAGAGAATGAAGCCGAATCAGACATGGAGGACACGCTGGACAAACTGAAGTCTTCGATTCTCTTCATGCAGCAGCATTACGCTCAGGATATCCGAGTCGACAAGCTGGCCGAGCTGGTGCAGCTGCACCCGTCTTATTACGCCCGGCTGTTCAAACAGACGATGGATTTAACCCCGGTCGAATACCTGACCCGCCTGCGGATGAACAAAGCCAAAGAGCTGCTGCTGCAGAAGGATAAATCCGTACGTGAAGTCGCTTACGAAATCGGATATGAGGACGAGTTCTATTTCAGCCGCAGATTCAAAAGGACAACCGGACTGGCACCAACCCTTTATTTGAAAAAGAAGGATTTCCGCATCGTGTCCCTCTCCGCGCCTTACACGGATCATTTGCATACGCTGGGACTGCGTCCGCTCGCAGCGCAAACTTATCCCGGGCTCCCGCTGGAGACGATGGAACTCGACTTGCCGGAGCATGCTACCGATCCGTGGGAGGTGCGGCGGAGGATTTTTACAGAACTTAAACCGGACCTGATTCTATGCAAAGACAATGTACGAGCTCAAGCGATGGAGCATGTCAATGATCTTGCGCCCGTCATTTCAATTCCCTGGGCCACCCAGGATCTATATACTCATTTGTCTGTCATTGCCGGCCTTACCGGACGCGAAGACGAAGCCAGGCAGTGGATCGAACGTCATGAGCAGAGGTCCGAGGAGCTTCGAAAGGCGCTGAAACGCCGCATCGGTCAAGCTTCGGTTGCCATCTGCGTCGTACGGACAACCGGACTCCGTATGTACGGCATGCGGAATATCGGCCATGTCTTCTACCGCTCGCTGCAGCTTGCCCCGCCGGAGCGAATTGCCCGGCAGACGGAACCTTACCTGCCCGGGACCCATTTCAACTGGACTGCCCTGTCCGAGCACGAAATCGGCTTTTATGAAGCGGATTACCTGCTGATCGCCGTCTCCAACGCCGAAGAACAAACCCGCATGGAGCGGCTGTGCCGCGAACATGCCGCATGGATGGCCCATCCCGCTGTACGGGCAGGCCGGGTCCATTTTATTTCCTGGCCGAAATGGAAGCCCTATGCGCCTTACGCCGTTACTTGGCAGCTGGAGCAGGCTTATCGGCTGCTTGTTCCAGATGGAGTCGTGAACTGACTCTCAAAAGCAACCTCGGCAAATCTAGTCGTGATATAAGAATCCTCAAAACGATAATCAAATGCCCGGAGGTCTTGAGCCATAGGATGGACATTTAGGTCGATCCGGCTATAAATCGCTATGGGCTCCTCTCCCATCTTGGATTTGTCCATGCTTTCTACCTTGGATAATGTCATGTACGGGAGTTCTGGGACCCTTATAATTATTCATTGATAATGATTATCAATATTAATTGGAGAACATGCGATGTCCCGACCCTTTAGCCGTTCCAGTAAAAACTTAAGGCGCGCATTATGGCTGCCCGCGGCTGCCGCCGGGCTGCTGCTTGCTATTCTGCTTGCCGTGTCATATGGAGCCAAAAGCATTCCCCTTCCAGAGGTCTGGGCCGCCATCTTCCGCTTTGATGCCGATGATGAAGCGCATCAGATTATCCGGAACCTCCGCCTGCCAAGGGCCCTTGGTGCGGCTGTGACCGGCATGGCCTTTGGCGCTGCCGGAGCCTTGATGCAGGGAGTCACACGGAATCCGCTTGCGGATACCGGCATTCTCGGCGTAAACGCCGGGGCCGCTTTTGTGGTAGCGCTGGCGTTTGCTTTTCTGCCCGGCTTGTCCTATTTCAACCTGATCCTGCTGTCCTTCACCGGGGCCGCTCTAGCCACCCTGTTCATCGTTATGCTGGGTTCGGCTACCCCGGGAGGATTGTCTTCCCTGAAGCTGACCATTGCCGGTGCTGTTGCGGCCGCTCTGCTTCATTCCTTCAGCACCGGGGTGGCTATCTATTACGGACTGAGTCAGGATCTTGCTTTCTGGTACGCCGGCGGGGTAGCAGGCGTCAGATGGTCCCATCTCAAGCTGCTGGCTCCCATTGTCATCGTTACGCTGGCCTGGTCCGTCTCGATGGGCAGGTCTATTACCTTCCTTTCGCTTGGCGATGAATCGGCGGTTAACCTGGGAGTGCGCGCCGGACGTATCCGCGTTCTGGCCATGACGGCTGCCGTCCTGCTGGCAGGAAGCTCCGTCTCTGTTGCCGGGGCGGTGGGATTTGTCGGGCTGGTAGCGCCGCATGTGGCCAGAAGGCTGGTCAGCGTCGACTATCGGCTGATCATCCCTATGTCCGCACTGCTCGGCGGTACGCTGCTGGAACTGGCGGACATCGCCTCCAGAATGGTGAGCCCGCCGCGTGAATTCGCCATTGGAGCCATGGTTGCGCTCGTTGGCGTTCCGTTTTTTCTATATTTAGCCCGCAAGGAAGGGAGGTCGCTGTGATGCTGCTTCCTTCAACCGGGAACCGGGGAACAAGGGCCAAGCGGTTTGGTCTGCTCCTGCTGCTGGCCGTCATCGTGGTATTCGTTATCAGCGTAAACACAGGAACCATCCGGCTGTCGCCCCGGCAGCTGGGTTTGACCCTGCTAGGCTATGGTTCTCCGCAGGATCAACTGGTTCTCTTCACCTACCGGCTTCCCCGAATCCTCGTTACCCTGCTGGCCGGCGCAGGGCTGGGCGTGGCAGGTGCCGTCCTTCAGGGCGTGTCCCGCAACGCGCTGGCCGATCCGGGCATTCTCGGACTGCACGCGGGAGCAGGCTTCGGGCTGATGATCTTTGTGTCCTTCTTCCGGACACTTGAAGGGCCTTCCGCCCTGATCATTCCGCTCTTCACCTTCTGCGGGGGACTGCTGATTGCGCTGATGGTTGTCGGGCTGGCTTATGACCGGCACAAAGGGCTTGTCCCGATCCGGCTGATTCTGGTCGGCATCGCCATAGAAGCCGGCTTCAGCGCCGTAACCCTATTTCTGGCGCTCCGGCTTGACCCCGATACCTACGCTTTCGCCGCAGCCTGGCTGGCCGGCAGCGTCTGGGGCCGGGACTGGATCCATGTGCTGGCCCTGCTGCCATGGATTGCCCTGCTCCTCCCTTACGTCTACTCAAGGTCCAAAATGCTGGACTTGTTCACTTTAGGCGACGATACCGCCGTCAGCATTGGCGGCAAGGTGACGCAGAGCCGGCTGATTCTGCTGGCCGCTGCCGTTGCCCTGTCCTGCGCCAGCGTATCCATGGCCGGCGGCATAGGCTTCATCGGGCTGCTGGCGCCGCATATCGCCCGAAAACTGGCCGGGCCGATGCACCGGCATTCCCTGCCCTTGTCGGCCTTGACCGGCATGCTGATTCTGCTGGCCGCCGATACGGTCGGCAGGTCGATCTTTGCCCCCAATGCCGTTCCGGCAGGCGTCGTGGTGGCCGTCATAGGGGCACCTTTGTTTTTTACGCTGCTGATGAGAAGCAAATAATAAATCCTGAATGAGGAATTGAATGCTGGAGGGAATTTGTGTGCATAAATTAAAAGGATTAACCCCATTGTTGATACTTACGCTGGTCCTGGTGCTGTCCGCATGCGGCAGCAACGCTACCAACGGACAAAACGCTTCAAACACTGGCAGCGGCAATGCCGCTTCCTCGGAGCCGGCTTCCGCGTCCAACTCGGCGGATACCGCTTCATCCTCTGCTTCGAACGTTTCCGGAAGCTCGCAGGAGTCTTCCAAAGCAGACGAAATTCTGCAGAGCAATCCGGATGCAAGAATCGCTTCGATTTCGATCCACATCACCAACGATCTGCTGGCGATCGGCTTGACGCCTGTCGGCTCTGTTATCGGGGGCGATGTGAAGGATTTTCTCCCGCATGTGAAGGACCTGCTGCAGGGAGCCGCCAAATACGGCACGGTCAGCGACCCGGACATGGAAGCGATTCTCGCTTCCAAGCCTGACGTGATTTTCCTTGATGAGAATTATTCCGGCCAGGACATTTCCAAATTTGAAAAGATCGCCCCGACCCTCACCGTCAACACAGCCGAAGGCACCTGGCAGGAGCAGCTGACCGAAATCGCCAAACATGCCGGCCGCGAGCAGCAAGCTGCCAACTTCATCCAGCAATATGCGGATAAAGCCGAGAAGGTCAGCGGGCTGATTCATGCCAAACTTGGCCCGGACGCCAAAGTCATGGCCATTCGTTCCACTGCGAAGGAACTCCGCGTCATGGGGGTCGGCCACCCTATGGGTCCGATCATGTTCGAAGAATTAAAGCTCAATCCGGCAAACGGCGTAGAGAAAATCGACAAAGCCTACGAGACCATCTCGCAGGAAGTGCTTCCGGACTTTGACGCTGATGCGATCTTCGTGATCGTTAGTGTCGGCAGCACGGCTAAAGCCAATTTCGATGCGCTGGAATCCAACCCGCTGTGGAAGAATCTGAAAGCCGTCAAGAACAACCACGTTTATATCCTCGACGGCCAGAAATGGCTGGACTATTCAGCCATTGGGCAGGATATGGCGCTGGATGACGCCGAGCAGCTGTTTAGCAAATAACCGTCTTCCGGCGGTTCATCCCTACAATAATACGAAACCCGCGTCAACAGGTCGAGAACCCTTTTTCAGCGATTCCGCTTAGAAAGGGGCTTGGATCTGGCTGATCTGCGGGTTCTTTGTTCTGAAGAGAAATCCTGGCACTGGACAAGTTCCTGAAAATTTTAGAGAATTTCATTATTTTTCATTTTAGTTGCTGTAATTCCATGAGAACTATGCTAATATACGTTTGTTTATATGTCGGGAAGTGCTGTCGTTCATGACTTGAGGGAATAGATTCATCTAAATTTGGTTTGTCTGGAAGGTGACAACTTGGAAAGCACGGCCTTGGAAAATTCGTCAACCGGCGGTAAAAAACAATTCCATATGTTCCATTTAACGTGGCCCATCTTTCTGGAATTGTTTCTGTTTATGCTGATGGGCAGCGTCGACACGTTTATGATCAGCTCGGTGTCCGATCATGCGGTCGCAGGCGTTGGAGCTGCCAATCAGATCATTTCGATTGCGATTCTCGTGCTGGAGGTTATCGGCAACGGTGCGGCCATCGTGGTTGCGCAATATCTCGGTTCCAAAAAATTAAGCGAAGCCGCCAGGGTCACAGGCAATGCCATTACGATCAACCTGGCCGTCGGCCTTGTGCTCAGCGTGATCTTCCTGCTGTCCGGCAAAATGATGCTGAAGCTGCTGAACGTTCATGGCCCTATTCTGGATTATGCCGTATCCTACATGCAGATTGTAGGCGGAGGGATTTTCCTGCAGGCGCTGATCAATGCGCTGGCCGCTACGATCCGGACGCACGGCTTCACGAAACAGACTATGATCGTTTCGCTGCTGATGAACGTCATTCACGTGGCAGGCAATTATGTCCTGATCTACGGGCATTTTGGATTCTCAGCCATGGGGGTTCAGGGTGCGGCGATTTCCACCGTATTCAGCCGCCTGGTCTGTCTGCTGGTCTTCTTCTGGCTGATGTACCGGGTTATGGAGGTCCGGGTTCGGTTCAACTATTATGTGCAGCTGTCGAAGCAGTACATTGCCAAAATTCTGAAAATCGGCATTCCGTCGGCTTTCGAAAGCATTGTTTATCAGATTTGTCAGCTGATCTTCACCCTATACGTCACTTATCTCGGCGCAGAAGCGATGGCTACCCGTCAATATGCCGTTAATATCTCTTCTTATATCTATCTGTTCAGCATGGCCATCGGAATGGGAACAGCGATTGTGGTAGGCCATTATGTCGGATCAAAACGTCAGCAGGATGCGTACACCCGGGTCTTCAAGAGCGTCAAATGGGCGCTTGCCGCGACTGTGATCGTCGATTTGATCATTATTGCGTTCCGCGTTCCTTTATTCCATCTGTTCACGGATGATCTGGCAATTGTCAGACTCGGCTCCCAGGTACTGCTGCTGAGTCTGATTCTGGAGACCGGACGAACGGTGAACATCGTCATCATCAACTCCCTGCGGGCTGCAGGCGACGCCAGATTCCCGGTCTACATGGGTCTCCTCTCCATGGTCTGCATGTCGCTGCCGCTCGGTTATCTGCTGGTCTTCCAGCTGCATCTGGGACTGGCGGGCATTTGGCTCGCCATTGCCGCCGACGAATGGACCCGGGCCGTCATCATGTATTTCCGCTGGCGCAGCCGGGCGTGGGAGCGTTATTCGCTGGTCGATCATGATCCGGCAGCGGAACCGGCCGTACAGGCTGCACCGGCTGCCGGTTAAGCCCTTGGTCACAGCGCCAGCTTACAGATCGTATAGATCGCAAGATCAAACAAAATAGCTTATCCAAACAGGTTAAAGAAGCCTGCCTCGACGACCCTTGAGGCAGGCTTTAATTTTGTCTCTGCTCATCAGAAGGCGAGCTGTTTCGCTCCAGCCGGTTGCGCCCCTGGCGTTTAGCCGCATAAAGCGCCTGGTCGCTGAGCTTATAGAGCTGCGAAACGGCAAGATCCCTGGCAGCGGTAAGCGTAACGATACCCATGCTGACCGTATAAGGGATCAATGCTCCGGAAGCTCTCTTTTCGGCAAGCCGGGATCTTAACCATTCGGCAAATGCTTCCGATTCCTGTTCACCAAGGCCAGGGAGCAGGAGGGCAAATTCGTCCCCGCCATATCTGCCCAGCCAGCCGCGCCCTTCCAATAGCTGCTGAACATCGCCTGCCATCTCCTGAAGGACGCGATCCCCCACGTCATGGCCATGCGTATCGTTAATCCTCTTGTAATGGTCGATATCAAACAAAATAAAAGAGACCGGCTCCCCGCGCCTTGCAAGCTGTTCGATGGAGCGCTGCGACTTCTCTATGAAGGTTCTGCAGTTCAATGCCCCGGTCAGATCATCATAACTGGCCAGCTGCAGAAGCTTCTCGTCGGCCTGTTCCTTTGAAAGCAGAATAAAGCCAATATTTCCGACCAGCATCATAAAGAAAATGAAGAAATAAGAAACAAACTGATACCAGTTGGCTCCGGAGAACAAACTCATCTGATCGGCCATGCTGACCGCTAGCACAGCCCGCATCAGCAGGAAGACGCCAAGGGTGGCGTACATGGCGCTCAAGGTCTTTTTCAACGCTGAGGCCTGCTTGTCCCCTGCCAGCCTGTACACCGGATAAGCGACAAACAAAAAAATCATGAGCGAGGAGAAACTGATTCTCGGCCACCCAGCATCGAAACAGAAGAAGATAAGGAGATAGCCAGACAGGCCGACCGCTGTAAGAAGGAGCATAAACCGGCGTATAAACGGATTCATGCCGCCTATCGCTTTCAGCACCGCCCCCATCTCCAGCCAAGCCGCGACAAACAAGATCAGATTGGGCAGCACAACCCCAAACATGTCCGGCAGGACAAACCGAAAGACGGACAAGCCCCATACGGCCCCTTGAAGCCCCTTGGAGAGGCTGAACCAGTAAATAGCCGAAACCTGCGTGAATTTACTTCGATAGGCGGAAATCAGAATCAGGGTACATAAATGACCAAGGGCGACAAGCGTAAAGACCGTTTTCATATCCAAAGCTATGTTCATTCCGTCAGTATTCCTATCCTGTGTGAAGTTATTTGGTGAACTACACCCTAAATCTATCATAACCTTTCAACTGATCGGGAGAAAATATCCCCATTACGCCTTGAAGGAACATACGTTTCCATATAGGATATAGGAAGGGCTTGGAGACGGCTTGCAGACTGAATTTATAGTCAATCTCGGCATTGACTCTCCGCCAGGAACAGGATACATTTACCATTGCGAAAGGAAAGGAGTGTTCTTAGTATGTCCGGGGAATTGACAGCAGGAGAAACGGCACGAAGGCCCAAACTGGGCAAATACCGCACGATTCTGGGCAGATATGTCCTGCCGCAGCGCAAATTAATGATCAGTCTCACGGTCTTATTATTTGCATCCATCGGGCTGCAGCTCGTGAATCCGCAGATCATCCGGTATTTCATTGACAACGCGCAAGGCACGGGCAGCCTTAGGCCGCTGTATGTTGCAGCTTTCTTATTCATCGGCTTCTCGATCATCCAGCAGATCGTTTCGGTCTGCGCCGCCTATTTCAGTGAAAATCTGGGGTGGAAAACGACCAACAAGCTGCGCGCCGATCTGGCGGAGCATTGCTTGTCTCTCGATATGTCTTTTCATAAAAGACAAACCTCCGGTTCCCTGATTGAAAGGGTAGACGGAGATGTCAACTCGCTGGCTAACTTCTTCTCGAGTTTCATTATACATATGGCGGGCAACGCCATGCTGATGCTCGGCATCCTGGTGCTGTTGTTCCGGGAAAATCTTTGGGTCGGCGTTGTCATGACCGCCTTTGTTATCGGCGCGATCTTCCTGATCCAGTGGATCCGCAAATTTGCCGTGCCGGTCTGGACCAAGTGGCGGGCGCTGAACGCCGAGTTCTACGGCTTTATCGGCGAACATCTGGAAGGCACAGAGGATACACGCGCCAACGGCGCAGCCGGTTATGTCATGGGCCGCTATTATGAACTGGCCCGCCGGATGCTGCCGGTCCGTGTCCGCGCCTTCTTTGGTTTCTTCCTTATGTGGGGCACTACCATCTTTGTGTTTGCCTTCGGCAATGCGGCCGCCTTTATCGTCTGCGCGCTGCTCTGGAAGCGGGGCGAGCTTTCGATCGGCGGCATCTATCTGGTCTTCTACTATACCGAGCTGCTTGCCAAACCCATCGAACAGATCCGGACGCAGCTGGAGGACTTGCAGAAGGCAGATGCCAGCCTTGTCCGGGTACAAGACCTGCTGGCAACCGAATCGGCCATCCAAGACGGGCCCGGTGCTCCTCTGCCGAAAGGCCCCCTCTCCCTGAATATCCGCGATCTCAGTTTTGCTTATGATCCGGAGGACGCTCCGACCCTCCGGCAGCTGAATGTTCGGCTGGAGCCTGGTCAAACGCTGGGGCTGCTCGGGCGTACCGGCAGCGGCAAAACAACGCTCGCCCGGCTGCTTCTTCGCTTCTATGACCCTCAGAAGGGAGCGATTGAGCTAGGCGGTCTGGACATTCGCCAGTGCAAGCTGCATGAGCTGCGCAGCAGCGTGGCGATGGTGACGCAGAACATCGAAATTCTGGAAGGAACAGTACGCGATAACCTGACTCTATTCGATGAGCGAATCCCGGATGACCGGATCATTGCCGTCCTGGAAGAGGTCGGCCTTCGCGACTGGTACAGAGGCATGCCGGAAGGACTGGATTCGCGGCTGGCTTCCGGGGGCGGCAGCCTGTCCGCCGGGGAAGCGCAGCTGCTGGCCTTCGCCCGGGTATTTCTGACCGATCCGGGACTTGTCATTCTGGACGAAGCCTCCTCCCGGCTTGACCCGCTTACGGAGAGCCGGATAGAGGCAGCCATTACCAAGCTGCTCGATCAGAGAACCTGCATCATTATCGCCCACAGACTGTCCACCGTGCAGCGGGCGGATCAGATACTGATTCTGGAAGATGGACGGATTCTGGAGGAAGGCCCGCCCCAGGCACTGGCTGAAGATGCGGATTCCCGTTTCAGCCGAATGCTGGCTGTCGGCCTTGAGGAGGTGCTCGCATGAAAACCAGGCATTTCTTCATCCGTTTGCTTTCGCTGCACCCGGTTATCTATTTAGCCAATCTGCTGGCCTGGACGCTGGTCCATATGTCTTTGCTGATTCCGGGTCTCATTACCAAGCAATATTTCGACCAGCTGGAAGCCCACACGAATCTCGGCTACGGTGTTTGGGCCCTGGCGGCCCTGTTAATCGGCGCAGCATTGGGGCGGATGGGCGTCATTGCCTGCGGCTTCCTGACCGATGTTCATTTCCGGTTCCGGACCAGCATGCTGGTCCGGCGCAACATGCTGGCCCATGTGCTGAACGAACCTGGCGCAAGAGCGATCCCCTGCTCGCCAGGCGAAGCGATCAGCAACTTCCGTGATGACATCGACCAGACGGAGGAAGCGATCAGCTGGTCGGTGGACTCGCTTGGACTTGTCGGCTTCGCCATCGTGGCCGGATACATTCTGATTTCCATCGACGCACAGATGACGTTATTTGTCTTCGTGCCGCTGGTGATTGTCGTAGCTGCCGCGCAAATCGCGACAGCACGCATTCAGAAATACCGTGCGGCCAGCCGCGAAGCCACTGCAAGAGTCACCAGCTCGATCAGCGAGATGTTCTCCAATGTGCAGGCCATCCAGGTTGCAGGAGCGGAATCCCGGGTGGTGCGCCGTTTCGTGGAGCTTAGCGACCGCCGCCGCCAAACGATGGTGAAGGATAAGCTGATCACCGAAGCCTTGTCGTCGGTCTTCACCAACTCCGTTAACCTGGGTACCGGCGTCATTCTGGTGCTGGCCGGCTACAAAATGCGCAGCGGGACTTTCAGTGTCGGCGATTTGTCTTTGTTCGTCTATTATTTGACGTTCGTGACCCAGCTGATCTCCAATCTGGGCAACTTTATGACCTACTATAAACAAATGACAGTCAGCTTTGGCCGACTGAAAAACATGCTTCAAGGGGCGCCCGCTTCCCTGCTCAGCGCCGCAGCTTATATCGGAATCGGCAAGCCGGGCCGCAACTGGGGCGGACGCAGCAGCCGGCAGAACGAAACTGCACAAACGGCGGCTGTAGAGCCCAAACACGGGCTTGTCCCGGGCAAGGCTGAAGCCTCGGTGCCAAACGGCCTTCAGTTGGGGCCGCTCCACAAGCTGGAGGCCAGGGGCCTGAGTTATAGGTATCCGGAGACCGGCCGGGGCATTCAAGACATTGACCTGGAGCTGGAGCGCGGTTCTTTCACCGTCATCACAGGGATGATCGGTTCCGGCAAAACAACGCTGCTCCGCGCCCTGCTCGGCCTGCTGCCGGCAAGCAGCGGGGAGATCCGCTGGAACGGCCGGCGGGTCGAGAAGCCGGCCGACTTCTTTGTGCCGCCGCAGAGTGCCTACACGGCGCAAATTCCGCGGCTGTACAGTGATAAGCTGCGCAACAACATCCTGCTCGGCCTTCCGCCCGAGCAGAGCAGCCTGGCCGGCGCGCTGCATGCCGCCGTGCTTGAGGAAGACGTCGCCCGGCTGGAGCACGGACTCGACACCCTGGTCGGACCGCGCGGCGTCAAGCTGTCCGGCGGGCAGGCCCAGCGAACCGCGGCCGCGCGCATGCTTGTCCGCGACGCTGAGCTGTACGTCTTCGACGACCTATCCAGCGCGCTGGATGTCGAGACGGAGCGCAAGCTTTGGGAGCGGCTGTTCCGCGAACGCGGCGAGGCCACCTGCCTCGTCGTCTCGCACCGCAAAGCCGCGCTGGCTCATGCCGACCGCATTATCGTGCTGAAGAACGGCACGATTGAAGCCTCCGGTACGGCCGAGCAGCTGCTGGAGACCAGCGACAGCTTCCGCCAGCTGTGGTACGGCGAGGAAGCCGGCGGAGACAGCGGGGATGCCGGCTAACACGTTTCGCCGGATCTGATCTGGTCTGATCTGATCCACATGAAATCAAAAACAGCCGCACGCCAATTGGCGTGCGGCTTTGTATGTCTTTGGAGCATTTCCATTTATTCACTAACCGCAGCGGCCACAGGCTCTGGTGACGAGATGGATTCCTGGGCCGAGTCCCCGGCTGATGGCGCCTCTGCAGATCCGTTCCAGACTACGGCTTCCCCGTAGTGTTTGCCCCACTCATACATCGATCTCAGCACCGGCATCAGGCTCGTGCCGTATTCCGTCATGGAATACTCGACGCGCGGAGGGACCTCCGGATACACCTTGCGGCTGATCAGCTTGTCATCCTCCAGCTCACGAAGCTGGTTGGTCAGCATTTTTTGTGTAATGTTCGGAATCAGCTTCTTCAGCTCCCCAAACCGTTTGGTGCCTTCCAGACCGAGATGCCACAAAATGATCAATTTCCATTTCCCGCCGATCACGGCAAGGGTTAATTCCTTCTCACAGTTAATCTCCTTGAGATTAATCCGTTCCTTCAGCTCGTTAGCCAAATTCGACACCTCCCTTCTATCAGTATATCATTTACACTTACTTTCCATCTAGCACTTAGCATCAAAAGGAAACTAATGTGCCAGAACTAGGTTTGGGACCCAATTTCATTTCCCCACAAGGGCCTGATAAACCGCCATTAGTCACCTGCAGGTGACTACCTGACGGCAAAGTGCCTACTTTCGCGAAAGAAGCGGATCGATAATAATAGAGCCTATCCAGCCGTATGCAGGCGTCTCGACTCAGGGACCCTATCGGTCAGGAGAATCTTAGCATTAAAGGAGCGAATGTATACATGGAACTTCAATTGGCACTCGATCTGGTGGATATTACAGGCGCAAAGGAAGTTGTCGCCGAGGTTGCTGAATATATTGATATCGTTGAAATCGGAACTCCCGTTATTATCAACGAAGGTTTGCACGCTGTTAAGGCGGTTAAAGAAGCTTTCCCCAACCTGACGGTCCTTGCCGACCTTAAGGTGATGGATGCGGGCGGATACGAGGTCATGAAAGCGGCTGAAGCCGGTGCCGGGATCGTTACGATCCTTGGCGTAGCCGACGACTTGACGATCAGCGGTGCGGTAGCGGAAGCGAAGAAGCAAGGCGCTCGGATTCTGGTGGACATGATCAATGTCAAAAATCTGGCCGAACGTGCCAAAGAAGTAGACGCGCTTGGTGTTGATTTTATCTGCGTACACTCCGGTTATGACCACCAGGCTGCGGGAATGAACTCGTTTGAAGACTTGCGTACGATCAAGGGCGTAGTGAAGCAAGCCAAAACAGCTATCGCCGGCGGCATCAAGCTGGATACGATTGCCGAGGTAGTCAGCGCCGGACCGGATCTGGTCATCGTAGGCGGCGGAATCACCGGCGCAGACGACCGGAAAGCAGCGGCAGCGGAAATTCAAAAGCTCGTGAGGCAGGCGTAACCATGAACGCCTCTTCTCATTTGGCCCGGCTGATCGCCAGCGAACTGGAGCAGTCGGCACAGCTGATCGCTGACAGCTCCATAACGGAGCTGGCTGAGACGGTCATGCGTTCAGAGCAGGTGTTTCTGGCCGGGGCTGGCCGCTCGGGCTTGATGGGCCGGGCCTTTGCCATGCGCCTTATGCATGCCGGCATTCCGGCTTATGTGGTAGGCGAGACGGTTACGCCTGGAATTACGGAGCGGGATCTGCTGATCATCGGCTCCGGCTCCGGCGAGACCGCCAGTCTGGTCCTGATGGCAAGCAAAGCCAAAGCGGCTAAAGCTTCTGTGGCTGCTGTTACGATTAATCCGGATTCTTCCCTCGGTTCAATCAGCGACCTGGTCGTTAAACTTCCCGGGGCTGTTAAGGACCGGAGCGAGCAGGATCAAGGCGCAGGAACCCTGACACTCCAGCCAATGGGCTCCTTGTTTGAGCAAACCCTGCTGCTCTTCTACGATGCCGTTATCCTGCGGATCATGCAGCTCAAAGGATTGAACGGCACGGGGATGTACGGCAACCATGCCAATTTGGAATAATTTTGGAATCGCCTTCTTAAAATTTTTACAACAAGCGGTTCTACGCCGTATGAATGAAACCAGCAATCTAACAGCCGATGCCTCCCGCATCGGTTGTTTTTGATTTTGGGCAGCACGAAACTCTAAACCACCCCTCTGGATCTTCTGTTTGCCCCGCTCCTTTGGAATAGGAGATAATAAACGGAAACAGCCAATTGGTGGAAGGAAATCTTTATGGAGTCTGCTAAAAACAATTCCGCTAGTGGAGAAAGCACAACTATTTACATAAAAGAAGCCGCTTACGGTTCCTGGAAAGCCATGAATGAATTGCTGCAGTTGGGAAAGTTCGTGCGATTGGCGTGTCTAATTTCCATAACGATCGGCTTATGGATTTAATCTGCAATGGCGAAGGGGTTATTCCGGCGGTAAATCAGGTCGAAGCCCATCCCTTTTACCAACAGATGGAAGAACAGAAACTGATTGCTTTCCCACTCTCTTTCCTTGCTCTTTTTACGCTCCGCAAAAAGCTTTGCATTCATTTTAACCTAATTTATTTCGTATTCTACATAAGACGACAACTTCTATTATTGAAGAAAATTGGAAGATCGAGGTATACTTTTAGTAGTTCTTTTTACATAGGACCTATTTCGCTACTTGACGATTCCAACAGATTTGTAAGAGGAAAGGAGTTTCGGCCTGATCATGCCCATACAGGTTATTGTCGTTGATCCTTATCAGCTGGTAAGAAGAGGCATCACCTCGATTCTGGAAGGAGAACCGGATATTGAAGTATGTGGTGAAGCTGCAGACTGTTCAGAAGCTCTTGAACTGATCAAGAAGTTGAACCCTCAAATCTGCATCATGAATAACCGGATTAATCAGCAAAACGGACTGGATGTCATCGAGAAGCTGAAAGACGAGGGTGCAAACTGCCATTTTATTTATTTGACGTCAAGCATGAAGCCCTCCGAGATCCAGCAGGCTATTACGCTTGGCGTAGAAGGCATAATCCCGAAGGAAGCCCAGCCGGAAGAACTGCTCTTTGCCGTTGGCATGGTTGCCCGCGGGCGCAAATATTATGATTATGAGCTGCTTGAGGCCAAACTGTTGGAAGGATTCCAGAAGAACGACAGCCATCTGACCCCTAAGGAAACCGAGGTGCTGCAGATGCTGAGTGAAGGATTGTCCAACAAAGAGATCGCTTCGCGCCTGTTCATTACCGATTACACGGTAAAGAAACACGTCAGTCAGATTTTATCCAAGTTGGACTTGCCCGATCGGACCAAGGCGGCTTTATATTACCATAATAAAGGACTTCGGGAGGACATCAGCGTTTAAACTCGGTGAGTAGAACGGGGGAATATCCTGCTCTAATCTTGATCCCGTTATGCATTTCAAATAATTTCCAAAAAAAGGTCAGATTGTCTAACCGACTGACCTTTTTGAATTGCCCGGGTTTATTCTAACGGACCCTTAAGCGGTTTGGCGATGGCAGACCAGGGAATCAGCTTCATCAGCGCGTAGCCTTTGATTTCTTTCTTCTCTACAAGCCCCAGCTCACTGCTTCTGCTGTCCAAGCTTTCCCCCGGTGTCCGGTTATCCCCCATGACGAATACCTCATCCTTGCCAACCAGCACTTCCGGCATATCATCAGGCACACCTGCGGTATACAGCTCGGGAAGCGACTGGCCGTTCCTGTAAACTATCCCGTCCTGAATGGCGATCCGATCTCCTTCAACGCCGATGACTCTTTTGATTAATTCATAAGATAATTTATGGCTCTGGATGACCACAACATCCCCATAATGGGGTCTACCGGTATAAATGGACAGTTTGTTAATCAGCAGGATATCCCTGTTATTCAAGGTGGGCTGCATGGAGTGCCCCGATACCCGGCTCAACCCGATCATATGCATGATGAGCAAGTAAGCCACGCCCAGATAGATAACAAATCTGATCCATCCCCAAACCTCCGATTTCCTGCGGGCCTTGATTTGTTCTGGACTGGTTACGGTACCGGGAACGCCGGCTGCTGCTTTTTCCATGTCGATCACCCTTCTCGTTGATTAGTAAAAACAACTCCGGCCGAGCAGCCTCTTAAAGGCTGGCCGGTGCGGATTGTCCGGATACCGGGTTGGCCGGTGCTGGCGTTGGTTCCGGCTGCTCACCGGAAGAACCTGCCGGATTATTCACCTGTCCGGATGGCTCCGGAGTAGGCTCAGGCGCAGCGATAGGCACTGGAGTAGAGACTGGTGCCTGTGTCGGCGCAGGTTCAGAAGATGCCGCTGGATCCGCTGGGCCGGATGGATCTGGAGACGGTGCTGGTGTCGGCTCAGGGGAAGTAGAGGGTTCTCCTTGTTCCGACGGTACTGGCTCTGGGGTGGCTGACGGTTCAGGAGAAGATGGAGCGTTCGTCTGGTCGGACGGCGCCGGCTGGGAATCCCCCCCTTGAGAATCCTCCGACGGTACAGGGACTTCAGACGGCTTAGGAGATGCTGTAGGCGCAGGTGTTGCAGGCGGTTCATAACTCAGCTGCGGCGGCACATAACTTGCGTTCAAGTTATCTATAGCTTCAATAGCGCTGTCCACGATCGTTTGCAGTTTGGCTTCCATTTGCGCTTTATCGTCAGCGCTGGAATAGTCTGCACTGCTGATGAGCTGGTCCACATAGGCTTTAATTTGGGCCCTGCGCTGCTGCTTCTGCGCCTCCGTATAGCTTTGCAGCTCTGCCGCCTGGGCATCCAATTTTGCTCGCAATTCTTCCTCCAAACGTGCTTTCTGCTGCTCGGTTTCGGAATGAATCGCCAGGTCCAGATCCGAAATCGCGCTGCCTGCCGTCTGATCGGCCCAAGCCTTGACCTTGCCTTTCAGGTCTATATCGGCAAAAGACAAACTCGTAGTTACGGCAATCAAAGCGCTTAGAGAAACAATTCCGATCAACAACCGCTGCTGAGTTTGCTTACGCGTTGATAGGACCGTTTTACGTGACCTTCTCATTTTGGCTAATTGGGTTGGATTAATGTTCATCTGGCAGAATTTCAGCCGTCCCCTGCGGGTTAAACAGACCATCTAATAGATCTCCGGCTTCAAGCTCCAGCTGCTCGTCAGCCTGCTGTTTGGCTTGAGCCGTATAATCGGCAAATTGTTGTCTGACGATGCCGTCTTGACCTTGGCTTCCAAGCAGCTCGCTTTGCGCTTCGTCAATTTCACGGTTATAAGACTCTCTCCGCTGGTCAAACTCGCTGTTAAACGCGCTCAGCCATTGGCGCTGCCAGTCGCGAATTTGCGAGATTCCCGCTTCCTTCTCCGCCTTAACGGTTTGAATAGCCGCTTGGCCGAGCTTGTCCGGGAACGACTTGACCAGTTTCAGCTCAATACGCTGAACGGCCTGCTTATAGCTCGTCTGATACCAGCTTTGCAGCGAATCGCCGGCTTGTGGGGCTGCGTAAGCGATTCCGGCTGTCATAACAACTGTAAGCAATCCCGCCGCTCCCAGGGTCTGCAGCTTCCTCAACATCAATTTGCCTGACTCCTCTCGGGTCCAACTTGTCCATTGCAGTGATGCCTTGCTTGTGAACTCAGTATAGCCCGCGGAACCCGGGCGGCACTTCCCCTTCGGTTTACTTCTTATGGAACCTCACAGTTCCAATTTAAGGTCTACCCCGCAAGCGAAAAGGAATAACCCTTAAAGAGATTCTCTGCGCCTTTAGAAGACGATCTTGAGCTCCATCAGTACCAGTTCCTTATCCTTAAGCATATTCCTAAGTCCCTTGTCTTTGCCAAACCGCAGCGGGATAAACCGAACAAAAAAAGCAAACGCCGACGGGCATGTCGGCGTTTGCTGCAGGTTCTACTACTTGATGTTCTAATTTGATGTTCGATTAAACATCGTATTCCAGCTGCTTCTTCGCTCTTGCAATAAATTCAAGCGGGGTACGAACCGTATCAGGATGATATTCGGCGGCCCCGATCCGCAGATTCAATTCCACTTTGTATTTGCCGGCAAACTGCCGCTCGTTGAACTCCCGCAGCCGCTGTTTGATCCGCTCGACTACAATTTGGGTGCCCTCCAGATCGGTGAACAGCAGAAGCCCCCAGGTCACATCCTCTTTATCCAAGAGATACAAGGTATCATTGGTACGGATGCTGGACTGGCTGATTTGGGATACGTCATAAATCGCCTCCGTGAGCTGCTCTTCCGGAATAAAACGGCGGATTTCATTCCAGTATTTCACTTTGATCACCAGCAGAGACAACGGAATCTGATAGCGGGTGGACAAGCCGGCAAACACCGCAGCATCCTTATTGAAGGAAAGCGAATTCTTCAGATCGGTGGTTTCATCCACGGTTACCAGCCATTCCTGCTGCCGTTTCAGCAGCTCGTTCTCCTCCTGGAGCTCGCGCACGGAGGAAGCAAACAGCCAGACCACAATCGTAAGCAACGGAGCCATAATGATCCAGAAATACGTGCTGAGACCGATCGTCTGCGATAGAGATACCGTTTGAATCGTGATATAAATGCCGTAAGCGAAAATAAATACCACGTTCAGCACCAGCCCGGCAGTTACGTTAGTAAAATACGTTACGATCGCCAGGAAGAAGCAGAGATTCATCAAGATCAGATCGCTCAAATATTGGCTGGGGTCTCCCGCCGTAAAGATCAGGCAGACATTGCACAGCACGATAAAGGACAGAAAAGCCAGATCAGAGACCAAACTATGATTACGGGTGCGCCGCATTATTTGCCACCTCTTCTCGACCGGGTTTGCTGGCGGGCATGCTGACGGCTCCTCTTCCTACGGCTGTGCTTGCGGAGCAGTAGAATCAGCGAGGCAAGAACCAGACAAGCCACGATGACGACCGCAGCCATAAAGCCAACAACATCCTTGCGCTGCAGAACATCCTGTACCAGCGAATCTTCAGAGCCTCCAGCCTCTTTCTTGAAACGGTAAGCCTGAACGTTGCCGTCCATATCCGTCAGCACCCCATCGCCATACAGCTTATATTTATCGGCTTCATTGGATGCCAGCCGCGAGGCCATTTCATAATAAACAGAGCTGACTCCTGTTAAGACCATCATTCCGTTAGCGTCGTTCCACGGAGACGGAACAAGCTGAATCACACCGATCCGTTTGCCATAGCTTTCAGCAATCTGGATTTTTTCATTGGAGGTGATGGCTGTCCCTTTGCCGTTGTAGCGGAAATACAAATCTTTATTGTAACGCTGAATCATTGGGTTATCCTGATAGGTGCCGATCACGATCAGGTTGCTGTTTTTAAGCTGATTCTTGTCTACATCGTCTTTATAAAAAGCGATCTCTCCCTGATTCCCCTCGGCATATTGGCCAAGCAGGCTGAACAGGTTGCCGATCGTGCTGTACGTTGCCGTATCCGGCTTGTTTGGCAATACGACGGCTACCCGATTAAATCTTCCGTCCCGCAGGAACGGATAAGGATAGTTGTTAAACAACATGTCCGTGCGGTCTTTGCTGTTCAACTGCAGGACAGAATCCGGGGCAATAAACGCCCATGGCGTCTGGTCCTGGAAGCCGGAACAATAAGCGCCGTCTAGTTCCAGATCAAAAGCGACCGTGAGCGAGAAATTACCCGCCACTTCCAAATTGGCCGGAATCGGGAACACTGCCTTGTCTCCGTTAGCCAGCTCGCGTGACAGCTTTTTGCTGCCGATCGGCTTGCCATTGATCAAGACGGTCATCAGCGAACGGTCGAAATCCAGGTTCTGTGCATACCGGAAGCTGATACTGACCTTGCCGGCACCGGCAGCCGACCGGTTGGCCGGCAGGGGAATATAGTAGGTCTGTTCCTGATGACGCGGACCTGTCAGCTGATCTCCCGATTCGGTCAGAGACACTGCCCGGTTGAGGTCAACCACGGGTGTGTCTACGTCCGTATCGGCATTAACGACGATTCTGTCTGTATCCAGCTGGCTCATCAAAGGCAGATTAGCCGCCATACGGCCAGCTTTGATAAGCAGCTCCTCATTAGCGGACGTAACCACCAGCGTCGGCTGATGCTCCGGGTGGATCAGCTGGATGACAGCTGAATCGGACAAGTCGCTGCCGCCGATCGCTGCTTTCAGCTCGGCAGGCAAATGCTCATAGCTCGACACCAGCAGCACCAGGAATTTCCCCTGCAGACGATCTGCCGTATAAGGGATCAACGGAAGCGCTGCACGGCCAAGCTCGCTGCCGCCGGCATACCCGGAAAGCGCATAAGAGGCTGCCGTCAGCTCAGCGGTTCCAGCTCCCTCAGGAACGGCAACGGCGCTTCGGCCCCCGCCTGCATTATCGACAGCAGTGAACCGCTTGTTAAATTCACGGATCTCTGCCGTCATTTCCTTGTTGGCATGAGCGACAGCGATGCTTGAGGTTCCATAGATATTCAGCCACTGGTCGGGCGAAACCTCCGCAGTACAAACATCATTCCGAGTTTCCTCGCGCAGATAACCCGTGATTTCAAGCTCATTGGAATCCTTTTTCAGCAAACTGGCCGGAATCTGTACACTGAGCTGCTGCTCCCCTTCTCCCGCTGCCGGGCGAAAGGAATAGAACGCAGTGCCGTTAGCCGACAACGTCATACTGGACCGCTGGTTCTCCAGAATCTGCGATACCCGGTAGTCCAGTTTGATTGTTGCTTTGCTTACGTTCCAGTAATCCGGAATCTGAAAATAAATCGACTTCGTTACCTTCTCCCCGGAAAGCGAAACATCGGCACCAAAGCTGGTCACATAGGTCAGCTCGCTCTCGGCTGCAGCCGCAGAACCGGTGCTGCCAAACGGATAACCCAGACTGATCACCATTAGGAGAAGCAGCAGGGCGGGCCATTTTTTATTCATGGAAAACGCTCCTAATCTTCGTTGAAATTTCGTAACTTCATTTGGACCTACCGACTAAACCAAACTTACAAACCGCAGCGGCTGCGATCCGCAAGTGACGCCTGCCAGGCAAGCCGGCTAGAACCGTTCCGTCTTATACCATTTGACCTCTCTTTTGAAGACCAGATCCTTGAAGTAGTTGTACAGCCCGTTGGCCGCAACCAGCATCCACAGCTGGCAATACGTCACGTACATCAACATGATAATGCCGACATTGGAGAGAGACATTTCTCCTTTCTCCGTCGTTAAGGTAACAAAGGTACCTACTACAAACAACACAATCGCCAGCAGCCACAGAAACGTGCTGAGCCCGGCCAGCGTCGTATGCACATAACCAATCGTATTCAGAACAAGCAGAATATCCGAAGTCAGCAGCGAAGTGACAAGCAGGAAATAAATCGAAAGGAAATATAAAATATCGAACCGTACGGTTCGGGCAGAGCGGTTAAAGAGCAGCGGCAGATTCTTTACGATGACGTAAACATTGCCTTTGGCCCACCGGGTCCTCTGCTTAAACCAGACCTTAAGCGACTGCGGTTCCTGCTCCCAGGTGACCGCCTTCGGCTGAAATTTGATCCGGTAGCCCATCATGTAGATGCGGAAGCTGATCTCCGTATCTTCGGCGATCGCTTTAACGTCCCAGCCCCCAATGCTTTCAACAATATGGCGTCGCATAATGAAATTGGTGCCCGGAATCGTGCACAGCTTGAACAGCTGCCATCGTCCGGCCTGCGCCATCCATTGGAAAGACAAAGTCTCCACATTGATGAAACGGGTCAGCAGGTTGACGTCCCGGTTGCGGGTCCGGAATTTGCCGATAACCGCGCCGAGCGAGGCATCGTTGACGATTTCCGTTACCAGGTACCGCAGCGCCGTCTTCTCCGGCGTATTGTCAGCGTCATAAATAGCGATCAGCTCGCCTTTGCTGTGGCCGAATCCAATGTTGAGGGCATTGGACTTCCCTTTGCCGCCCGTTATCTTATCGGTGTTGATCACGATCAGGTTGCGTCCCGCATGCTTCTGCTGGATACTGGCCAGCAGCTCCGCGCTGTTGTCGGACGAATTGTCATTGATGACGATAATTTCATAGCAGTCATGGGGATAATCAAGCGCGAGCAGCGATTCTACCGTCTTGCCGATTACCCGGCCTTCATTATGAGCCGGAACCATGATGGAGACGAACGGAAACCTGCCTTGAAGCGGCGGAATCTCCTCTCTTTCAGTCCTCATGTAATAGAAATACCCGGCAATAATAAGCAGGACGTTGACAAGCAGCAGAGACCAGATGCAAATGACGGCAATGAGCATCAGATAATTGGATAATTCCATGGCATCTTCTCCTATCTATCCACTACTGGATTCAGAGTCCCGTTTCAAAAACTTCCGTCTGTACAAACGACGGCCAACCAGCAGCAAACCTCCGAAGACGATCAGCGAGAACGCGATGATGACCATAAAAAAGGTGTTTTGCACCTGAAACAGCTTCCGGAAGCTTGTCTTTGCATGCTGCACATATTCGTAGTCCCGGCTGACCTTGCTGCCGCTGTAGTTTGGATTCAGTGTTTCCCCGTTCAGAATCACCGCACCTTTGCGTGATTGCGCTACATGGCTTTGTGTCTTGACCTCATGGTCCAAATCCTTATAATCGGCCAAAGTGACCCATGATGCCTTAAGCTCCTCCAGCAGGGCAGTCAGACCATCGGCACGATCAGGAAAATCATAGGTAACCGCCGTATTGACCGGCAGCTCCTGAACAGGGCTATCGCCGTAGCTCTGCCGCAGGTCCTCCATGGTAACGCTGAACAAAGCCGATCGGAAGGAGCGCTGCACGGGAAGCGGCTCTTTGGGCACTGCTTTCACGTCCGGGAACAGCACCGACGAATCGAAAAAGGACAGCCCTTTCCCGGTATATTCACCGTCATGGGCCCAGTACTGCTCAGCCCCGACCCCGAGCGGGGCTACTTCTGCGTTGATCAACAGATCAATGAACCCCTCCATATCGGCATAGAGCTCATCCTTGCGGGACTGAACTCCCGCCAGCACTTCAGGTACATGGACAAGAATGCTTCCTCCCCGGGCCTGAAGGTATTTGATGGTCTCAAGATAGCGCTGCATCGCCGGATACTCCGTATGGCTGAACACCGGACGTACGCTTGCGATAAAGGGAATCCCGGCTTGATAGAGCTTGTCAGCCATAGTCTCCAGAAGGCTTAGATCGGAGAACGGGTAAATTTCCTTAATAAGCAGATAAGCCCGGCCCGGCCTGTCCTGACGGAACCAGTGTTTGAGCACGCCCGCCATAACCTGCATGTTGCCGCTGCCGGCTTCAAAGTAGGGCACGTAGGTGTAGTGGCCGGACTGAAGGCTGTAAGGGAAATGCCCCTGGACGCTTTCCAGCGTCAGACTACCGTAGGTCTCTCCTGTTCCTGCTGTCATGTAGATCATTTGCTTCACATTAAATGTTGTATCCAAACCGCCGGCCGCCGTTAAATGAACCGGCTGCTGGCGGGCTATGTTCGTCTTGATTCCCAGCCTGCTCCGCTCAGGCTCCGGGGGCTGGCCTCCTATTTGGAGGACATCGCCCGTATAGCTCTGCAGATCTTGAAGGAAAGCGGATTGTCCTTCTTGCTCCAGCCCCGCAGTCCCCGGCTCCAGGTTGACGACCCGGATGACTTTGCCAAAGCCCTGCAGCATACCGGCTTTATAATCATCCAGGCTGACCTGCTCGGCTGCCGCGCCAAAGGCCGCAATCAGCCGATCAAGAGCTGCGATGCCGCCCTGCTGAGGAGTCCCTGCCCCAAGGCTGTCGTAAACCAGCAGCACAGGCGACTCGGCGGGAACTTCGGATGCTGCGGCCTCCGCAGATGAGGCCGCAGCTGCAGGCGCGGATTCCGCCTTAGCGGAGAACTCCGGCCAAACGTTTGGCAGCAGAAGCAGCGTTAGCAGCAGCAGCTGAACAACTTTGATGGAGTTCCCATTTCTATTCATGGCGCCACCTCCTGTCCTGCTGCAGCGGAAGCGGAAGCAGCAGGGCGAGCCGCTGAAGGAACTTCCGATTCAGAGTTCGGCTTCCGAACTGCTGGATCCGGGTGGATAAACAGGCTGCGGCCGATGAGATCGGCAACAAGCAGCAGCAGAATCAGATCAAAGGACAACGTAAACAGAAATTCGTGTTTGGCCAGGTCGGCATCACCGGCACCTATAATAGAAACAAAAATGCCGGATAACCCGATGATCAGCGTAGAAACAACCAAAATCAGCTTCTGGATATGCCGGAAATTCCGCTCCTTCATCGCTTTAACGAAAGCAGGCAGGTACAAGCCCATTACCACGATGCCCCAGAGGACGATAAAACCGAACGTCTTCGGCAGCACCCGTTCCTTGAGGAGGCTGTACAGCGAAAAGAAATGGGTATGTGTTCCCGGGGCCGCCCCCGTCGACTGCTCGAAGTTGCCCATCGCCTCCGGACGGATCGTAAACGCCCCTTTGGCCGCAACGTCCAGAATCGCCCACAAACGTCCCGGGTGCAGAACGTAATACTTCAATATGGATGCAAAGCCGTATTTGCTGTAAAATTCGCGTTCCAGCATCGGCGAGTTCACATCAATGGTCGAATAAGGCTCGTAATAGATGCTGTCCTTAAGCAGCGCATACTGTTCGTCAATGCCGAAGGACTGCAGCGTCTTCTCCGGATCAACCGACTGCATCAGCACCCCTCGCGTCATCGCATGATAAGCGTTGATATTGACGAACTCCTTGGAGATCATCGTATAGGTCAGAACGCCCGCCCCCATAAACACCACCAGCGAACAGCCCGTCAGAATCCGGAAAGTCCGGCCGCTTCTCAGGAACAGTAGCGAGACGCCCATGACGGCGGCAATCATGCCCACCGGGGCATTTTGCTGCTTCGAGGTAGTCAGTAGAACAGCGCTAATAACAAAAATGGCAAGCAGAACATAGTCGTTGTACCTTTTCCGGTACATCAGCAGCCACGAAGCAAACAGAAATACCGCCATAATCAGCACGATCGCTTCACTGTAAAAAGAACTGAAATACGCGGTGTACCCCGTATCCCCGAATATAAACAGCGCAATCAGCGCGATCAGATAACCTTTGCGGCGCGAAATCCCCCAGGTTAAACCCTCGATCAGCAGATAAACGGCAGCCGTATACAATACGGCATAAATGACGGCCTGAAACCGCAGATCAAACACCGTGCTGCTGAATACCAGTTTGTTTAACATTAAAGCCAGTTTAATAAACAGAGATTGCGAGGAATTAATCGTAGCCCCGTTTTCATTGAAGTACTGAAAGATCCCGTATTGCTTGACGAAATAGTCGAAATACTGGCTGTCATAGTCAGGGTGGTTGAAATAAATGCCGTTGCTGTACGCTACCCGAAAAAAGTCACCGTTATCGGCCATCCCGATATAAGGCGGTACAAACAGGGCAAATACCGTGATCATCAAAACTCCCGCTGCTCCAAATGCGGCAGGCGATATCGTACGAAGCATCCATAAATAGCCCTGACGAACCCCGCCTGAAATAGAGCGCCCGCTAAGCATGATGAATTTCCCCCTTGCAGATTTAATATTGGTAGGCCAGCAGCGCTGTCAGATTATCGAAGGAATAAGCTTGACCGGTGGCCGCATCCGCAAAGGCTCCTGCCAGCTCGCCTTGACCGGCTGGAATCTGATACGCCTGCATCCGGTTTATGCTGTCCTCATAAAGCTCGCGGTCGCCGATCGTAGAGCCGATCATGGCCGCCAAGGCATAAATAGCCGTGGACTGGAGATCCGTGGACGGCTGGCCCTTAAAGCTGTATTTCCCGTACAGCTCGCCTGCTTTGACCTTCTCTTTGATATAGGCAATGCTGGCCGGCCGCTCCAAATGTACTTCGGAGAGGGCAAGGATGGTCAGCAGCGATTCGACCGTGTTCACGGATTCGGTGAGATAGGCTTGTTTTTTATAATCATAGCGGGTGTGATAAAATGGAAAATCGTCGGAAATATACCCCCCGGTTACGATCCCGGTCATTTGGCTGAGCAGTTTCTGCTTGTCCGGGCCGTCCGGCATCAATGCCAGCGTCTTGAGGTCAATGTAGCATAACGTAATAAAGCTGTTTCGTTCACCGGCCTGTTCATTGTAAAAATCAACCATATAACCGTCCTGGACGTTATACTTCAGAAACCGCCGGCTGTAATCGTCTGCCAAACGGGTGTAGTCTTCGCGGTCAAACCTTTTGCCCGCTTCATAGAAGCTGCGGATCATCCGCAAATCGTCTACTGCCGCATTTACAGGATAACGTTTATCCTGCTTCGGGCTGTATCGGTAGCTGAAGCCTGTATCCAGATCGAACGTTTGCCTGGCCGTCTGCCAGTCCTGCTCAAAGCGCTGCGGGTCTCCGGACAATACATCGTAACGCAGGAGCAAAGACGCCGATTCACTGAGCACCTCGTGCCCGGTTGCGGATTCGCTTTCCTGTTGGGTCTCGATCAAATTGGTGAAAATACCGTGTGATCCTTGCAGCTTGCCGCGGATGAAGGCAGTTAGAGCCGACTGCTCCTTGTCCTTGCCGCTGTCCTTCCCATAGGCATGCTCAGGAAGCACAGAGAGGACAGAGACATCTATGGGATTTGCCGGGGAAGACGTTGATGGAACAGGCTGGACGGATTCAGAACGCCGGCAGGAGTCCAGCAAAGCCACCAGAACGATCAGCACTGCCGCAAAAGCTAACTTTTTCAGCCGTGTTCACCCTTTCTCGTTAAATAGAACATTCCAGCTAATGTCGAATCATGTCATTTATTATTCTGATTATACTTGATGTGCTGCTGGTTTAATACCCAGTTTCTTATCATTTTTCAGAAAAGATGATTAACTTATTTCAAGTTCCTTTCAGGTGCCTTTAAGGAAGATTCGCTATAATGCAAAAGGCTTGTAACCGGCATGGACACAAACAAACCTTCACATCCTATTACTTGAAATGAGGCGTTGCATGTGCCTGAAGCACTTCAAACATCAAAATTATCCAGCACGCTGAAGTGGACCTTTATCCTGTCGTTGGTGCTGTGTATATTCTCTTTGGCGGGATTCGCCTTTACGCATCATGCGGACGGAAACGGCGGTTTCCATCGTTCCGGCTGGCAGCAGAACGGGACGGGCGGTACGGAAGGCTTCCGATCGGAACCGAGCAGGTGGAACCCGGATGAATTCAGCCGGGCTTTCCTTGGAGCAAGCGGGTTTGGCGAGACAAACGGCGGGCAGGAGAGCCGCGGAAGTTCAGGAGGAAGGCTCCGGCCTGGTGACGGCCGTGGATTCGAAGGAGGAGGATTGGGCAGCATGGGCGGCGGGCGTATGTCCCAGATCCCTCTGGCTGAGCCGATTGCCCTTGCTGCTTACACAGCGCTGGCCGCTGTGCTGATTGGCATAGGCTGGCGGCGGCTGCGCAGCGCCCAGCCTGCCCTGCTTGCTTGGGACAGCGGTGAAGGTGAAGCCGCCAACCGCCGGCATTCAGGCCGCAGCACGCTGTGGCTGATGCTCGGCTCGGCGCTGCTGCTGCGGATTGCCCTTGTGCCCTGGACAACGGGGCATAACGGAGACATGAATTATTTCCGGAGCTGGGCCACTTCGGCCGCGCAGGATTTCTCCGGTTTCTATGTCCATGGATCGGCGGATTATCCGCCGCTGCTGATCTATTTTCTGTATCTGATCGGGAGAGCGGCCTCGCTGCCGGGAATGGAGATCTTCTTTAACACGATGATCAAGCTGCCGTCTCTGCTTGCCGACGTAATCACCGGTTATCTGATCTACAGGCTGGCATCCCGGCATGTTTCGACAAGGCTGGGCTTCATTCTGGCGGCTTTTTACGCAGCCTGCCCGGCTGTACTGGTCGATTCGGCCTTTTGGGGGCAGGTGGACTCTTTCTTCACCTTGCTGATCGTCCTCGCTGTGCTGCTGATTACGGAAGGACGGCTGACCTGGTCCGCCGCCTTGTTTGCCGCGGCGGTGATGATGAAGCCGCAGGGGATTATTTTTGCGCCGGTGCTGTTCTTTGAGTGGGTACGCCTGCGCAGCGTCAAGAAAGCAGCTGCCGGCATGCTAACGGCAGCCGCGGTGGTCGTTCTGCTCATTCTGCCTTTCTCTTCAGGCCAGGACCCGCTTTGGATCGTGAAGCTGTTTCAACGTACGATCGGCGAATATCCTTACGCCTCTGTCAATGCGGACAATTTCTTTAGCCTGATCGGCGCCAATCACAAGGACAGCAGCTCGGTATTCATCCTTTTCAGCTACCAAACCTGGGGATGGATCTTTATCGTGCTGACCACGGCCTATTCGTGGCTGATCTACTCGCGGATTCGCAGCCGGGAGGCCGCCTTCCTAGCGGCATTGTTCCAGATTGCCGGCGTGTTTACGTTCTCGACCAGCATGCATGAACGGTATTTGTTCCCTGCCGTTGCTTTGGCGATCTGCGCCTATTTATATTTCAAAGACAAACGGCTGCTGGGAGTGGCTGCGGGATTCAGCTTTACAGTCTTTGCCAACACGTTCTCGGTGCTCTACGGAGCAACAGGCCGGACCGGAACTCCCTCCTACACTTATTCGTTGATGTTCGTATCCTTGATTAACGTGCTGCTTGTTCTTTGGCTGGCCGTGATTATGTGGCAGCTGGCTTTCCGTACCTCACGCGAATAAAAGAAGCCGTCCCGGTTATGGACATTGCTCTCCATAATCCGGGACGGCTGTTTGCCGCTGCTGCCTTCTAATAAGATTGAACAATCTTCTGGTCGGTGTGTCCCTGCAATTTAACCAGCTTCATCATAACCTGGGCTGCCTCGGCTTTGGTTACGAGGTGTTGGGGTTCAAACCGTCCATCTGTGCCCTTCAGCAGCCCCAGCTTCACGGCCAGCGTAACCGCCCCTTTGTTCTGGATAGCAGCTGCATCCGTGAATTGGTTGGCTTCGCCGTTCTCCTTCAGATAGACAGTCAATTTGCTGTATTGCAAAATTCCAGCAAGCAGAGCAGCCAGCTTATCGCGCGTCAGCTTGTCGTGAACCGCAATCTGCGACTTGGCATCAATCCAGCCTGCGCTTGAGGCATACTGAACGGAAGTATAATAAACATCTTCCGGTGATACGCCGGCGGTACTCTTCGGTTTGCCGTCGTCTCCGTTATTGGAACTGCTGATATAAGTTGTCGCTGCCCGCGCCATCATATCCAGCCAGTCTCCGACAGTGATTTCAGCTTCAGGATGGATGAGACCTTCTTCATCCGGTTTAAGCACCTGATAACGGATTAAGGTTTGCAAATCCTGTTCCTCAGGCCGCCCTTTGATATCGGCAGGCTCCTGCCCCGGTGCAAGCTGACCTGCAAGCTGATTATTGGTCAGCCATTTTCCCGTCTGTGCGTCCAGAGCTACGGTAAGCTCATTCTCGCTCTTAGGTACGGCACCATAGACCAGTCTGATCACCGGCTCCTCATATTGGTTGAGGATCGAATAGTATCCGCCGTAATAGGCATAATGGAGTTCTGTTTGATATTCATTCAAATAAACTTTCAGCGCTGCCTTTTTATCAACGGATGGCTCCGTAGGCAGCCCGGATACCTTCGGATTTGATCTGCCATAATAGGACTCCAGGTCTCCATCCGGGCCAAGATGCATCGTAACGTTATCGTCCACCACTTTGATTCCTTTGTAGTATCTTGCAAAAGTAAAGTCATAGCCGGATTCGCCGGCTTGCCGGGGCTCCTTGGCAGCTTCTGCAAGCTTTAATTGCTGGCTGGCATCCGGATAGAGCAGGTTCACCCAATAGAAGGCTTTCTGCTTGGCTGTTTCATATGGAACCGGTTTGACAGCTTCGGCTGATGTCCGGTCGTCATTGTAACGATAAGCCTCCTGGGTATAAGAAAGAATTTGACCGCTGTCGGCATCCACCATTACATTGGTTTCGGGCGGGAGCCCTCGGGTTCCCGAATCATTCCCTCTCCAGCTCAGGTTCCACACCTGGCGGTCCTGATCCGGATAAAACTGGCTCAAACGCCGAGAAGCTAAGCTGCGGTTGGCCGGAACTCCGATACGCTGTTCAACCAGCTTCGCCGCTTCTTCATCCGTCAGCCGTTCCCCTTCTGAGCGTGGTGTATAAAGCTTCTGTCCGGCCGGGACATCAGTCAAGACATTGGCGTCTTCCCCGGCTTCTTTCCCTAATTTCGAAATTCGCGCCCCGGTTGCGGCATCTATGTCGTAGAGAGCAGCTTCAACTGGCTGCCAGGCCAGGAGATAACGCTCAGGCAGCCCCTCCTTGTATTGAGGGACGTAAGCCAGTTCCAGATCGAGCTGATCGGCAAACTGCTGATCGGCTTCGGCTTGAGTGATGGTCACCTTTGTATTCGGCAAATCGATGGGATCAAGAGGGCGGGAGAAACGAATGACGGTGCCATCCCCGGTAACGGTTATGTAGTAGTTGGCGAAATTGGACTTGATGCCGCCTTTCTTCTGCCGAAAGCTGAACGTATATTCAACAGGTCCAAACAAACTGGGATTCGCCAAACTGTAAGCGTCATTATCGTCTACTTCCCACTCCACACCGGACGGGACAGTCACCGCTTTCTGCAGGAAAACGCGCGCTTTATCCAAGGCCTGCTCTTCCGTTAATTTAGGGGGATAATAAGCCTCATTGCTGTTCATATTTGGAATGTATAGGGCTGTATCAATAAGATCCCCGGTTACCGCATCTACCCGGCTGTTGAACCCGTAATAAGAATTGTTGATCTGATAGTTCCACTGAATATTCCAAACCATTTGATCAACGGGAGGCGGATATTGATTGGTTACTCCCAATTCATAACTGGAAACGGTCGCTTCACTTAAAATGGGGAACAGCTCTCTCAGCTTGGCTACCGCCTGGTCTTTGGTAAATTTGACTTTGGAGGGGTCGGCCTTGGAGGGCTGAGAAGAGGCATTTGCCGTCAATTCTCCTGCCGCTTGCTGCAGCCCGCGATTTCCAGCGGGCGATGCTGTGCTGCTGATCGCAGTGTCCACCGATCCGGCCTCCTCTGCCCCGGCCATAGCCGCTGGGGTCAGCAGCAAGAGAGCGGTCAGCGCGCTAATCGTCATTTTGGCGGCTTTGGCCTCGCCTGCCTGAGGGTTTCTTTTCAAAATCATCCTTCCTTTCTGCTCTATGATAAAATGCTAGATAAGAGACATTATCCTTTTCCATTTTAACTAGATTACTAAATAAATACCAGTTTTATCCTTAAGGCTCTGTTTCCCCCGTTCTTCAGGCGACACCGGCCCATAACCAACAAATCCTTGTCGAACGAGGGAGAATCACCCATTTATCCACCGGTCGTTTCATAGTAAAATACAAAACAGCAGACGTCCTTTCCCTGCGTCAGGGTGTCTGATTTTGTATCATACAGGGAGAACGGCTTGAATGAAAACTATTCTATTTATAAATACGGGCGGAACTATATCCTCTACCTATCAGGAGCACGGATTGACTCCGACCCAAAGCGCTGGTCATATTCTGGAACAGATTCCCGAGCTTCGGGAGATTTGCCGGATCGACGCGATCGATCTGATGAGCATGGACAGCACCAATACCCAGCCGGAGGACTGGGCAGCGATTGCCCGGCTTGTTCATGATTCCCTGCATCATTATGACGGGATCGTGATTGCCCATGGTACGGATACAATGGCCTACACCTCCTCGGCGCTCAGCTTTATGCTGGGAACGGTCGCCAAGCCTGTTGTCCTTACCGGTTCCCAGGTTTCCATTCTGGCCGAGCATTCCGACTCGAAGAAAAACGTCATCGACTCCTTCATCACAGCTTGCGGAGAACGTCCAGGCGTGTTCGTTGTTTTTAACGGCAAAATCATCAACGGCACCCGGGCCTCGAAAGTCCGGACACGGAGCTATAATGCCTTTGAAAGCATCAACTATCCCTACATCGGAACTATCGTAAATGGGCAGTTGATTTACAACCAGGACTTGCCGGAGCGGCAGCTTGTCCAGTATCCTTATAATGACAATTATTGCTCGGAGGTCTTTCTGCTGCGGCTGATTCCGGGGACTAACCCTCATATATTCGATGCCATCCATTCGCTTGGATATAAAGGGATTGTGATTGAAGGGTTCGGCCTGGGAGGAGTTCCTTTCAAAGAACGCAGCCTGATCAATAAAATTGAGGAACTGATGCGCGGAGGCATGACGATCGTGGTGACTACACAATGTCCTTACGAAGGCGGCGACTTAACGATTTATGAAGTGGGGCAGCGTGTGCTGGAGAAAGGCGTGATTCCAGGATACGATATGACCACTGAAGCGCTTGTCACCAAAATGATGTGGGCGCTCGGCCAAACACAGGAGCCCGCTGAAGTCGCGAAGATCATGGACACGAACTATGCCGAGGAGTTCCGGAAGCCGGGCATGCTTTAAAGGCGGCCTGCTTCGCCGGAGCTCCGGCCTTGGCGTCAGTCCATTGAAGGAGGATGGCGTATGGTCTACAAATTGAACAACTCTATTCTCCATGCGAGCAGCAGAACCTTTCACTGGCAAGGCGACGGCGCGATTTTGCCCCTCCGGGCTCCGTCCTTTATTTCGGAGTTGAGCATATTCAGGAGGCTTATCAGGAGCTTCTCGGCAAAGGCGTCGAATTCAGGGACAAACCTCATGTCATTGCCGAAATGCATGGCATCCAGACGTGGATGGTCTTCTTCTATGACCCGGACCTTAATCTGCATGCCTTGATCAGCGAGGAAAGCACCGTGAGCCGTAAGCAATGAGTAGGTATGAAATGAACCTTTAATTTATGGCCTAAAGAGCGCAACATAAATAGAGTCAGGAAATGGCTTCCTGGCTCTTTGACTTTTTTCGGAGGATCTGGCCCCTCCCCTAAAATCAGGTTCGCTTTACGCGATCGGGTCCTTCTGTTTCCCGGGTGGGCTTGGAAGTGTACTGCTTGGGAGCCGGCAGGATGGGATGCTCGTGTACACGGGTGTCTTCATAGACGGTTTCAGGATTTCCATCCGTTTCGATGTCCTTGCGGTGATTCGGCATTAATTATTCCCCCTTTGGCCATAGAATCCCCCGATCTTCATTTTTGATGCGAAAAAAATCATTGCCGCAACATGCCCATCAAGGGCCAATCGCTGCAAAAACAAAAAATGCCCGGGGGAAAATTCCCGGACACGGTGGCTCGTTGTCCACTTTCTTAGGGTCAACTTCTCAGATCATGCTGGTGCTGTCTACAATCCCTGCTTGATATCCAGCACTTCGTATTTAATAATCCCGATCGGAGCTTCCACTTCTACGACATCTCCAACCTTATGTCCGAGCAGGGCTTTGCCCAGAGGACTTTCGTAAGAAATTTTGTTGCCTGCCACGTCCGCTTCGGCAGGGCCGACGATCTGATATTCGATCCGCTCATCAAATTCGAGGTCATTCAGAACAGCAATAGAGCCGATAGCGACCACATCGGTGCCCTGATTCTCCACCACTTTGGCTTTGCGGAGAATGTTCGTAATGGTCAAAATGCGGGTCTCCATAAAAGCCTGGTCGTCTTTGGCCGAGTGGTATTCACTGTTCTCCTTCAAGTCCCCGTAGCTGAGCGCAATTTTGATCCGCTCCGCAAGTTCCCTGCGCCCGGCTGTTTTGAGCTCTTCAAGCTCCTGTTCCAGTTTGGCAACACCATCGGGGGTTAAAATGATTTCGTCTTCATTCGGCATGATTTACGATCTCCTAGCTTCTTTGTATTTGGCCATTCTTACTTCCCTAACTAATTATATGCATATTATACCATTTCAGGACAGGTTGTACTCGCTTAATTCCCTATTTTCCTTGTTCCCGTTAACCTGCATAATAACGCCAGGTATGCTCACCCTCGCCTTTTTTGGCATTTGACTGCAGGAGTGTGCCGGTCTTAGTATGGCTGTTAGGAGGTGTTTGACATTGAATATTTGGTTAGGATTAGGCGGCATTGTGATGTTCCTGGCCGTCGCGCTTGGCGCATTCGGCGCCCACGCCTTAAAGAATAAATTATCGGATGAAAAGATGAAGACGTATCAGACCGGAATTCAGTATCAAATTGCTCACGGTCTGGGTCTGCTCCTGCTTGGGACGGCTGGGGATCAGCTTGCGGACAGCTCGCTGATCTCATGGGCCGGATGGCTGATGACCGGCGGGATTCTTCTCTTCTCAGGAAGCCTGTATGCGTTAAGCTTAAGCGGCGCGCGGAAGCTGGGGGCGATCACGCCGATTGGCGGGGTGCTTTTTCTGGCGGCTTGGATACTGGTGGTTATTGCGGCTATACAGGGTTAGCTGGTGGAGCGGCCGTGTCCGCCGGCCCAATCAAAGAATCCGCCCTGACGGGCGGATCTCTTTGAAACTTCTATTCGGTATCTACAGCTAAGCAGCCAAAGACCAGTCGGCCCTTACTCCTCTTCCGGCAGATGCTCCTTGCAGAACTGCTCCAGCTCGGCTTCCTCATCATCCTCAAGATCAAACTCCAGGATTTTGTCCGTACCGCGCTCCACCAGATCATAACTCACTACCCGGACTTCGCCGTTATCGTCTTTCACGATAACGCGGGCATATACACCGTTCACGGTATAGAGGTCGTCGTCCTCTGGAATCTCAAGATTGATTCGGAATTCATATCTTTTGCCGGTCAAAATGCCAAACGGATCTTTGACATATTCCGCTGTATAATCTTTAACATTCAGCATGCGGTTAAACATCCTCTTTTCTGAATAAATTCGTCCTTTATTCTACCACACTCAGTCTCAAGACCGATATGTTTTACACTCCAGGGAATGAAGACAACCACCTATCCCCGTGTTATGCTGAGGACAGCTAAAAACACGTTAGGGAGTGAATCCTTTTGAAAGTTGACCGTATTGCTTTCCTGGGCCCGATTCTGGTGCTGCTGGGCATCTTTATGCTCATCAAGGGGGAAATCCATTGGACGACAGGCTCCACCTTTACTTACTTCTGGCCCACGTTGTTTATCTTTCCCGTGGCTGTATTTTTTCACTGGCTGTATTTCTCTATTCTCCAGCGCCGCGGAGTCGGCGTGCTCGTGCCGGGCGGCGTGCTGCTGATTGTGGCCCTGGTCTGCCAAATTGCCATGCTGTTCGATAATTGGGACATGATGTGGCCAGGGTTCCTGCTGGCTCCTGCCGCCGGTTTGTTTGAGCTGTATTGGTTCGGCAACCGCAACAAATGGTTGCTGATCCCGATTAATATCCTGACCGTATTGTCCGTGCTGTTCTTCGCCGTGTTCTCGATCGGCTCCCTGCTGGGAAGCCTGGCCGGCGGTCAGCCGATCATCGCAGCCGTATTGGTTATTGCCGGGTGTCTGATGATGTTTGTACGCAAGGGTAAAGCGATGTAACTTCGGGTTAGCAACAAGAAGAGCCCTTTAAGCCGTACAGCTTAAAGGGCTCAATTTACAAACCGCCAGCCGGATTAACCGGGAGGCGGTTTATTTTTTGGCGTGAAGCGATCGTTTCTCTTACGCCCCTTTAATCTGCTTGCTCCGCAGCTGTCCGCACGCGGCATCAATATCGGTGCCGTGCTCAAGGCGGACGCTGACGTTGACGTTTTGTTTCTTCAGTTCGTCGTAGAACGCAAGAATCGTATCCCGGTCGCTGCGCTGGTATTGGCTGTGCTCATCCACCGGGTTGTACGGAATCAGGTTAACGGTAACCTGCTGTTTCCGGTCCTTGATGAGCTCTGCAAGCTCAGCCGCATGCTCGCGGCGGTCGTTGACGTCCCGCAGCAGAATGTATTCCAGCGTTACCTTCCGGTTGCTGCGCTCACAGTAGTAATCCATCGCTTCGAGCACTTTCTCGATCGGTATCGCTTTGTTGATCTTCATGATCCGCGTCCGCAGCTCGTTATTCGGCGCATGCAGCGAAATCGCCAGGTTGACCTGGAGGTCGGAATCGGCGAATTCCTTGATTTTGCCGGCCAGGCCGCTTGTGGATACGGTGATGCTTCTCGGCCCGATCGCGAGGCCTTTAGCGTCTTTGATGGTCCGGATAAAGTTGCCCATATGGACAAAGTTGTCAAACGGCTCGCCGATGCCCATTACCACAACATGGCTGACCCGTTCACGCTTGCCGGCACGGTCCAGGTGCAGCTGCACCTTCATGATCTGCTCGGTGATTTCACCCGAGGTCAGATCGCGGCTTTTGGCCAGCAGGCCGCTGGCGCAGAAGCTGCAGCCGATGTTGCAGCCGACCTGCGTGGTGACGCAGACGGAAAGGCCGTATTTTTGCCGCATCAAAACGGTTTCAATCAGGTTGCCGTCCTGCAGCTTGAACAGGAATTTGATCGTACCGTCCACCGACTCCTGGCGGGTGTGTTCTTCCATGGTCTGCAGCACGAAATGTTCTTTCAGCAGCTCTACAACAGCAGCGTTAGCGCCGGTCATCGCTTCAAAAGAAGTCACGCGCTCGCGATACAAGGCTTCCCAGACCGGAATAGCTCTCGATCTCTTGTGACCGTGCTCCTCCAGCCAAACCGACAGCTGCTCTAACGTAAATCCGTAAAGGGTGGGTTTGTTCATGTTTTTGTTTCCTCTTTCCGATCTATAGAAATTTCGTACAAAGATTCATGCACAGCCATAAAGATCAACAGTTATTAAAAGGCGTATAACCCTATCATTGTCCCAAATTTTACGTTCTAACACAAGGGGAATGATTGGCACGGGACAAGTCTTGGCCTAACTTTTTTCAAGAGATGTGACCATCCGCCGGTCCGCCCTGTCTAAATAATAGCAGCACAAAACAAGGAAAGGAGATGCCTGATGAATAGCGCTAAACTTGCAGCAAAAGCGATAGCCGGAGATGCAGAGGCCTTTATCGCTCTGGTCAAGGAGCACGAGAAGTCCCTTCACTACATGGCTAAATCCATTTTGGGCAAAGACGAAGACGTCGCAGACGCTCTCCAGGAAACCCTACTGAAAGCCTTCAAGGCCATTCCCGGCTTAAAGGAGCCCCAGTATTTCAAAACCTGGATCTTCAGGATT
This sequence comes from Paenibacillus yonginensis, assembly GCF_001685395.1. Classification (NCBI taxonomy): domain Bacteria; kingdom Bacillati; phylum Bacillota; class Bacilli; order Caryophanales; family Paenibacillaceae; genus Paenibacillus; species Paenibacillus yonginensis. Next base: position 4,440,168 of record NZ_CP014167.1, on the reverse strand, counting down.
CTGATCAATGAATGCCACAATCTTCTGGCCCAGCGCTCACGTACAGATGTCTATGCCGAAATCCCCGCCGGAGCTGCCGTATACGCTAGTAATGAATACGACAAGATCGATTTGAGGGATGCAGTAGACCAGCTGGAGGAGCCGCAGCGGCTTGCGGTTATTCTTCACTATTTTGAGGATCTGCCGCTTCGCCAGGTGGCCCTGGCCCTGGATATCTCCGAAAGCGCGGCAAAAATGCGGCTGATGCGGGCGCGCGACACACTCCAAAATCAGTTATCTACATTTCGAGAGGGGAAGATGAATTATGGCAGTATCTGAATGGGAACAAGAGTTGAAAAAGGCTGACAGCCTCCATCCGGAGATGTCCCCGCTGGTAAGAAAACGCCTGGACGAAACCTATGATCTGATCGCCCGTCAGGCGGGACACGCTCCACTGCGGAAAACCCGGCTCCGCCGCTGGAGTTATACCGCTGCTGCAGCGGGAGTCCTCGGTATCGGACTGTTTGCTTCGGCTTTTGTTTCTCCGGCTATGGCAGATTCCATCAAAAACCTTCCCATCATCAGCAGCCTCTTCAGCTCGATTCAAGGCGATATCGGGCTCCGCACGGCAGGTGAGCTTGGCATGACCGCAAACATGAACAGCCTGGCTGCTTATGAGAAGGTGAAGCTGAAGGTAACGGAAACGATTTATGACGGCACACGCGCTGCCTTTCTCTTAACCGTTGACGCTCCGAATCTTAACGAAGGAATTTATTTCAACGGGAAGAAAAAGATGAAGCTCAGCAGTGCTGTTGAGCAGGTAGTGTTAAACGCAAACGGCCAAGGGACAGGCGAGTGGAACTCGCTTACAGACGCAGGCCTGTTCTATGGCGGGGCAGGAAAAAACCAGCCAAACACCCTTGTGTTTGAACAAATCCTTCCCGAATCCGGCGGCCATGAGGCTCCTGCTGCCTTCAATGCCACCGTCACCTTAAAGCTCGACGGGATGGATCACGAATTCACTTTAGATATTCCGTTCCACAAAACCACGAATGTCGGAGCCGTATTTTCACCAAACCTGGAAACCGCAAGCGATGACTACACCATGATGGTTACGAAGGTTTCTGTTACTCCTGTGACTACACGGATCATGACCACGCTGACCTATAAACATTCGGATACCCTGTCAGCCAAGGAAGAACGCCGGATGAACGGGATCGGTATAGCCGTATTCGATGATCAGGGCCGCCGTCTGCCTTCTCTAAATGGAGAAGGGACCTTCGAAGGAAACACGCTGATCTTTGACCGCCGCTATGCTACTACAGCAGCAACAAGCAAATATCTGATTATCAAACCCTTTGTGATCAAAGACGACTTTACCGAGGAGGTAAAGGACAGCCAGTATATCCAAGAGCTTGAAGCCAAAGTCGAACTGCCGCCCGCCATTAAATAAATTAATAAATAAACAGACCACGGGAGTTCCCGCGGTCTGTTTGTATGGTTACGATATCCGATTACCGGATAATCCTCGTCTGACTCCCATCCCCGTCCATAATGAATAAGATAAAGCGGAAGTCGTGAACCGAAGAACTCAATCTAAACAGCCGCCCTAAGCGTGAACGCTGCTGCTGTCCAGCACTTTGCGGATTTCGCTTTCGAGGCTCTCCGGCGTATCCTTGGAGCCAAAACGTTTCAGTACACGGCCATCGCGGTCCACAAGGAATTTGGTGAAATTCCATTTGATCGTTCTTGAGCCGAAGAGCCCCCTCGCTTCATTCGTCAGCAGACGAAACAACGGATGGGCCGTTTTTCCGTTGACGTCGATTTTGGCGAACAGCGGGAAATTGACCCCGAAATTAATTTCACAAGCCTCCGCTACCTCTTCATTCGTTTCCAGCTCTTGATTGGCAAACTGGCCGCTCGGGAAACCAAGCACAACAAAGCCCTGATCCTTATATTGATCGTACAGCTTCTGAAGGCCCTTGAACTGGGGTGCAAAACCGCATTTGGTTGCCGTGTTCACAATCAGCATCACCTGGCCCCGGTAAGGCGAAAGGTTCCCGTGTTTCCCCTGGATCGTCTCGACTTCGATGTCGTAAATGGACATATGGACTGCCTCCTTCACGTTTCTATTCCTGTATATTCAACTCATTCGTTAATTCTTGGTGTGCGGTAAGTTCATTATAGAACTTTTGGAGGAGGGAAAAAAGAAGGGGTATGGAATAGGATGGTTAAGACCAAACAGCAAACAGAGAGCTTTTTTTGAAAAATCTATAAATCTAGGACTTTTCTATTTAGTAAGAATCAAAAATGATAGATTGAGAAAGAGAAGTTGCAGCTGTCAGAACCACCGATCCATGATTTTAAAGGAGATCGCTTATGACGAATTCGAATAATAGCGGCAAACGATTGATTTTCCTTATTTCCGGTCCACTTGGCACCGGCAAATCCACCGTATCCAAACAGTTGGCGAAGAAGCTCCCCAACTGCGTGATGATTGAAGGCGACCATTTATTCCATATGTTTAACGAGGGAAGCGCCGCAGACTCGACTTCTTGGGAGCGGCGGGTGTCCGTCACCTGGACGAATTTAGCTGCAGTCACCCGTACTTTCCTTCAGGACGGATTAAATGTGGTGATTGATTTTGTCGTCGAAGAGGAACTCGAATGGTTTAAAGAACAAATAGCCGATTTCCATGCGGAAATTCGTTATGCAGTGCTTAGAGCCGACGCTGAAATCTTGAAAAATAGGCTCGAACGCCGTGGAGACCCGGATTCCCTGGATCGTTCGCTCTTCTTGCTTAATCAATTAGAGACTTCACCGGCTAACAAGCCGTATTTGTACGATACGACAACGAAACAGCCTGACGAGATTGTGCTGGATCTTTTGGAGGACGGCCGGTTTAGGCTGCCTCACACAAGGAATGTTGAGGAAAATATCAATGGAGAGCACGGCGAACATGCAGAGTAAGTACAGGTTATAGGTAAGGCAAGCCGTAATCCAAGTTATAAAAACAGCCCGACAGGAACCCCTGCCGGGCTGTTGGGACTAACCAGAAATCGTTTCATGTGCAAATTCAAACAGAAATACTATCGTGCTGAATGCTAAATCAGAAACATCGCCACTACAGTTGTGACGGCCAGGCCGATCAGCACCGGCTTCAGGTTGCGCCGGGCCAGCTCAAACGGGCTGACGCCGCAGATCGCGGCTGCCGGGATGAGTGCCCAAGGGATCAGCGTACCGCCGCCGACCCAGATGGCAGCAACCTGCCCGAGGGCGGTCAGCGTCGCAGCTCCGGAGCCGATCGCTGTCGCAAACAGATGTGCGATCGAACCGGCGAGCGAAATGCCCGAGAAACCCGAGCCGTCCAGGCCGGTAATCGCACCGGTAACCGTCAGCGTTATGGCCGAGGCGACATTATTCAGCGGGACTTCATGCGCCAGGGCTACGCCAAGGTCATTGACGATCCCCTGAGAGCCTTGCGGCAGAACATTGCCGAACATTTCCGTAAACGCTGCATCGCCCAAATAGAAGAAAGCCGCAATCGGAATAACCGGTCCAAACACTTTAAAGCCAAACACAAAGCCGTCGATCAAATAAGATGTCATCTGCTCAAGCCCTTTGTTCCGGTGGGCAAACAACGTCACCGCAAGCAGGATCAGGATGGCTGTTCCGCCGACAAGGGCCGTGGCGTCTCCGCCTTGCAGATGCAGCACAAACATGGCGATCACATCAATGGCAAACAGGATTGGAACAAGAATGGCAAGGGCTCGCTTGGCAGCCGGATGGACAATTGCGGGCGTGTGATCCGGGCTGTCCGCAGAGGCCAAAGCCCCGGTGCCGCTTCTCCCTGTGACCAAGCCGTCGCGGAATGTTCCCTTTTTCAGATCCCGCCGCATCATCCAGTAAGCCGTAACGGTGGTGACCAGACCCATAACCACGACAAGCGGCACGCTGGCCTCCATCACACTGGAAACCGGAAGACCTGCCGCATCCGCGGTAAGCTTGGGGGCTCCCTGAATAATGTAGTCACCTGATAAAGCTATGCCATGGCCAAACAAGTTCATCGCTACCGCCGCACCAAGCGCCGGCAGACCTACCCGCAATGCCACCGGAAGCAGCACGGCCCCGATCAGGGCCACCGCCGGTGACGGCCAGAAGAAAAACGACGTTATCATCATGATGAGCCCTATGCCCCAGTAAGCCAGCGCAGGTGTGCGCAGAAACCGGGTCAGCGGAGCCACCATCGTTTCATTAATGCCGGTAACAATCAGCACCCGGCTCATCGCAACAATAATGGAGATAATCATAATCGTCCCCATCAGTTCCTTGGTGGCGTAGATAAAGGAATTAAATATACCCGAAACCGAGCCGCTTAAGGTCTCCGTAGCTATAAGACCCAGCGTAAAGATCCCGGCCACGCAAATCATCGTCGTATCGCGCCGCCGAACCAGCAGGGCCATAATAAACACAATAAAAGCCAGATATACCCAGTGGAGGGCCGTCAAATGAATACCCACTGCTGTCACACCCCTTCGCTTCCGCCTGAACCTCTAACAACAAGTCCGGTGGTTATATGTATGCAAAGGGGTAGGCATGGGTTCAAGCGGAGCCGGGAAACGCCGAAAACCGCCCTTTGCAGGACGGTTCCCGGCTTAGTTGCCCGCCGCTTAAGAGGGGGAATCACAGCGATTAACCAAGCAGATGATCGATATATCTTATGCTTGAGGAAGGGAATGTTTTACAATCATTCCCTTTTTATTTTTAAAATCCCATCTTTATCTCTCTGCGAAGTTCCCTTTCGTATTGAATCATCTCTTTAAGCCCGTCCAGCATCGAATAGGCAGGCTCCCAGCCCAACACATGCAAAGCTCGGCGGTTGTCCAGCAGACTGTCCAGAATATCTCCCGGCTTGAAAGGGCGGTATTCCGGCTCCAGCCCCCCTTGGCCGCAAATCTCCCTGATCAGACGGAACAGCTCATTTACAGAAACCGGGCGTCCGCTGCCGACATTCAGTATTTCCCTCTCGCCCTGGAAGAGAGCGGCCGCATTCGCGGCAGCCACGTCCTTGACATAGATGAAATCCCTTGTCTGTTCTCCGTTCCCATTGATCCAGGGCCGATCCCCCTCCAATATTCGTTTCACGAAGGAAGCGACGACGCTGCTCTCTCCTTTGGAGTTCTGCCGTATCCCGTACACGTTGGCATATCGCAAAATCACATAATTCAATCCGTACCTTTCCGCAAACATCTGTATGTAAAATTCTGCGATCTTCTTGGATGCCCCGTAAAAAGACAACGGCTCGGCCGGCGAACCCTCCGAAATCGGCAGCTCGCTCGCATTGCCGTAAACAGCGGCCGAGGATGCAAACACAAGCTTGGCTACATTGTAATCGACGCACTGCTTCAGCAGGTTCACGGTGCCAACGATATTGTGCCTTGCATCAAGGGAAGGAAATTCAAGGGAACGCTGTACGCTGACCTGCGCGGCCAGATGAATAACAGCTTCAGGTCTTTCGGCGGCAAACACGGCGGACAGATTCTCTGAACTGATATCCAGCGGATAAAAGGCGACTTTCGGGCCGGAGAAAGTACGCGTACCCTGCTCCAGATCATCCACAACAACAACCTCATGCCCTTGCCTTAACAGCAGTTCAACCGTATGCAGGCCGATAAACCCGGCTCCTCCGGTAACAACAATCTTCATCGCATTCGACTCTCCCATTCACAATTAGTGCTTTTGTCCTCCAATATATGAAGGAGAGGCTTCAAGTAGACTAGTCTTCCAAAAGCTTTTTGGCGAGACGCTCCCAGGCCTCGAGGTCCGGAATCCAGTAATAGAGTTCCTTCCCCACCAGCGGGTCCTTCGCTTTCCCGCTGCGCCCGGGAACCTGCTCATATTGGATGTCTTCACTCTGTAAGTCTTTGGCCAGCAGGGACAAGCTGATGATATCGCTGTCGCTTAAATTCGTATCCAGAATATCCTTCTTCACCTGGCTGAGCAGGCCTGGAATCCGGACCAGATTGTCCGGCTGCAGCAGGGTTCGGAGCAGAGTCTTCAAGACCAGCGCTTGATTCTGCTGGCGGTTGATATCTCCAGAGGCCAGGGAATGCCGCTCCTGGACCAGCTTCAGCGTGAGGTCCCCGTTCAGATGCTGGCGGCCCGCCGGCAGGGTACGATGGGCGTAAGTCAATTTAACCGGTTCCTCCAGGGTAATGTCCAAACCACCTATCGAATCGACAAAATGAACAAAACCGGCGAAATTGGTTTTCATATAATAATTGATAGTGCACCCGCACAGGTTGCTTGCCGCCTGAAGCGAAGCTAACGTTCCGGCATGACTCCCCCCTTTGAGCTCTCCTACCAAGTGGGCGTGGTTAATTTTGGTATAACCGACGCCCTTCAGGTTCACCCGGGTATCCCGGGGAATAGAGATCAGATTCACCTGATGCCGGTCCAGATTAACATGGGCCAACATCATAACGTCCGTCCGGGAATCCTCCGACTCACGCGCATCAATGCCCAGCAGCAGCAGATTGAACCTAGTCTCGGACGATCCGCTGGACGAAACGGGCGCTGAAGGGCCCGTGGCTAATACGTCCGAGTTATCCCCCTCCCGGCTCCCACTGCCGCTTTGGCCATTTCGACTGCTGCCATTCCCGTTCAAACCCGCCGAGCCTTCCGGTGGCACATTGTTTTCAGTGTTTCCGTTCCCGCTGCCAGTGCCGCTGCCGGACTCTATGGCCGCAGCCGCTTCTCCTCCAGCATCCCTTTCAGGTATAGCTGCAACCGGAATATTTCCCGTGCGGAAATGATGTTCCGGCGACAACCGGATCATCGCCGCTGCCCCGGCTCCTGCAAGCAGCAGCAAAGCACAACCGGCGATTAGCGCAATGGTTCTGAGCTTGCGTTTCGGTTTGGGCTGTCTCCTTCTGCTTCTCATCGGTTGTCCCTCCTGATTTCGCCGTTTAAATCCCGTTTCTACTCTGCAGCCGCAGGCGGCTGGGAGGAAGGTTCACCGGCAGCTGCCCAGGCAAGCTCCTGCCCTTTCTTGTCTTCCGCAGCCTGCTTCACTCCCCTTGCCTGCTCCCGGTTGAGCACAACCTGCAGCGTCTGGAATAAAATTTTCAAGTCCAGCAGCAAGGAATAATTCTTCATATACATGAGGTCATACCTCAGTTTATCCGCAGGCGTAGTCGCATAACCGGCCATCACCTGGGCCAGCCCGGTCAGTCCCGGTTTGACCATGAGGCGGTAGGTGTAATAGGGAAGTTCCTCTTTGAACTGCTCAATGAAGAAAGCCCGCTCCGGCCGGGGTCCAACCAGGCTCATCTGCCCGGCCAGCACATTAAACAGCTGCGGGAGTTCATCGATGCGCGTTGCCCGAAGCATCCGGCCCAGCGGGGTTATCCGGTGATCCCTATCCCCCGCCAGCACCGGTCCGGTGGACTGCTCCGCCTTATCCACCATACTGCGGAATTTGAGCAGCCTGAACGGTTTGCCCAGCTGTCCAACCCGCTCCTGCACATAAAGCGCCCCGCCTTTGGAGGTGGCAGGAATGAGCAGCAGCATAGCCAACAGCAGCGGGGAGGTGAAGATCAACAGCAGCGACGAGCAGAGGATGTCCAGCCCTCTTTTTAACAGCCGTTCCGGCAGCGTGGGATGAGGGGGCATGATCGAATATACGAGCAGATCGTCGATCTGCTGGGCCTCGGCCTTGACCAGATACAGCTCATAGAACCCCGGGATCAGCAGCACCTCCATTTGCCGTTCTCCCGCTTCCCGAATCCACTCGCTCCGAACCCCCTCCGGAACGCCTTGTCCTATCATCAGCACCTCCGCCTCCTGCCAGTCGATGCCTGCCAGCCGGGCAGCCTCGTCGGCCTGCACGGCCGGGACGGTAATAACCCGGGTAATCTCCAGCCAGGGAGCCCCTGTCTGCCGCAATTTCTCCAGCATCAGCAGGTCCGTGGAATGTCCACTGACGATGACCAGGGCCTTTCTCCGTCCGCTTCCTTTGGCTTGAATGTAGAACAAGAGAAGACGCAGACCGAAAGTCACCAGCACTTGCGCTACAAAAGCCGTGGCAACTACCGATCGAGGCAAGCTGAAGGTCTTCAGCCAATAATTCACAGCAATTAATTCGGCCACAAACAGCAGGTGTGCAAGCACCAGATTATAAAGAAGCAAAGCCGGCTTCCGTCTGCCCGCAAAGTCATAAAGGTTGAAGAAATAGTAGGTAACCGCGGTCAACAAACCAAGCCACGGCGCATAGTCCAGAAAAGAGACCCATTCATCCGCCGGAATCCGGCCGGAGAACTTCAGCAGATAAGCCAGCAGATAACTGGCATACACGCCGCCTACATCCAGCAGCAACACCGCCAGCTTGAGCCAGCCTTGTCGAAACAGCTTCATCTTCCGTCCCTCCCGGCGTTCAGTTCCTTCAAACCCGGCTCAATGCTCCGGTAAAGCTCCTTCAGCAAATCCCGAACCTTCTCCAGCCGGTAGGTTTCATAAAAAAAACTGGCGGCTGCGCCCATTCGCCGCAGCAGATCCGGATTGCGATACAGCATGCCGAGCGCCCGAACCGTACCGGCGACATCCCCCGGGGCAACCCGGAAGCCATTAAAGCCCTCGGCGACAAGATCCCGGCAGCCCCGGATGTCCGTGACCACGGCCGGTTTGCCATTCCCCAGCGCCTCCAGCAGAACCTTGGGCAATCCTTCCCGCCGAGAAAGCAGTACAACCACGTCTGAAGCCGCCATCAGCTTAAACCCGTCCTTGCGAAAGCCTAGGAACCGGACGGAATCCTGAATGTCCAATTCCTCTGCCAGCCTCCTGTAACGTTCCTCGCAGCGCCCTGCCCCTGCAATCAGGCAGCAGACGGGAATACCGTTCTTCCGGAGCCGCTGAACCGCCTGGAGCAGCTGAGCCTGATTCTTGTTGCCGTTCAGCTCCGCCATACAGAGCAGGATAAAGGCATTGGCGGGTATCTGCAGTTCCTGCATGAGTGCTGCTTTCTCCGCCTCGTCCATGCCCCGTTTATCAGGCGCTTCCACCCCTACACCCGGGAGCTGCACAACTCTGCCCCTGACCCTGAAGCGGGAGGCCCTGTCAAAATCTTCGCCGTTGATCGTAATCAACACATCGGTCCAGCGCGCGGCAAGCCGTTCAAGGGGATAATAAATCAGCCAATTGAGTAGCGGAGCCCCCCGGAAGAAATGGAAGCCGTGCGCCGTATAAAAAACATTCCCGGTTCCCGCCGCAAGCGCGGCAAGCCGCGTGATAAACCCGGCATTGGGCGTATGGACATGCACCACCTCATATCCCTCCTGCCTTAACATACGGTACATGCCCAACCAAGCCTTGAAATTGCCCGGATTCACCGGATTCCGGCTGAACGGGAGATCCCGGCATTCAAATCCCGCCTGTTCCACTTCCTCCCGCCGTCCGTCCCGGGCAGCATAGGCGTGCACCTCGAAGCCGTCCTGCCGTAAATCGTCCATAAACGGGAGATGAAAGGCGGCCAGATGCGAATAAACCGTGGCTACGTAAGCGGCTTTACGCGGAGGTGGAGAAGAAGCAGCCGAATTCCCCTCACAAGGGAACTCCCGAACGCCGCTCCAGCTTGCCTCTTCTGCCTCTGCTTCGTTCAGCTTGCTCATAAAGCACCTCCCATCTTCGTGCGATTGCCCGAATATCGTAATCCCTGCTGATCCTCTCGCGGCTGAGCCTCCCCATCGCCGCCCGCCTGCGGGAGGACAACCCCAGCAGCTTCCGCATTTCCCCAGCTAATGCAGTCGGGTCCGAAGGCGTCGACAAATAGCCGTTGACTCCATGCTGCACGATCTCACGGTTGCCGCCAGCATCCGTCGCCACAATGGGAAGGCCGCTGGCTCCGGCCTCAAGCAGTACCATCGGCAGGCCTTCCCACTTGGAGGACATCAGATAGGCGTCCGCCCCGTGCATCAGTTCCGGAATATCGGTGCGCAGGCCCAGGAACCGAACCTGTTCCCCTAACCCTGCAGTTTCGCAATACCGCTTTAGCTCAGCCTCCTCAGGACCAATTCCGGCAATCAGCAGCATCGTTTGGGGGAAGGACCTACAGACCTCGGAGAAGGCCCCCAGCATGGTCTGGTAATCTTTTTCCGGAGCTAGACGACCTACAGCCAGCCATACAAACCTTCCTTCAACCCCCAGTTTCTGACGGATCTGCATGCGGGCCCTTGCCGAGAAGCAAAACCGCTCCATATCAATGCCGTTTGGCATCAGACGGATTTTATCCGGCGGAGAAGCCTTTATGGTGACATAGCGGTTGACCGCCTCCTGACTGACATTCGTCATGACGTCGCACATCCGGTCCGTCAAGCGGTACAGCCAGGTCCGAATCCGGCCGCCTTCATGAATGCTGTGCGCGGTGCAGGCCAGCACCGGCATCCGCACGAACAGCCGTGTCACCCGGGCCAGCAGATTGGCATGGACCATATGGCTGTGCACCACATCCGGCCGGAAGGAGCGCACCAGCCGTCTGAGCCGGAACACCGCCCGCGGATCGGGCACGCCCTTGCGCATGCCCAGCGTCAGCACCCCCACGCCCATGGCTGTCAGCTCTTCCAGATATGCAGCCGGTTCGATCATGCTGATCAGCTGGACGACAAAGCCGGCTCCCCTAAACATCCGGCTGAGCTGAACAACCTGCGCTTCGGCTCCGGCATAATCAAGCCCTGTGATAAGAAAGAGAACCTTCTTCATATTTCGCAGCTCCTTCGTATTCCCGCTTCGGCTTGAAAGCCAAAGCGACCATGGCAATAAACACGTACTCAAAGTTATAGCCGAAGTCTCCGCTGACCAGCGCGCAGCCCAGCGACTGGATCAGGAGCGCCAGCAGAACGGGCTGCCGCCTCGCCGCATAAAGCGTGTAGAGAAACGCCCCCGACCAGAGGGCAATGCCCGTAATGCCCAGTTCGCTGGCCATTTCAAGCAGCACGTTGTGCGGAAATTCGTCCGTTACCGGCGGAGTATGGCCGCCCAGCCCGAGGCCAAAGAAAGGATGCTCTTCAAAGGCCTGAAGCGCCTCAAGCTGCAGCCCCACTCTGCCCAGGTAGTTGTCGTCGCCCTCGAGCTGGTTCTTGTCGATCAGCACGCCAAACCGGCTGGATTCAATCATCTCGAGCAGGGGTCCTCTCATCGCAAAAGCCACCCCCCCGGCTATGACGAACAGCACCGCCGACACTTTCAAACCTCTCGCAAGGTAACGAGCCCGGCTTCCATTCGCCCGTATTTGACGATACACGCTCCAGACGAGGATCAGCAGGTTAGCCAGGATGAAAAAGGCGAGCGGGCCGCGGGACTGGGTCTGAATCGCCGATACCAGCGCCGTCCCTCCTGCCGCGAGCCTCAGCCAAAGCGGAATCCCGCGGCCCCATAGGCAAATCGTTACCGTCAGCAGCGAAATCCGGGCATTAAATATCGGATTATCCCCCGGCAGTGTCAAACGCCCCGGATATTCGGCGGTATAGACGCCGAACGTCAGATGAATAATGGCATAAGCGAGACCAAACAGAGCCGCGAAGGACCAGGAGAAGGTGTTGTATTTCTTGTAGAAGATGTAGGTATAGAGCCCGGGAAGGACGCCGTGCGCGAACAGCAGCAGCAGCTTGGACAGCCCGCCTGACTGCTGGGGCGACCAGGCAAATGACACGATGCAGTAGCCGAAGAAGGCCGCCCACAGCCATAACCCCCCGTTATCCAGCATGCCGAGCGGCCGCAGCGGCCTTTGCAGTACAATGATGAGCACTAAGAGGAGTGGAAAAGCTACGAGGATGAGAAGCGCGTTGCCGGGCATCACTTTTTTATAGAAAAAACCGATCATATCGAAATACAGGCACAGGCCAAACAGAAACGCCGGGTTGAGAACAAGGCCCAGGTGCAGCACGCTTTGCGCGAGAAAAACCAGCATACTGCCAAGAACAACAAGGATCAGAACAGTCTCCAGGCTCATGGTCCGCTCCCATTCCCGCCGGTGCGCAGAGCGGCTATATGCTCCATGAACCGAAGACGCACGGCCTCCTTAAAGCGCGTGTCCAAATGGGAGACCTGTTCCCTGCCGATTCTCCGGCCCTTCCACGCCTCCACGAACTGCTCGATCTTGCCTAAATGCCTGCGTATTAGATCGGGTTCGGCCGGGAGCTTTAATAGAAATGGAACCTCTGCCGGAAAGTCGGTATCCTCATAGGCCATGATTACCGGCAGCCCGTTGGCCAAATACTCCCGGACCTTCAAAGGGGACGCTTCCGTCATATGCTTGCGGTACAAAGCCAGCGTACCTACGGCGATATCCGCTTGATCAAGCAGGGGCTGATAGGCGCTGCGGGTCATTTTACCGTGGAAAAAAAGGTTCTGCGGAAGTTCTGTGCCCGCCCCCTTCCCCTTTGCCGGATCTCCGGAAGCTGGTTCTCCCGCTAACGCTGATGGGCGTTGACTGGACTCCTCCGTGGCCCCAGCTCCAGTCTCCGCAACCCCTGATGTACTGCCTGTCCTGGAAGCAACCCGGACCTTCGGCCGCTCACCTGCCTTAACGAAATCCTGGGACTTGGAACCGAGTCCCGCTGAACTCTGCGAGTCATCAGCCCCATAGATCCGGAGTCCTTCGAGCTCACCGGCTTCCACGCCGATCAGGTCAAACCTCCAATCCGGTTTGAGCGAAGCCAATTCGGCGATATGATCAAGTCCATGCCAGGACTGACCCGCCGACCCCATGAAGACCAGCCGGGGAGCCCGGGGGCTGACTGCGTCTTCCTCCTGCTCGGCAGCCTCTTTGTTGTCTCGTTCGCCGGCTACGGGACCATCACCAGCCGCTTCCAGCTGAATCCCGTTGCCGATCACCATGGAGGGCTTCGCAAACGGGCGGTAATGCTCGCTTTCAGACAGCTCGCGGCTCACATAGACGTGGCCGTCCGCAGCGGACAGAACTTTTCCTCTCGTAAAGGAATGGTAATAATAACGGAACCCCTGCTCCATCCGCAGCTCGGCCATATCATTGGTGTTGATCTCCAGCACCGAAGGAACGGCCCGCAGCAGACCCGGAAGGGCGAGATAATACAAGTCGAAACGATGGTACAGCACTTCCGGCTGCCATCTCCGAACCTTTTTGGCAAGCAAGCCGAAGTCGGCCATACGGCCTGAGTACCCTTTATAGACCTGAACCGTCAGTTCAATCCCGGCTTCCGCACACGCGCGGCTCCAGTCCTCGTTGGGCCGGCAGGTAAACAGGAACAGCGCAGGCTGATGCCCCTGCTGCCGCCATTCGGTGACCTGGTGCATGACCTTTTTCAGCACTCCGCTTTCGGCCCCTTCATTCCAATGAATCAAATAAGCAATTCTCACGCCCTTCACCTCCTCGATCTCCTGCCGGCAAATCCGATCGGAACCGCCAGGCTGTCCGAATTAGACTTATCGTCTTGGTTATGCTGAATCTCTTCGGTATCTTTGAACCGATGGGCATAAGCCCGCCGCTTACTCTCCGTGCTATCGGAGCTCCTGGAACTGTCCGGACTGTCGGGGCTGTTGGGGCTCCCGGGACTCTCGGCGCCTTGTTGAAACCAGCTCAGGCAGTCCCGGTACAGCCGCCGGTCAGCCCGCCGCACCAGCTGACTGTTGTGCCACAGCAAGGTAAATTCCCCTGCGTAAGCCGCACACTGTTCAAAATAATGACGCATGGCTTGAACAGCCGCTTTTCCGTAAAGTCCCATGTAATCGGGATGCAGAATCGATTGGTCCATCACGATTAAAGGGCGCTCCCGGAGACGGAGCATCTGCCGGGTACGGAGATTAAACACGGGGTATTCGTAGCAGGTGCCGCAGCGGAAACCCGCCTGGTCCGCATAACTCAAGGTGCTGTCATAATCGAGCCCCGCTGCTTCCCAGTGCTGCCAGGTGTCCGGCGCTCTCCAGCGCAGGTAATGCTGGCGCCCGCCCCATACGTCCTGACGGATGCCCACAGCTTCGGCCGCCTCGCGAAGAAGACCGAACTGCCGGGTAATCCGCTCTGGATGCAAGTAGGTTTGATACCCCGGATGCAGCCCGATCCGGTGGCCCCGAAGGTGAATTTCCCGCAGCAGACCACGGATTTCCGGGTCTGCCATCGTGTAATTGCCGTCAAGCCCGGGAGCCGTCTCTTCTGTAATGAAGTAGAAAGAACTCTGGACACCCGCCATTTCGCTCAGCGACATCAGCCAGGCAAAGCGATTAAACGGGTCTGCCCTATAATCGCCGGCGCGGTGCAGCAGCGTCCGGGCCTTACGCAAGGCCGGCTCCAGGCTCCTGCGCCGGAGCAAATCGGCCAGGCTTTCTTTCAGCAGGCTTCCTCCGCTGCGGCGCAGCGCGAGATAAGGGACATCCACGTCATGGCTGACCGTAAGCCTCAGCCGGCGCTTCCGGCGCTGCAGGCCGGGCCAGAGGCAGCAGAGCCCCGCCCACAGCAGCTCGGCGTATTCATTTACGATCGGCCGGTTCAAGAATCCGGCTCTCGCCGCTATGGAACCGGCCGCAGTCGCCCGGTCATGCCGGTCGCGGCCCGAAGGATCGGCCAGCTCCTCGTATCTCGTCAGCATAAAGAAGCTGCCCCCGAACAAATCGATCCCGCACCACAGCCCCTTGGGTGTACGCTCCAGATATAAGCGGCTTGGGCGGGAGCGCTGCCCCTCCTTATCGCTAGAGCTGAACGCCGCGTTTGGCCCCAATCCGTACAGAACGGGAATTCCCCGCGTGTTCAGCAGACCGGAGGGAAGTTCGAGTCCCAGTCCGGCCGCCCGGCCGGCATCCCAGTGAACCAGCGGAAGCCGCGGCAGCGAACGCGGGGTCAGCCAGTCTCCCTCCGGCATTTGAAACAGCACGTCGGCCAGCTCCAGCACACTTCCGTTTACGCTCCCGTTCACTTCCCCTCCATCATTCCAGGCGCCCTGTGCCGACAGCCTACGAGACAACAACGTGACGTCACCGGCTTCTCCGCCTCCGTGCCCACTGCCCCTCCCACGGTCCTCCTGAACCGTGATTTCAATGCTGCTGCGGTCTTCGTACTCCACCCTGTAAGGCAGGCCGAGGAACTCGCCCAGCAGCACCTCATAGATATATGCTCTCTCCGGCTTACGCTGCCGGGGGGAACGCAGGATCAGCATCAGCATAGGCAATATAACCTCCTTACAGGGTTCTCCGATTCTCTTAATCCCCGCCGCCCTGCAAGCCTTCGGCCGGACCGGGAAGACTCTCATCGGATTTCGGCCCAGCCTTCAGGACTCCGTATTTGCGGATCGACCACCAGGACAAAACCAAATGCAGGATATAACCGGCCGTAGAAGCGGCGCTGAACAGAAGTACAGCTGTGCCTGCATCCTGCCCGCTGTAACGGGCCCCCAGAATGGCTCCGAGGATCATAACCGTCCGGATGATCTCGCGCAGCAGGTGCAGATCCTGGCGTTCCATCACATCAATGGTTGTTCCGACCGCATTGGCGACGAACTGGCCCAGGTACATGACCGACATCAGCCGGATATAACCGGCAGAACCGCTCCATTCCTCTCCGAATAAAGGAGCAAACACAAACGGAGCTATTCCCACAAACAAAATGAGGATCGCCGCCCCGGCAGCGAGCATCTGGAGCACCGTCCGTCTGAAGAGCGGCACCAGTCTGGATGGATCCGTCTGCATGTATGCCGACGATTCCGCCAGATAAACGCTGCGGACGGCGCTGACCAGCAGCGTCATCGGCGCGCCGAGAATACGCTGGCCCAGCGCGAACAGGCCCGCAGCCGATGTCCCATAGAAAGCGGCCAGCAGCACGGTTGGCAGATAAATTCCTATGCTGTTCAGTACATTGGAGGCCAGCGACAATTGGGGGAAACGGCGATACCGCCAGGCCACCTCTTTGAGGCGGCTCCAGCCTAAACGCCTTTGCATGAACACCATGAACGCCGCAGTCCCGGAGTCCGTCAAAGCCGCTTGTGAATCAGCCGTTTGCCCGGCTAACCGGCCGGGTGTCAGGCCGCCAGCCTGAGAAACCTCCTGTTCTGTCCCCTGTGAGGCGGCATGGTCCCTGCGCCACTGGCGCCAAAGCGGCAGCAGCCCTCCCGAACGGCCCGCAATATCTCCGGCGATCAGTCCCACCGGGCCCGGGTGGAGCAGGCTAAACGCAAGCTGGCCGCCGATCTGGCCGATGCTCTGCGTGTATTTGGTACGGGAGAGCCGGCGAAAATACTGTTTGCGCACAGCCCAGGTGCTTAAGATCTGGTAGAAGCCGGAGGCCAGCAGGCTTACCGCAAACAGCACGAAATAATTCGGCAGATCCGGTTCATTCAGCCAGCGGCCGAGCGGCCGCCGAAGCACTGCCATGGCGGCGAACACCAGAAGGCTTACGGCAACGCAAATCAGCAGGCACAACCGGACGATTTCCGAGGCTGTCCGGTCATCCTCCGGCAGCGTAATCGCATATTCGTACGCAAAGGATACAAGCATCAAAAGCATGCCAATCATGGACACATACATCGAGAAGGTGCCGTATTCTTCGGGTGTATAAAGCCGGGTAAGCAGCGGCAGTGCGGCAAAGATCAAAATCTGGCTAAGCAGCGTGCCCCCGGCCAGCACGGCGACATTCCGGATAAATCGGTCAATCGGCAGCCTTTTCAGGCAGGCGGTTAGGCGAGTGCTCTTACGTCTCCCGGTCAGGGTCGCCGTTATTCCGGCGATCCTCCGGGTACTCCCGCGGACGATCTCTCGGGCGCTCCGCCGGCTGGTCATACGGACTTTCGCACGGTCAGCCATAGGGGGTTAACGGAAATATTCCGCAATATTTCCGGCAATAAACAGCTGCGTTTCCGTATCCAAATAAGGGCCGATCGGCAGCGACAGCACTTCATTCGCCAACTGCTCGGCAACAGGCAGAGACATCTTCAGCGCAGCGTAGACCGGCAGCCGGTGTACAGGAACCGGGTAATAAACGGCGGTGCTGATGCCGGCCTCCTCCAAGGCGGCCTGCAGACCGTCTCTCCGGCCCTTCTTCACCCGCAGCGTATATTGGTGGTATACATGCTTCATACCGATTGCTTCAGCCGGGCATTGCAGCTCGGGAATATCGCCGAGCAATTTGTTATACAGGGAAGCAGCCCGGCGGCGGCGTTCGTTCCATTCCGCGGTATATGGCAGCTTAACCCGGAGAATGGCCGCTTGCATCTCGTCCAGCCTGGAATTGAAGCCAATCATTTCGTTGTAATATTTGATCCGCGAGCCGTGAGCCCGCAGCATCCGGGCTTTCTCCGCCAGATCTGCATCGTTCGTGACCAGCAGGCCTCCGTCCCCGTACGCGCCAAGGTTCTTGGAAGGGAAGAAAGAGAAACAGCCCATATGGCCGATCGTGCCGGCCTTTCGGCCCAGATGCTCAGCTCCAAATGCCTGCGCGGCATCTTCAATTACCAGCAGCCCGCAGGCTTCCGCAATCTCCATAAGTCCCTTCATGTCGGCCGTTTGTCCAAACAGATGCACGGGAATGACTGCTTTTGTCCGCGGCGTGATAGCCCGCTCCAGCTGGACCAGATCCAGGTTAAAGGTATCCGGATCCACATCCACGAATACCGGCTCTGCTCCTGCCCGGCTGATCGCTTCGGCAGTGGCAAAGAACGTAAACGGGGTCGTAATCACCTCGTCTCCCGGTCCGATCCCGGCTGCCAGCAGCGCAATCATCAGCGCGTCCGTGCCCGAGTTCAGTGCAACTGCATAAGCGGCGTCCAGTTCGGCGGCGCACTCCTGCTCCAGCCGTTTTACCTGCTCGCCCATAATAAAAACGCCTTTGTCCAAAACACCCTCGACCGCCTGCAGAATCCGGGGCTTCAGTTCCCGGACCTCACGGCTCAGATCAAGCACCGGAATCCGTTCACGGCTCATCCGCCGAGTTTCCATCGTTATTCCTCCCTTAATTTGACGATACAGCCGTCTTCCCTTACGTACTGTCTTCCGCAGTCCGGACAGCACGCGGCCGCAAGCTCGAACTTTAACCGGCCTCCACATTGGCAGGTCCATCCGATCCGCCTGGCCGGAACACCGGCGACGCAGGCGTAAGCCGGAACATCGCGGGTCACGACCGCTCCGGCGGCGACAAACGCCCATTCGCCGATTGTGACGCCGCACACCACGGTGGCGTTAGCCCCGATGGCAGCCCCTTTTTTGACGAGTGTCCGGTGATAGTCCTTGCTTGTGTTCCGGGGAAAAGCAGACCGCGGTGTCCGCACATTCGTAAATACCATGCTGGGACCGCAGAACACGTCGTCCTCCAGCTCTACTCCTTCATAGACGGATACATTATTCTGAATTTTGACGCCGCTGCCGATCATAACCCGATCCGCCACATACACGTTTTGCCCCAGGCTGCAGCCTCGTCCGATCACCGCCCGGGCGGAGATGTGGCTGTAATGCCATATCTTTGTCCCTTCGCCGATTTCGGCGCCGTCATCGATCACCGCTGTCGGATGCGCAAAATAATCCCCCATAGCGCCCGCTCCTTTGCTCAGCATTTTGAACTCTTGTTACAGCAAATAGTAGTGCTCCGGCTTCCTTTTGCCGCGGAGGGCGTTGCGGGTGTCGAACAACGGCGTTCTGCTGTCTGCAAGCATGTCGTAATCAAAGCCGGAATGGTCGGTTGTAAGGACGGCAAGGTCAGCTTCTGCCAGCAGCTCCTCCGTTACCCGCACGCATTCGTAAAACGTCCCTCCCCTATGGAAGCTCGGGATATGGGTGTCGCTGACTCGGACCCTAGCCCCTCTGGCTTCAAGCAGACCGATAATGTGAAGCGCCGGAGATTCCCGGTAATCATCAATGTCCTTTTTATAAGCCACGCCAAGCACATGAACGATTGATCCGTGCAGCGGCTTTCTCTGCTCGTTCAGAATTTCGGCGATCCGCTGCACCACAAACTCCGGCATGGTCTGATTGATTTCGCCTGCCAGCTCGATCAGCCGGGTATGAAAGCTGTATTTGCGGGCTTTCCAGGTCAGGTAAAACGGATCGACCGGGATGCAGTGCCCGCCGAGCCCCGGGCCGGGGTAGAAAGCCATAAAGCCATAAGGTTTCGTCTTCGCCGCCTCGATCACTTCCCACACATTGATTCCCATCCGGCTGCATAACAGCGCCATCTCGTTGGCCAAAGCGATGTTGATATGGCGGAAAGTATTTTCATAGATTTTCTCCATTTCAGCTACGGAAGGGCTGGAGACTACGTGCACGCTGCCTTCCAAAACCGCCCGGTACAGCGCCGCGGCGACCTCTGAGCAGGCGGGAGTCACGCCGCCGACCACTTTGGGCGTGTTCTTGGTGTTAAACAACCGGTTGCCGGGGTCTACCCTTTCCGGCGAATAGGCTAGGAAAAAGTCTTCGCCGCACACCAGGCCGGACTGCTCGAGCGCCGGTTTGACCAGCTCTTCGGTGGTTCCGGGATAAGTGGTGCTCTCCAGCACAACCAGCATGCCGGGATGGAGGTAGCGGGCCGCTTCGGCCGCCGAGTTCTCCACATAGCTCGTATCCGGCTGCTGATAACTATCCAGCGGGGTTGGCACGCAGATCGCCACCGCATCGACCTCGGCGATAAAACCGTAGTCCGCCGTCGCCCGCAGCTGCCCCGCGGCCACCATCTCCCTTAAATCGTCATCCACGATATCCCCGATATAGTTCATTCCCTGGTTGACCATGTCAATTTTGGCGGCCTGGACGTCAAAGCCGATAACGCGAAAGCCTGCTTTGGCTTTCTCCACAGCCAGAGGCAGCCCTACATAACCAAGCCCGATGACGCCTATGACCGCCGTTTTGTTCCTGAATTTGGCGAGCAGCGTTTCTTTGTGCCGCTCTTGTTCGACCGATTCCCGCACCATCGTTATCCCCCATTTTGAACAACTAAAGTGAATTCTGTATAACTTCCAATTCGGCGCCTAGCTTTTGGCAGCCCCCAGAATATCCAGAACCAGCCGTACTGAGCGCAGTCCATCCTCAACCGTTACGGACGGCTCCCGGTCCTCCTGGATCGCAGCCGTCATGTCCCGGATTATCTGTTCATGGCCGGGGATGCCGTAAGGCTCGGCTTCGATCAGCCGGATGAGCGCCGCCGCTTCTTCCTCACTCATGGAGCTGCAGCGCCAGTGGCGAATCCAGCTTGCCGTCTTCCCGCCGATTACCCCGTAGCCGTCTTCCCCGAACACGCTGATCGACTCCTCCAGATTGCCGGCGTAGACGGTCGTTGAGGCTTCAACTGTGCCCAATACGCCGCTCTCGAAGCGAAGCAGCGCCAGCGCCGTATCCTCCGCTTCCATGCGGCGGAGCCGGGTTTCCGCCATCGCGCTGACCTGCCGCACATCTCCGAACAGCCACAGCAGCAGATCCAGGCTGTGAATCGCCTGGTTCATCAGCACGCCGCCGTCCATGGCTTTGGTGCCCCTCCAGGCTGCCTGATCGTAATACGCCTGATCCCGGTTCCACCTAACCACGGCGCTGACGTGTCCGAGACGGCCGAACAACCCGCGATCCAAGGCGGCTTTGAGTTCCCTGACCGCGGGACGATACCGGTTCGGATGCACAACCGCCGCTTTCACTCCGCTTTGGCGAACCGCCTTCGCGATCCACTCGCCGTCCTCCACGGTCAGCGCCAGCGGCTTCTCAATCACTACATGTCTGCCGGCGCGCGCCGCCATGACGGCCATTTCGGCATGAAGGCCACTGGGCGTACAGATGCAGACGGCATCCAGCTTTTTTTCCTGGGCCAGCATATCCCCCAGGGTGGCGTAAGCAGCGGCTCCTGTTCGGCCTGCAGCCTCATGAAGCCGCTTCGCATCGGGATCGCATATGGCGGTTAACACGGCGCCTTCCGTGCGCCGGATAGCTTCGATATGTTTAGCCGCAATATGACCGCAGCCGGCGATACCGTAATAAATCATTCCTGACCCCTCCTCGAGCCATAATTCCAAAAGAATCCCTCGTATGACATGAGTCCGTCACACGATTCCGCCACATGCATGGATCAGACGATCCATCAGGCGGACAACTCCGGCAGCTCTACGCCGATCTTGCGGAGCCTCGCCTTCTTGCGGGACAGCTGGCGTTTCTCCAGCCATACCGTCACGCTCAGACCGGCAAAAAGTCCGATTAACACTGACAACGCAAGGTTAAATGTCTTTTTCGGGCTGACCGGGATAGAGGCTTGCTGCAGATCTGCCTTGTCCAGTAACGTGACATTGGCGTTCTGGACGATCTGTTTGGAATCGGCGATAAACGAATCGGCAAACGCATTGGCCACTTCCACGGCCTGCTTGGGATCGTCGGCTTTGGCATACAGCATGATCACCAGCGTCCCGGGATCGGTGCGGACATTAATCGTTTTGAGCAGTTCATAGGCGGTTTGTTTAAGGCCCAGCCTGCTGATCACCTCGTCTGCGATGTAACGGCTTTGGATCGCCTTCTCATACGTTTTGGTCAGCATCTGGCTGGCCAGGAATTCATTGTAGGTTCCGGAATTCGTTGTAGATCCTATGTTGGCAACCAGACTGGCCTCAGCCTGATAGCTTGGCTTAATCAGCAGGTTTAGCAGATACGTGCAGCCAACGCAGAGCACAATTGTAACCACAAAAGCCACGTAATGCCTGCTGACGGCTTTTCCCAGAAAAACACCGTTCACTTGCTTTCCTCCTCTTGTCCCATAATCCAATCGCACAGTTCTTCCATGCCTGCACTTCTCATCCCATAGGTTTGCTCCAGGTGTTTATAATGGGCAACTATCCGCTCTAGCAGCTTAAAGCTCCGGCCTTCACGGTCCGCCAAATTATAGGGGTGCCACCAGAGATGATAGATCCTGCGGTGTTTGGCCGCGTAGGTCATGGCCTTCCGAATCCTTTGCAGCCGTAGCGGCTCAAGCAGGCGCAAGCTTCGGTCATAGGAGCGCAAGAATTGACTAGCCGGTAGATTAAGCGGAAGCCTATCCCCCTCCCTGCCGCAATCCTTTGGATTCAGAAATTCATTTCCAGGGACGTAAGTGTGGTAGCCGGATAGATTGAGATAGGCATCAAGCAGGCGCAGCAGCCGTTTGGGCAGCCGGTCATGGGGGCTGTAGCCCTCCCGGTACAGCGGATGATCCGGGTTGCCCCTGAAGGAGCGGATCCCCGCCTTGCGCAGCTCCCCAAGATAGTCCTCCCTTAGCTGGTTCCGCGGGAAAACCAGACTCTCCAGCGCAACCCCATCCCGCTCGGCCACCCGGACGGCAGCCTGCAGATCGGCCGCAAAATCAGCGGCGGCTTGTCCGGCTTCCTTGCAGTAATAATGGGAGAACGTATGCGTCCCGATACGCTGATAAGGCGTCTCCGCAATCATCCGGATCAGGGAGGAAGCATAGTGGGAGGGGTCCTGCGCCTCATCCTCTCCTACCATTTGGCTTAATAAAGCCGGATAGGGAGACCGTGCAGGATCGGTATAATCAGGCAGCCTTGACGGCAAATACGGAGTCAGCTCTTCCCTATGACGGAGGAACAGCAGGCCGACGGTTGCCCAGGTGGCATGAATGCCCTGCTCCCGGAACAATTTCAGCACCCGGGGGATGGCCTCTCTTTCCCGCAGCAGCTCTCGCTTATACTTGTCCGGCGGCATGATGTCTCTCAGTCCCCAATACAGTTCAAAGTCGATCGATATGACGAAAAAAACCCTGATTCAGCAGCATATCATCCATCCATTCTTCCGTATCGGAAGGTCTCAGGACCGCTTCCAAAACTTGTATTCCTCAGATTCTATTAAAAAAAAACGGCAGCTATTCTAGGTCAATAGACCTATATAGTGCCGTTTTACTGAATGGCCACATTCCGATTGCTCGCTGCCTGGCGGATCGTAAAGGTACCTGCCGTAATTTTATTGTTAATCACCCGGATATTCTGCTGCACATATCCCGGCAAATAGGTGGACAAGTCAATGCCGCCTCCCTGCTTCACCACAATCGTATTGCCGCTGATGACTCCGTTTGAGGCGTTCTGCCAGGTCCAGATCCCTCTTTCTCCGCCTGTTATCGCATTGCCGCTTATGCTAAAATCCGAAAGGCTTCCCAGCCGAATCGCCGTTGTGCCTTTGATTTGGCTCTGCGCCCCCATAGAGATGCTGTTGTTGGTAATGGTGATATGGCTGACGGGCTCCCCTGCCGTAACCTCTATTGCTGCATAAAAGCTGCCGATACCGTCAATGGCGTTGCCATCCACGATATTATTGCTGCCGTACACGCTGATTGCCGAATACATATCCGGCGCCGTCCGGCCTTTATCAGAACCGCCTTGAAAGACGTTATTTCCAAGATAGGAGTTCGTTATATGATTGCCCTGTACCTTAATGCCCTGGGCGTATATTTTAATGCCGCGTTTGGCGATATGATCCAACTGATTGCCGGCAATCACACTAGACGAGTCCTGCCCGCGGCCGCTGTCCATGCCGGGATCTTCAAAGTAGATGCCATCGCCGTCGTCAGCCGGACCGATGTCGTGAATATGGGACCCCTGGATCGTAATAGATTTAGCCACTGTCTCCTGAGAACCCCAGGTTGTAGTCACGTAAATGCCCCTTGCCACAGGATCGCCGCTGCGGGCGTTGATCGCCCTAATATTCTTGACTTCAACTCCACTGACGGTTACCTGCCTGGTATTGCCGTATATAAGGATTCCGCACACCACCTCGCCGTACCCTTCACCACCAGGGTCCCTGTTCTGAGAGGCATTGGCAACCGTCAGACCGGACAAAGTAACACGCTGGCTTCCCCCTCCCACAACCATCACCCGGTTGACTTGTCTGTTCCCGTCGAGTGTCATTCCGCTGACCGTAATATCCGAACCCGCTGCCCGCAGCAGCTCCCAGCCGAAAGTCCGGGAACTGGCTTTTAACACTGTACCCGCCCCATCGCCGGTAACCAGGGTTCCTCCCGGAATGATCAAATCTTTAGTGCTGTCTACCAAGTAAGTGCCTTTCGGAAAATATAACGTTCGGCCGCCTCCTGCAGCCAGCCTGAGAACCTTCTGAAGCGCCGCCGTATCGTCGGTCAGTCCGTCGCCTTTGACGCCGTAGTCCTTCACATTCATGCGCATGGACGTGGAGCTTACCTTCAGCACGGGCTCTGAATCGGATTTCGATGCCGGCCAACCTAAAATTACTGAAAGAATAAAAAGCACCAGGGTAAAACCCTTAAATAGATTCCTCTTCATGGGCCATTCCTCCATTCGGCTAAGTCTCGCTGAATGCGCCCGGCTGACGGGGCAGGCGGTCATAGTAAGCAAGCAAAAAGCAATATCCTAGTTTGCCGCGCCCGCACCGGTTCTATTCTCCCTACTGTCAAGAAACTGCCAAAGAAAAGGTTCCTTCTACCCTATGAAACGGCATAAAAAAGCGGCACGGCACATATCTTGTAGGCAGACAAGCATGACTTTAGGCCAAGGAAAGCAAATATTCGAGAACAAGGAGCCATTATTGAAATGAGCGGAATAAACGAAGGAGCTTGCAGCTCAGCAGGAACGGACCTGTCCGGCTGGGCTGAATTTAACCGGTTCAAATGGGGCTGCCGGTACGTCATTCGGAGATTCCAGAACGAAGATTCGGATTATTATGGCGAGGGATTATTTTTTGAGGGGAAAAGAGGAAAGTGGTTTCTACCGCCGCTGAATGCTTACCATCCGATTACCTTTTATCCTGGCGCGGCGTCGAAGTCTCATAAGCTAAGCAGCCGCTGGCACGAAACGGCAAAGCTGCTGATTCCCGAGCTGGAAGCCCATATGGGTTCAGCCGGTATTGTGTTTCCGCCCGGAATAACGGATATGCGTCCTTTTATTTGGAGCGGCTTTCACGTTTGGATGAAGTACACTTATTATTTGAAGCTGCCCTTTAAGCTGGAAGAAGCCAGCTCCGAAATTCGGGGGAAGATTAGGAAAGCAGCCGCTATGGGGTACCGTACGGAGAAATCCGTAAACATGGCCGATATCCTGGACTGCCTGCAGGGAACGGAGGAGCGCAAGGGCTTCAGCCATCAGCTTACCGTCGAGGATCTGGAGCTTGCCCGGAGCTTGCTTGGCGACAAGGTTCTCCGTTGTTATGTTTGTTATGCGCCGAACGGGAAGGCGGTTAGCGCAAGTGTTGTTCTGGCCTGGGAATCCGGACTGGCTCAGGGCTGGGTGGCTGGAAGCAAAAGCGAGCATATCACGAGCGGAGTGGTCCAGCTGTCCCAAAGCTACGCCTTTGAGGATTTGTCGCGGGACGGCTTTGCTTATTTCGACTTTGCCGGCGCAAATATCCCTTCAGTCTCCAAGTCCAAAGCGCCTTGGGGCGCAGAGCTGGTTCCCTATTATGTGGTGCAGAAGAAAAACCTCAAACATCTTCTGAGGACAGGGTATGAATGGGGACGGGGCCTGCAAGGATACAGGAATAAATACGGCGGTTAGCGGACCTGGTCCGCGAATCCCATTAGAAAAAGCCGCCCAAGGCGGCTTTTCGGCTTTATTAACTCATCTTTCCATTCCATTTCATCCATTAAATCAATGCATATAGCGATACTCCAATAGATCCTTCAAATTTGAGATTTTACGCAGCAATTTCTCACCAACATTGGTCTCCCTGACCTTTTTCCTCTCCAGTTCCTTATCCACCAATCTTTTGACGGACAAGACATCCGTGCCGTTGCAAAGCACATCCTCTTTGGAATTGAATTTCTGATGGGCTACAAGCTGCATGCCAAAGGAATTATATAACAAGGTGTATCCGGCGATCCCGGTTGTGGATTGATAAGCTTTGGAGAAACCGCCGTCAATGACGATCATCTTGCCGTTTGCTTTAATCGGATCTTCTCCGCGAATCTCCTTAACAGGCGTATGGCCGTTAATGATATGGCCATGATCAGGATCAAGGTCGAATTCGAGCAGAATGTTCCGGCAGATTTCTTCATGCTCACGCAACCGGTAATAAGGGTTCTTTCTCTCTTTATGGGCTTCTTTGTCTTTAATGAAATACCGTTCAAAGGTGGTCATTTCCCTCTTTCCAAAAAGCGAAGAGCATTCACCCGTCCAGATATACCACACCATGTCCGTTGACAGATCATCGGTTTCCTCCGGATGCGCGAAGGCATACCGCAAATGAGACTCAAAGACGTCCAACAGCTGGCGTCCCGAATAGGTTTTGTCTTCGATCTGCATTTCTTCCATATTTCCTTCCTCATCCAAAGGAATGCAGCCGTGTATGAGCAGGTTCCCATTATATTTTAAATACAGGCTGCCTTTCTTCATCAGGAACTTCATATGTCTAGCCAGCTTCTCGGAATGCTGAACGGAAAAGAGCAGTTTCTCCATCACCTGTTGTTCTTCCTCCAGCAGTTGTTCCGGCTGCTGCGGATTTACGGTGGCGAAGCAGGTATTTTCCAGAGGATACGTCTTTCCGCCAAGCGTAATTTCGTTACGGTCATAATCAACTTTCTCAAGCAGAAGCCTGTCAGACATATTAAAGTACGGCCGTCTCTTGATAATCGGAATCTCCAGTTTGAACTGGATCATGGCAATGGCTTGATGGATTTTGGTGATCTGCAGGATTTCCTGTTCGGAAAGCGTGTGATCGGCCTGCAGCTTGGGTCTAAAAGCCGGATTGTCCTCGTAATACTTCTCTGCCAAATTCAGCAGCGGACGCAGGTTGATTCCGTATACGTCTTCTATAATATCCAGGTTGTCGTATCTGGCGCAGATGCGGATAATATTCGCAAGGCAAACCAGGGAACCGGCATAAGCCCCGATCCACAGCACATCATGATTGCCCCACTGAATATCGACGGAATGATGCTGGATCAGCGTATCCATAATTTGATCCGGCTCGGGCCCGCGGTCATAAATATCCCCCACGACATGCAGGTGGTCAACCACCAGACGCTGGGTCGTATAAGCAAGCCCTACAATAAGTTTGTCTGCCTGGCCCAAAGAAATGATCTGCCGGTAGATCTCCTCATAATAGGATTCCTTATTAATCGTTTCGTTCTTGTACAGAAGCTCTTCGATAATGTAAACAAACTGCTCCGGTAAAGCCTTGCGCAGCTTGGACCTCGTGTATTTGGAGGAAGCGTAAGAAACCAGCTTGATCAAATGTTCGATCGTTTGTCTATACCACTGGTTCAAGGACTGCTTATTGCTGAGATCCCCCTTGACCAGCTGCAATTTCTCTTCCGGATAATATACCAGCGCAGCAAAATCGCTGATTTCCTTCTCCGTCCATGTCTCACGGAACAAATCCCTTATTTTCTCCTTTACAGTGCCCGATCCATTTCTAAGCACATGCTGAAAGGCCTGGAACTCTCCGTGCAAATCACTGACGAAATGTTCGGTTCCCTTGGGGAGATTGGATATCGCTTCAAGGTTGATGATTTCAGTTACGACTTTCTCTTCAGAATCATATTTTTGGGCCAGTAAGTCCAGAAATTGCGCATCCAAAATGATGTCCCCCTTTAAACAGTTCATAATGTCACACTTCTTTATTTACCCCGAGCTTTAGGAGGATGTAAATGAATCCGATAAGATGGGTAACAACTTCCTTAATGCTAACAAATAAATATATACAAACTTTTTTATAGTTGCATGTTCTATCATAGCATAAATCCTGAGATTTAGCATATCTTGCAAAGGCTGCCCGAGTAGAGGGTTCAACTTCTGATAAATTCCGAATGATACGATTCTCCAACATGGAAGGCCCTGAATCCTGAATCTCCTCAGAAGGTGATGGTGGTTAAGAATTTCAATTCACATATAAATTTCGCCGTTCTCGGTAAAAATATCCACTTTTGCTGCTGAGGACGACAACAATATCAACTCGCTGCTGTGCAGCATGACCCGCCGCGGTTATGTGGCCCACCGGCTTTCTCCGGCTAGCGCAGAGGGAGCACACTGCGGATAATTTGCGAGTGGGGCCTAAAACCTTTAATTAACATCTCCGGCTCTGAAGTTTATAATGAGATTATCTGTTTCCTGTGCTTCGTGGTAAGCGGATGCCGCGCATCTCAAACAAAGGAAGTGACCCCTATGCCGAGAATCCTTGGCGACTCGATTATTTTACGGGAATATCAGAGCAGCGATCTGCCTTACATCAGAAACTGGGTTAACGATCCGGAGATCGTAGACAACCTGTCCGATATTTTTTTGTATCCTCATACCGAGCAGGCAACGGAGCAGTTTCTAAACGCTATGCTGGACAACAACAACGTTCATCAGCGGGGATTTGTCATCGCCCATAAAGACACGGAGGAATACATCGGGCAGATCGACCTGTTCAAGCTGGACTGGAAAAACCGGTCCGCCGGGCTGGCCATCGTCCTTGGCAATCGGGAGCACTTGGGCAAAGGATATGGAAGCCAGGCGATCAAACTTTTGCAGGAGTTTGCGTTTAACCGGATGAACCTGCACAGGCTGCAGCTCGAAGTGTTTGATTTTAACCAACGCGCCTACCATTGTTATTTGAAATGCGGATTTAAGGAAGAAGGCCGGCTGAGAGAAAAACATTTTATCCAGGGCCGGTATGCGGACATGATTGTTATGGGTATTTTGAAGAGCGAATATGTGGAGCGGAAGAAGTAGGGAAATTATACATACTCAAACACAGGAGGAGAACGTGTACATGACGGATACATCAAACGGGCTCATCTATCCGGAATCACTAATCGAACGTGCCGCTGAAGCACTGCGCCTGGAGCAAGAGGCCTCTCTCTCCAAGGAGCAAATCGTCGAATCCATCAGCAAGCTGAGCAAAGCGGAGCTGATGGATAAAGTGCTGCTGACCTATAAAGGGGCCATCAGCAGCGCCGACTTATTCTGTATCGTGGATGACGTCTTCGGCATTGAGCTTAATCGGGTTCCTGTCCTGAACGCTGACCCTGAGCTAGCGACAACGCTGGAACGGACGTCAACCCAAACTCACGCTCCACTGGATTCATCCGCTGCCATGGACAAACAGCTCGCCACACTGCCGGAGGAACTCCGCACGAACGGCCCTGAGCTTCGCAAGCTCATCAATGCCGTGTTCGGCGTCAATCTTGACGCCATCGCCGGTTTGGAGCAGTGCCGGATTGCCCTGCATTCCAAAGGCCAGTGGATCGTCCGCACCTCCCGTGACCTCGTGCTCGTATGGACCGGCCCCGGCGACGTAGACGTGCGGGTCTCCCCCACCGGCTACTTCAGGGAGCATACCGGACTGGCCCGCCTGCCGGAAGAGCTGCGCAGCAAGCTGATCGGACTGGGTTATACAGCCGAGGAGCAGGACGGCATGGAAAGCCTCTACTATGCTCATCCGGGCGGGCAGCCTGTTCCAGATGCCTTCAAGGGCCAAACGATGGGCGCAATCATCCAGACGCTGCGGGAAAAGTATATGGATTTGTGAGGTTTAGATTTTAAATAAGGGACGAAGAACAAAACCACATGGGCTAGCTCATGTGGTTTTGTTCTGCATACATAAATTTATTATTTGATTTCAAATCCAAACCACTTTTAAGCATTTTCAACCAACGCGGCTTATATTCCATACTTGTGGGCACTCCTTGGTACATCGAATGATATTCAATTCTGTTTAAAAAAGATTTTATTATACTGATTCGGAATAACAGTTACTTCAAGATTTCTATTTTCTTTTCCTAAATGACTTCAACACAACAAGCCGGTTAGTGTTTCCTTGGCCAGTTCATCCCCTTCCTCTTGTTCACTTGTACTAGGATGGTAGGCAAGGCTACGAATATCCGGCTCCAGCTCTTTGAGTGTTTCTTTAGGCCGTTGTCCAATCAACAGCAACAAAAGTGAATATTTCCATTGCACATCCGAAGATTTAAAAATCCTTTGGATTACTTATTTATATGGTGAATTATACTAATAATTGGTTTTATACCAAAAATATATCAAGGAGGATTATATAGGTGAAGAAGATTAAGTTTGTTTTTTATTAGCCATCTCTTTTGTCTTATGTAGCTTATCAGGAATTGCTGGTGCAGATGCAAATGCAGTTCAGGATGACGAGGATTTTGGCCAAGTATTACGGCAAGTTGATCAAATAACAGATCAAGGCGCCACTCATCAGGATATTATACAGTTCTTGAATTCCAAAGGCATTGAAGTGTTGTCAAGTAATTCCGTGATTTTAGATGATGAAGGAAATGAACTTAGCCGTGATGGGGGACTGTCTATTAACTCACTTGAACCACATCTAAGAGTTCTTACCAATTATATTACAAAAGATAGTGGAAGATACTATGCTTGGGTACAAGTCGTAAAACAAGATACGCTTCCTGTTAATGCCACTTATGAAAGCTACCCAGCCTCATATGATGTAGTCTCCATCAATTGGGACCCTAAAAAAATTGATTACGTTGCGAATGGAACATCCGGTGCAAATATGTGGTTGGCTGATGCTGATCAAAGAAATGCAGGAACAATACTATTTAATATCTATGACAACTTTGACGCCGAAAATACAACTTCAGTAAGCGCTTATGCAAAATTATCTGCAAAAACGACAGGGCAAACAACTACAGCAGCAAAATATACCCATACTTATGATTTGACTTCCAAGACAACGACATATACAGGAACAGCATCCTGGACTTGGGGTAGTTCAGCCAGTGTAGGTATCAACTATACAGTAACATCCAAAGAAACAAACTGGTCGAAGGCGGCTACTGCTTCAGTTACACTTTCAAATTAATACAAAATTGATAAAATAAAGTAAATGGAGTGAGTTTCCATTTACTTTATTTTTATTTAAATATGTTTTATATAGAGGGGTGGCTGAACAATTGAAAAAAAATTTTTTAATCAAGTGTATTGTTATTACAGCTTTAGCTGTGCTTTTTTCAAATTTAATACAATTCTATTTGACTAACCACAACCTGGACAAAACTTCTGCAACCCAAGAGTTAGTTAATGAAGAAAAATCTAGTATATTTACTAATTACTCGAGTCGTATACAAAGTGCTTATAGATTTCTATTAGCAATAGAAAGCCAGAAGTATAATAGACCCAATGAAGCGTATTTATTTTCCCAAGGATATTTAATGGGAAGTAGTTCTGATTATTATTCGTACCTAGAAATGTTAATCAAAAAAATGGATAGTAGTGAATATCATTATGAACTTAATAATATTATCGAAACGAACAAGAATTTACAAAGTATGATATATCAGTTGAATAAATATTTATTTACACAAAAAGACGCCCGAGATTTCCCTGAAAGGTGGGAGCAAGTGAAGGTCTTACTAAAAACAATAAGTTCTAAACTATGGACACAATCTACCAATGATTTGAGTTTGTATAATATTACGAGTTATCCGAAGGAATTTATTGCGAGATCAGCGTATACATCCGCTATGGCCTCTTTGAATCAAGATATTACAGAGGTTATAGGTTTAGTAGGAAACTAGAGAATCGAGCAGTTGGCTATGAACAGTGCTCCATCACCGGGCCGGTCAGTAACATATTGGCCTTTAATAGTCGAAAGGACAAATCACTGGCGCTGCTTTTCTTATAGGCATTATGTAATATTTTTGTAGTGACTTCTAAGATACATGGAGAAAACTGCCTAAGGCCAACTTCCAAAGATCCAGGTCGGTCTTTGGCGCCTTGCCTACTATCCAATGATTCCCCCTTGGATGGCTTGGCTTAAAATGGAGAATCCTCATGATTTTGTCCTCAACCGTCTATGTTTTTCCATCGTGGGTGTTTCCATTCGTTATCTGGTTGGAATAATAGTCTATCTATATTTAATCGTGTGGCTTTCAAAGCTTCGATTCAAAATCTTTACCTGGATCAAAGAAACCAAAGCCTATTGGACTTATTTCCTTCTGTGTTTGGTTGGCCTGTTGTCGTCGGCAACTGGGCAAACAAACTCATTGGATAGCATTTGGGACTATTTCTATGGCCAATTTTTCGGATTATCGAAGGAAGGATTCTCATTAACCCTCAGCAACTCATTTAGAGGAACTCTGCTTTTTGAGCAGGCCGCCGCCTCGTTCGACAGTGGCCGCATATATGGAATCATAGGTCCTAATGGGTCCGGGAAATCGGTATTATTCAAAATGATCTGCGGGTTCATGAGACCAGATGGAGGAACCATCGAAATGGATCCCAAATATCGGACAAAACGAACCACCTTCCCTAAAAACTTGGGCATTATTATTGATCGCCCAGGTTATATCCCGAGCAAATCCGGATTTGAGAACCTGAAAAAATTAGCCGATATTCAACGTTTGATCACCGACCAGGACATTAAAGAAGTGATGCGGCGGGTCGGTTTAGATCCTGAGCTGAAGCAGAAAGTAAAAAACTCCTCCTTGGGGATGAAGCAAAAACTAGCCATTGCCAAGCTATTATGGAACAAGCTATTATGGAAAATCAGGAAGTGTTATTGCTTGATGAACCCTTTAACGGCTTGGATCAAGACAGTGTAACCAACATTCGGCAGATGCTGCTTGACTTCAAAAAGGCCGGGAAAACTATTTTGCTGACAAGTCATAATAAGGAGGATATTGACCTGCTAAGTGACCATGTTTACCAGATTAATCAGCGGAAATTAGAGCAGCTTTATTAGTTCCCAAACGGGAGCAAACACAAACGTTATCTGCTGCACAACAAAAGGCAGTGCCAAGGAATAATCCTTACACTGCCTTTCAATTGCTCAATTGCCTTTCAATTTCAACTGCCTTTCCACCGCCCTCGATCTACCTTCCTCATGGTCTCCAACTCATCAATTCCTCTCAACGCCCCGCCGCCTGCGACTCCTCAGTCTGTCTCCTCCTTGATTGCCGAGAGGCCAGCAGGAACAGGGACAGAAACACCACTACCAGCAGCGCACACATGGAAAATACCGTATGGTACGCCGTCAGCGCGGCTCCCCCGCCGCTTCCTGCATCGGCCCCGCTGGCCAGCAGGGAACCCGCCGCAGCCGTGCCGAACATCATGCCCAGGTTCCGGGACAAGGCCAGCATGCTGCTGACCAGTCCGGCCTGCTGCTTGGGCGCCCGGCTCATCACCAGGCTGTTGTTCGGCGAAGAGATCATCCCCATGGCCGCGCCCAGCAGCACAATCATGACCACGATCACGTAAGGCGGAAAAGACGGCGTCATCACGCCCAGCACGGCCAGCGCCGCGGCCATCACGATAAGTCCGCTGGTCATCAGCGGAATCGGCCCCTGCTTGTCCGAGCGGCTCCCGCTGATCGGCGCGGATAGAATCAGCGCCAGCGGATAGCCCATCATCATCAGCCCTGTGCTTGCCGGGCTGATGCC
The DNA here is from genome assembly GCF_001685395.1 of Paenibacillus yonginensis. NCBI lineage: Bacteria > Bacillati > Bacillota > Bacilli > Caryophanales > Paenibacillaceae > Paenibacillus > Paenibacillus yonginensis. Next base: position 4,406,867 of record NZ_CP014167.1, on the reverse strand, counting down.
AAGCTCCGTCCGCAGGAACACCGGCATCAGCAGCTGCACCGCGAAAGCGGACATATAGCTGACGATCGTAATCAGGATGCCGGTGCTCGAGCGGAAGTCGCGGAACAGGTCCAGATCCAGAAACGGGGCGGACGCCCGTGAAGGATGGGAACGGGAGCTCGAAAGGCCCCCAAGGACAGGGGAGGCAGCCGCATCGGTATGAGAATCCGACAAGCTTCTATCTTTGTCATCGGCTTGACCTTCCCAGGAGCCGTTAACGCCAGCCCCCCTCCACCTCCGCTCCCCCCAGCGCCCCGGCCGGCACCAGACCATAAACCCCGCAGCCGCTGCCATAAACAGCAGCAGGAGCAGCAGCACAGCCGGGGATGTCCAGCCCCAGCTTCCGCCCATGCCTAGCGCCGTTACAAGACCAGTCAACGCCGCAGCGAACAGCGCAGCACCCATGAAATCCAGGCTCTGCTGGCCGGACCGGCGTTCTTTGGGGATATACTTCATGGCTAGAAGCCAGGCCCCCAAAGCCACCGCGGCCAGCAGCCAGAAATTCGTGCGCCAGGAGAACCACTCGATCAGGAAGCCGCCCAGGCTTGGCCCGGTCATCGAGCCGGCAGCCACAAAGGTGCTGATCAGCCCCAAAGCCTTGCCGCGCTGGCGCTCCGGATAGACAGAGACGATCAGCGCCATGTTCGTCGCCTGATACATTGATGCCCCGAAGCCCTGCAGAATCCGGAAGACAACGAGCAGGCTGAAGGAAGGCGCCAAAGCGCAAAGCAGCGCACCCAGCATAAAGAGAAAATAACCTGTATTATGAATCTTCTGTTTGCCAAACGTATCGCCCAGCTTGCCCATCACGGGCAAACAGATCGTAATCATCAGCAGGTAAACGGTCACCACCCACTGCGAGGAGGCCAGCTGGACCCCGAAATCACCGGAGATGTCCACCAGCGCGATGTTGAACATGCCGGCCGACAGATTCGACAGGAAGGCCCCCAGGCAGATGGTATACGGCGTTAACCAGCGTCTTCCCTGTTCACCTTCAGCCAGTTCCCGGCCGGAGATCAGCGCAGCGCGGCTGTTTCCCGGCTGTAATCCCATAATTGAATAACCTCGCTCGTGTCGGTGACGGTACCGAAGTAACCGCTGATATTGGTCATCGTCATGTCATGCGCCTCCCGGGAATACGAAGCACAGGCATCCTTCAGCATCACAATATGGTAATCCAGCATATAGCCGTCCCGGGCCGTCGATTCCACGCATACATTGGTGCTCACGCCCGTCATGATCAGCGTCTCAATGCCAAGCGTGCGCAGCACCGTGTCGAGCCTGGTGTTGATAAAAGCGCTGTACCGGTGTTTATTGACAATAATTTCTCCTGCTGCAGGCTCCACTTCGAAAAACTCCGCTCCCCAGCTGCCCTTGCGGCAGACCTGGGCCGAGTTGCCGGCCGACCGTTCCCTCCAGGCCTCCGAATCCGTGGCATCCTCATGGAAGGTCTGGATGAAGATCAGCGGCACCTCATGCGCTCTCGCGCTGTCCAGCAGCCGGTGCAAATTCGGCATCATCTCCGCTACGCCGCTGACATCGGCGCCCCTCTGACCTAATGAACCTTCCGGATGGCAGTAATCATTTTGCACATCAACAATGACAACAGCGGCTTTCTTGTCCGTTACAAGCTCCTGCAATGTCTTCATAGTCACACCTCGTTATTGGATTTATATAAAATGCCAACCTTCTCATTTGGCCTGATTCACAAACTGCATATCCACCAGGTCCGCGTAGCTGTAATCTCCCGAATAAATCCCGGTTTGGATCATCACGTCCATATCCTGCTTGACCGCCGCTTCGGAGATCTGACCGTCCAGACTCCACAGGTTATCCGCATAAGCCCGGTCCATGGAGGCTTTAATCGCGTCATCCGACAGCGTAGGGAATTCGGCTTTCAGGTCTTTGGTCGCCAGCTCCTTATCGGACTGCACGGTCTTTAATGCTTCCAGAATCGCGTTCGTGAATTTCTGCACCGTCTCCGGGTCCTTCTCAATCGTGGATTTCTTGACGCTAAGCACGGAATATGAGAAGTCGCCAAGGTCATGGAACTTGTAAAAAGGTTCATCCCATACGCCTTTGGCTACGCCATCGCTGATTTGGGGTTCGGCGCCGTTGGCAATATCAGCCGCCCCCTGCTGAACCATGGTGACCACGGTTGAAGCATCTGCCGGCTCAAGCAGCGTAACATCCTTCTCCGGATCCAGCCCCAGGCTGATCAGATAGTAGCGGGTCAGCAGGTTTGGCGTACCGCCGTGGCGGCCTGCCGCGATTTTCTTCCCCTTCAGGAACTCCTTCATCTGTTCCGGTGAATCGCCTGCCGGAGCCAGTCCTTTCTTGGCGACCAGATAAACGTTAGCGCGGTTGACCGTGTTCACGACCGATACGATCGGGTCGGAGCTGTTCTTATTGCCCAGCGCATTGGATTCCACGCCGCCAATAACGCCCCAGGCATCGCCGCTGACCACCGCCGTGATATGGGCGCCGCCCGCAGCCTGAATCACTTCCACATCCAGCCCCTGCTTGGCAAAATAACCCTCCCGCTGCGCCAAATAAAGCGGCAGATAACCGGTAGAATGAAGCGGTTCGGCGATGACGATCTTCTTCAGCTTGCCGCTTCCGGCAGCGGCGGCATCGGCCGTCCCGGCCTCTTTATTGCCGCAGGCGGACAGCAGTCCCATACTTAATGCAAGAAGCAGCAGCAGCGGTATCGCTCTTTTTTTGATCTTCATACCCGATTCCCCTATCCCTTTTGAATTTTTTATTTACTCACCATTTACTTCACAAAACCTTTGGCCAGCCATTTCTCAAGAAGAACAACGCCCCAGTACATGACTATGGACAGCGCCGACAGCACCACAACGCCTACCCAAACCAGGTTGATGTCCAGGATCGTGCCTGCATACATGATCATCCGGCCGACGCCTTTGCTGGAGGCGATGAACTCGCCGACGATCGCACCGGCGAGCGCCAGAGCGATATTGATCCGCAAACTGCTGATCATCCACGGCATCGACCACGGAACGACCACCTTGGCGAATACCTGACGGCGTTTGGCGCCCAGGGAGTACATGAGCCTCTCCATATCAGGGTCAACGCTTTTAACACCGCTGTAGGCCGAGAGAGCCGAGACCACCACCGTCATCGAGAACGCCAGCGCTGCCTTGGAGAAAAAGCCGATCCCAAGCAGAATCACCAGCACCGGCGCCAAGGCCAGCTTTGGCAGTGCGTTAAGAATAATCAAATACGGTTCGCTGATGCCGGCATAGGATTTCGACCACCAGAAGGACAAGCCTAGCACAGAGCCAAACAAAGTTCCGGCAATAAAGCCGATCACCGTCGAAGCAGAGGTATAGCCGATATCCGCCAGCAGGGTGCCTTGCGTAAGACCGGTCCACATCGTTTGGACAATGGCGCTCGGCGAACTCCAGTAATATTTGTCAATCCAGCCGAAACGGGTGAACAGCTCCCAAACCACAAAGATCATTACAGCAACCAGCAGGCGGCCGATGGCGATCCGGCGTGACCTTTTGCGGGCCAAGGCCTCCTCGTCCAGGATCAGCGGAACCGAGTCCGTTTCCAGGCTTCTCACCGGCTCGGCGGATGGCGGCACGGCTTTAACGGTATGAATGACAAAAGCATCTTGGCGTGCAGTTTCCATCTTTCATTCCTCCTCATATTTGTTATTTAGGATTAAAGGCTAGTGTCTAGTGCGGCTATGAAATATGCTCCACATCCTCGTGGCCGGCTGACAGCAGATCCATCAGGTGATGCTTCAGCTCCATGAACGCCGGAGAGGTCATATCTTCGGTATGGCGCGGCCGCGGCATCGTAACCGTGATTTTGGACTTGATCCGGCCTGGTCTGGGAGAGAAGACGTAAATATCGTCCGCCAGATAAATCGCCTCATCAATGTCATGGGTAACGAACAGGACGGTTTTGCCGAAATCGGCCCAAATCTGCAGCAGCCAGTTCTGCATGGTCAATCGGGTCTGTGCATCCAGCGCTCCAAACGGTTCATCCAGCAAAATGATGTCCCTGTCGTACAGCAGTGTCCGCAGCAGCGCGGCCCGCTGGCGCATCCCTCCGGACAGCTCCTTCGGGTAATGCTTGTCAAACCCTTTAAGCCCGTATTTCTCCATCAGCGGCAGCGCTCTGCTCGCGGCCTCCTTATAAGGAACGCCCCGGACCTCCATGCCCAAAATGATGTTGTCCATAATCGTCCGCCACGGAAGCAGCATGTCCTTCTGGAGCATGTAGCCGACATGGCCGGCTTTGCCGACGATGTTCTCGCCATCGGCCAGCACTTGACCCGTAGACGGAGGCATCAGACCGGCGATGATATTGAACAAGGTAGACTTGCCGCATCCGCTGGGACCGATAATACTGACGAAACGCCCCGCTTCGATCTGCAGGTTGGTCTCCTGCATAGCCGCGATATTTTCACCGTTTCTGCGAAACCATTTACTGACGCCCTTAATTTCGATTTTGTGGGTCATCCCTGTCTCCTCCTCGTGAAAAATAGACTTGAAACTTTTCTGAAATCCTAAAAATGAGTATAAAAAATCGCCAGTCCAGTCCACTGCACGCAAAACGCCAAGGCGCATCTGCAGCAGGTTCCAAACTGACGATCAACCAGCTCTCCTGAAATCACGCTTCAAGTCCGGGCTTGAAGGTGCTTTCTATCGGAGTTCCGGGAGTTCATTCAGATAATCCTCCACGTCACGCTCAAGAATAATGATCGTACCGGATAATTCGGTCTCTGTATCATAGTCTTTGAGCACGGTGACGGTATTTAATTGAAACTGTTTCCTCAATTCTTCCTTGATTTCCTGTTTGATCAGCTGAAAGAGCAGCAGGTCCAGCTGGCGGGTCGTTTGCGGATAACTTTCGTCCAACAGCTTCAGAACTGGAACTCTGGCGTTCTTGGACAGAATAATGATCTTATTGCCGACAAAATCGACCTTCTGCTGCTTCACACCGGCGTTAAACATTTTCTTGTTTATCGCGTTGTAAATCCTCAGAATCTCCTGCTTGAAATCGCCAGCGCATACCATCATTCCCGCACCCTTTCATGTCAGTAAATCTATCACAACTTCGGGTGTATCTATGAAAGACGCTTAATATGAATCCTATTATTAGGCAAACCTGACGTGCAGTCAAGCCTTTTTCGTAAATAAATGCTGATTTTTCATTAACCATAGGTAAAATAACATAACTTTATATGTCATGTATAGCGTAATAATTAGCAGACATCACGCCGTAATCAGTGAAGCCCCTTACGATCCCACTCCCCTCCAAGTTCGCAAGACACCCGCCGTCAAAAGAAAAAAGCACCAGGAAACTTTCCTGGCGCTTTCATGCATTCTTGGTGTGCGCTTATTTGCCAAACGAAGAAAGGAACTTCACGCGGTCGCCCATCGGCGGAATACTGTTATCCTTCAAGGCGATTTCCAACACGGCCGGACCTTTCAGATCCGCGAAACCTTGCAGAAATTCATGGTTCAAATCCTCCAGGCTGCTCACCCGGAAGCTCGGCAGTCCCATGGCTGCTGCCATCGCTGCAATATTCGTCTCCTGCTGATCGAATGAAGCATGCGTGCGTTTGTACTGCAGGTTATGACCATGATAAACCATGCCGAGCCGGGCATTATTCATAACGACGAACAGGATCGGCAGGTTGTATTCTTTGGCGGTCAGCACTTCCATACCGTGCATGAAGAAACAGCCGTCGCCCGTCAAGCTGACTACCGGCCGCTCCGGATCGGCCAGCTTGGCGCCGATAGCCGAGCTGATGCCGCTGCCCATCGCGCCGAAATGCACGTTGATATCAAAGCTGTGCCGGTCAACCACACGCATATAATGAATCACGTAAGACATGAACTCGCCAATGTCCACCGTATACCGGGTATTGGCCGGCAGGCTGGATTGCAGGGCCGTGAACACATTTTTGGTATTGTATTCCTCCGTAAGCACATGAGGCTCCGGCTTCTCCACTGTCCGCAGCTCGCCGCGCCCTTTCTTCTCCAGCCCCAGAGCGCGAAGCTCGTCAATCAGGAACAGCAGGCTGAGGCTGATATCGCCTAGCACGGGAATATCCACCTGATATTTGCGGCCGAACACCGATGAATCAAAGTCCATTTGCACAGTGAAACGTCCTTTGTTCAGATTCGCGTTGTAATTGTTTGTAGCCGTCTCTCCCAGGCTGGAGCCAATCACCAGCAGCGCCTGGTCAGGCACTTCCGTATTGATCAGGCTGGAAGCCGATTCATGACCGGCAAAACCAAACACACCGGCATTCAGCGGATGGTCCTCTGTCAGATATCCTTTGGCTACCGGAGTTGTCACAATCGGCCAGTTCAGCAGCTCAGCCAGCTCAATCAGCTGATCCACCGAGCCGCGAATGCCTTGTCCGGCCATAATGATGCCGTCTTTGCGCTTCGCAAGCTCCTCTGCTACTCGTTTGATCGTGTCGGCATCCGGCACGAGCGGGGTTCTGACGGCAGGCGCCGGCAGCTCCGCATGTTCCACCTGTCCGGCCTGCACGTCAATCGGCAGGGCCACATGCACCGGCCCCGGCACGCCGGATACGGCGATTTCGACCGCTTTGGCCACTTCAGCCAGCACATCTTTGGACTCGCTGACACGAACGCTGTATTTGGTGACCGGCGCAAAGATCGGTGCCGCATCCAGCTCCTGCGAAGCGTTCAAGCCTACCGTATTCATCGGCACGGCTCCGGTGATGAAGAGCACCGGCAGGTGCTCGCGCATCGCGTTGGCCGCTCCGGTCACCAGGTTCGTCCCGCCCGGACCGCTGCAGCCGATGCA